>DAVZJL010000050.1:0-17283 GCA_052272805.1 Prevotella sp. | reverse complement strand
ACTCCTCCTGCTCGCACGAGGCGGCAAGCAGCACCACTGCCGCCACCCAAATGGTTGCTTGGTTGGTGCACCTTAGGGGGTGCAGCAGTCTCTGCTGCACCAACCGAACTGTTGGCTTTATTTTTTGGTTGGTGCACCTTGGGGGTGCAGCAGTCTCTGCTGCACCAACCGAACTGTTGGCATTATTCTTTGGTTGGTGCACCTTAGGGGGTGCAGCAGTCTCTGCTGCACCAACCGAACTGTTGGCTTTATTCTTGGTTGGTGCACTTGAGACAAGTGCACCCCCTGAGAAAACTTGATTGCCACGCTACGACAACTTGATTGCCACGCTGAGACAACTTGTTTGCCACGCTACGGCAACTTGTTTGCCACGCTGGGGCAACGTGGTAGGCTTGGTTGGTGCACTTCTTTTATGTGGGTGCGTGGTATGGGCAGGGATGCCCATACCTCCTATTGAAGGGTGATGCGGAGGGCTCGTTGGGTGTGGGGGGTGATGCGGAAGTGGTTGTCGGTGCGCTCGCCGAGGAGCCATAGTATGCGGCCGGTGGCATCGGTGAGGACGAGTTGCTCGCGCTTCTCAAAGATGTTCTTCTTGCGGTCGGTGAGGTAGTCGCTGACAAGCTTCGTGTGGCTCATGCCGTAGGGCGTGAAGCGGTCGCCCGGCTCTATGTGGCGCAAGGTGAGCGGAAACTTGATGTTCGATGCGTCGAGTGTGGCGCAGCGTGCGGCGCGACTCGGCTCGTAACCCTCGCCACAATCTTCTCCCGCTACTTTCAGTTTTAAACTGTCGCTGAACACATAGGTTCCAGTTTCGGGGATGCGCATTGAGCGTGCAGCATCGGCTACATTTGTTTTCTGCTGTAAGATGAGTGTGCCACGGTCGAAAGCGAGTTCGTACGAGTCGGAAGAGATGATTTTGCCTGCAGAGCAGCTATCGAGAGAATTGTATATTTGGTCGATTTGTGCCGAGGTGAAGCCTCGGAGACTGAGTATTTCGTGCAAGGTATATTCAGGCGAAGGCTGCTGCTTCAACCGTTCAACTGATATGGTGAGGGGGTGAGATGGTGTGGTTCCTAACTGCTTGGTTGGTGCACTTGAGACAAGTGCACCCCCTAAAGTGCTCTCCATGGGGGTGGTGACATCGGCAATGGCGTGCTGGATGGCGTGGTCGAAGACCTTCAGAGCTTCGGCTACGTGCTGGGTGGTCTCGAAAATCGACTGGCTTACGCTGGGATTAAGCTCACGCAACAACGGCATTACATCAAGACGTATCTTGTTGCGCTTCACATCGTTATGCAGATTGGTTGAATCTGTAACATAACTCTCACCGAGAGCGTCAAGATACTGCACAATATCCCCTCTGCTAAGCGAGAGCAGAGGTCGGATGATGTGCGCGTTGCGCGGTTGGATGCCACGCAGTCCGCGCAGTCCGGTGCCGCGAACGAGGTTGAGCAGAACGGTCTCAACGCTGTCGTCGCGATGATGTGCTACGCAGATATCCTGCGCTCCGATATCTCGGCGAAGCTGCTCGAAGTAGCCGTAGCGCAGATCGCGCGCAGCCATCTCGATGCTCACACGATACAGGTCAGCATAAGCCTGCGTGTCGAAGTGGACGAGGTGAAGAGGCACGTCGAGACGACCGCAAAGTTGCTTGCAAAACTCTTCGTCGCGCAGGGACTCGGCTCCACGCAGATGGAAGTTGCAGTGGGCGGCTTCGAGGGTTATGCCTAACTCGGACTCTAAGTGTTTCAACACGAGGAGCAGCGACACGCTGTCGGCACCGCCGGAGAGGGCGATGATGTACTTGCCACGAGGGGTGAATAGTTGGTGGTGGTGGGCGAAGTGTCGTACTTGGTCGACGAATGTGCTGATTATTGGTGATTTGTTTTCCACTTCTTGCTTTGGTTATTTTTGCTTGGTTGGTGCAGTGGGGACCACTGCACCCCCTGGTGGGGTGCGTGGTATGGGCAGGGATGCCATACCCTCCTACTATTATTCTACGTAGAGAACCAATCCCTTGAGGTATTCGCCCTCTGGGTGGTAGATGTTTATCGGGTGGTCGGCAGGCTGGTGGATTTGATGCAGGATGCGCACCTTGCGGTTAGCCTGCACGGCAGCGGTGAAGACAGCGTTACGGAAGTTCTCCTTTGTCACTATCTGCGAGCAGCTGAAGGTGAAGAGGATACCACCGGGCTTGATGCGCTGTAATCCTTTGACGTTGAGGCGTGTGTAGCCTTTGAGGGCGTTGCGCAGAGCTGCACGATGCTTGGCGAACGCAGGGGGGTCGAGCACAATGAGATCATAGGTTTTGGCGTTGGCATCGAGGAACTTGAAAGCGTCTTCGCAGAAGGCAGCGTGACGTTCGTCGCCGGGGAAGTTGAGGGCGATGTTTCTGTTGGTGAGTTCGATGGCCTTTGCGCTGCTGTCGACGGAGTGCACAAGCTTTGCTCCGCCACGCATAGCGTAAACAGAAAAGCCGCCCGTGTAGCAGAACATATTGAGGACGGAGCGTCCCTTTGAATAGGTCTCGAGCAGGTGGCGGTTCTCGCGCTGGTCGACGAAGAAGCCGGTCTTCTGTCCCTTCAGCCAGTCGATGTGGAAGTTCAAGCCGTTCTCCATAGCCACATCGCTGCCCATCGAGCCGTAGATGAAGCCGTTCTCGTGCTCTACGTCTGCTTTAAACGGCAACGTTGTCTCGCTCTTGTAGTAGACGTTCTTTATCTCGCCCTCGGAAGCTTGCACAAGAGCCTCGCATATCTCATGGCGAACGAGGTGCATACCAACGCTGTGAGCCTGCATGACTGCGGTGTCGCCATAGCAGTCGATGACGAGACCGGGGAGGTTGTCGCCCTCGCCGTGCACAAGGCGGAACGTGTTGTTGTTCTCTCTGCCAATGAGTCCGATAGCCTGGCGCATCTGCCAAGCCGACTGCAGGCGCGCGAACCAGAACTCGCTATCGATGGTGATGTCGCGGAACGAGAGCACGCGCACAGCGATAGAGCCTATTTGGTACATGCCGACTGCGATGAAGTCGCCCTGCGAGGTGAGGACGCGTACGATTTCGCCTTCGGCTACATTATCTTCAATCTCGGCTACAGCGCCAGAGAATATCCATGGGTGAAAGCGCTTGAGGCTTTCTTCTTTACCTTTCTTTAAATATAGTGTTTTGTACATATTCTAATACTTAGGAGGTATGGGCATCCTGCCCATACCACCTATTAATATCTATTTGGTTTGGTGCAGTGGGGACCACTGCACCCTCTGGTGGGGTGCGTGGTTTTATTCTTCTTGGACTGTCTTCAGTTCGTAGTCATGGGTAGCCATGAGTTGCATTATCTCGTTGTAGAGGCGTATGCACGCCCATGCGTCGATGGCTGCATACTCCTTCTGCTTGTCGTTAAGCACGTCCGCCTCCCAATTGGTGAGGCGCTGTCGCTTGCTGATTTTCTCACCAAAGAGGTTGGCGTAGAGCTTTTGCAGGCTTTTATCCTCAACACCGATATTGCCGATGATGTCCTGGATATCGATGAACCAACCCGGTTCGAACTCGCGACGGCGATGGAGCGAGAGTAGGTCGTCGTGCCACGAAAGACCAATCATTGGCACTTGCTTGTTACTGAGCAGGCGTAGGAGCGAATCGGGCAATCCGATGTGGTTGAGACGAAAGAGGAAGCACTGGTCGTGGGTGGCTACTTGGAGCAGTGCTACTTTATGGTTCTGCCCACGACGGAAGGTGGGGCGTGTCTCGGTGTCGACACCTAACATCTCGCAAGAGAGGAGGTAGTCGACAGCACGATCGGCTTCGGACTCGCTTTGTACGACTGTGATTTTGCCTGGGAAATCGACCAGTGGCAGCGAATTGATTATGCTTTTATCAAATTTATTGTATATTGTTTTCATCTTGATATGGAAAGATTTTGCAAAATTAGAAAAAAGTTGGGAATTTATGGTCGTTTCCAACTTTTTTCCACTAATTTTGTAAACAATTTGGATGCGTGGTAGGAGGTATGGGCATCCTGCCAATACCACGCACCCAACTTAGGAGGTATGGGCAGGATGCTCACACCACCTATTAATATATATTTGGCTGGTGCAGTGGGGACCACTGCACCCCCTGGTGAGGAGCGTGGTATGGGTAGGATGGCCACACACCTCCTACTATATGAACACAATTTCAAACAAAATATATGGCAAAGAAAAAGACGGAGCGCAAAGCCTCTAATTTTAAAGAAGCAATAGGACTGCAAAGTATTCTCAAAAGTGAGCGTACCGACTTCCTGTTGGGCATGGTGATAGCACTATTCGCTGTCTATACCTTCGTGGCATTGTTCTCTTACATAAATACAGGAGCTGAAGACCAAAGCCTGCTCGAACACACACGCCCTGGCGAATGGCTCAATCAAGGTAAGGTGTTTAAGAACTATTGTGGCTCAATGGGAGCTATATTATCCTACACCCTCGTTACTAAAAACTTTGGTTACGCAGCATTCTTCGTGCCTTGCTTCTTGCTTGTTTCGGGCATCAAGATGATGCAGATATATGTGCTGAACATTTGGAAGTGGTTCTTCGGAATGGGCATAGCTATGATATGGTTGTCGGTGTTCCTTGCTAAGGTACTCGCACCACTCATGCCAGAGGCTATTTTCAACCCTGGTGGCTACCACGGATCAGTCTGCGTCGACTTCACCGAAAATGTGATTGGACCTCCGGGACTAACCGCTGTCTTATTCTTCACGGCGATAGCGTTGCTCACATTCGTCAGCAAGCAGACCATCACATGGGTGCGCCGTATGTTCAACCCCATAAAGAGCTTCACGGACAAAGCATCGGAGATTGTTACGGACAAACTATCGAACACCGATAGCGACACAACGGACATTGAGGATGGCTACACCAAGTTAAGCACGGAAAATGATAAGACAAGAAACTCTGCTAAAGAAACGGGAAAAGAGAGCGAACCAACACCCGTTATAGACCTCACCGAGTTCTCTAACCTCGGAGCGAAGAAACCGAGCAAGGCTGCAGCCGAACCGATAATAACAGCTACCCCGAACCCTAAATCCGTAAAAACGGACGATGACAAGCTGACCGTGGAGGTGGGTAAGGACGAAAAGGCGAAGGGGGAACGGCTCACCGACGAGGCTATAAACACGCCAATCAATCCGCTTGAGCCTTTCACACGATACAAGTACCCGACACTTAGTCTGCTCACCAAAGACGAGAACGACGGTAAACCATACATCGATATGGAGGAAATAAAGGCTTACAACGAGGAGATTATAAAGGTGCTCAAGAGTTTCGGCATCGAGATACGCGAGATAAAGGCGACGGTGGGTCCGACTATCACACTCTACGAGATTACGCCGGCAGAGGGCATTCGCATCACAAAGATACGCAACCTCGAAGACGACATCGCGCTACGCCTCTCGGCTCTCGGCGTGCGCATCATTGCACCGATACCGGGCAAGGGCACTATCGGTATTGAGGTGCCGAACAAGAAGCGCCATAATGTATCGATGGAGAGCATTCTGAACTCGAAGAAGTTTCAGGAAACGAAGTACGACTTGCCTATCGTGCTCGGAAAGACCATCACCAATGAGGTGTTCATGGCAGACCTTACGAAGATTCCGCATCTGCTCGTAGCCGGTGCTACGGGTCAAGGTAAGTCGGTAGGTCTGAACGTCATCATCACTTCGCTGCTCTACAAGAAGCACCCGAACGAACTGAAGCTCGTGCTCATCGACCCGAAGAAGGTGGAGTTCAGTGTCTACTCGCCTATCGCTGACCACTTCATGGCACAGGTGGACGACGACGACGAGCCAATCATCACCGACGTGACAAAGGTGGTGCGCACGCTGAAAAGCCTGTGTACGCTCATGGACCACCGCTACGACTTGCTGAAGTTGGCAGGCGCACGCAACTTGAAGGAATACAACGACAAGTTCCTGCATCGTCGCCTAAACCCAGAACACGGACACGAGTTTATGCCGTACATAGTGGTTATCATCGACGAGTTCGGCGACCTTATCATGACAGCCGGCAAGGAGGTGGAAATGCCAATCGCACGTATCGCTCAGTTGGCACGTGCAGTGGGCATCCACATGATTATCGCTACGCAGCGTCCTACCACATCAATCATCACTGGTAACATCAAGGCGAACTTCCCTGGACGTATCGCCTTCAAGGTAAGTTCGATGATGGACTCGCGCATCATCCTCGACCGTCCGGGTGCTAACCAGCTAATCGGTATGGGCGATATGCTCTACCTCAACGGCAACGAGCCGACACGTGTGCAGTGTGCATTCATCAGCACGAAAGAGATTGGCGAAATAAACGAATACATCGAGCACCAGTCGGGTCCGACACATCCGATGGAGCTGCCAGAACCGAAGGGCGACGACTCGGAGGGCGGTGGCAACACGGGCAGCACGGACATGGGCAGTCTCGACCCATTCTTCGAGGAGGCAGCACGCTCCGTTATCGTCAGTCAGCAAGGCAGCACGAGTATGATTCAGCGTCGCTTCTCTATCGGCTACAACCGTGCCGGACGACTCATGGATCAGCTCGAGAAGGCAGGCATCGTGGGTGCAGCACACGGCAGTAAGCCGCGCGATGTGCTCATCGCAGACGAGGGTCAGCTGACAGCTATCATGAACCAACTGAGAGGTTAATATAAAATAGTATATAAACAAAAACACATATAATAAGATTATGAAACGTTTGTTTTTAGGAATTATCATTACAATGTGCATGGCTTGGCTTGGTGTAAGCACAAGCGCAGCACAGAAGAACGATGCCGCAGCACGAAAGATACTGGACCGCACGGCAAAGGTAATAGGCAGATCGGGCGGAGCAAGTGCTTCGTTCACAATGAGCAATGCTTCAACCGGAACCGTGTCGGGCACCATAGCCATTAAGGGCAACAAGTTCAACGCTCGCACATCGCAAATGACGGTATGGTACAACGGCAAGACGCAGTGGACGTACATGAAGAAGAACAACGAGGTGAACGTGAGCACGCCGACGCAGGCTCAGCAGCAGATGATGAACCCCTACTCGTTCATCAATATATATAAAACCGGCTACACCATGACTGCAACCACAGCGGGCGCAAACGACGAGGTGCATCTCGTGGCACAAAACAAAAACAAAAGCATTGCGGAGATGTACATCACTATCAACCGCAAGACGGGTGTGCCGTCGAAGGTGAAGATGAAGCACAAGGGCAAGTGGAGCACTATCACGGTGAGCAACTTCTCGCCGAAGAGACTCTCTGACGCAATCTTCACATTCAACTCAAAGGACTACCCCACTGCTGAGGTTATCGACCTTAGATAAGATTTTAAGGTCGACGACTTGGCTTCAGACATAATACTTATATGAAATACACCAGCCATAAGTTTGAACTTATCCGACTGCTGTTGCGGCATCGTAAACTTGCCGACGACCGCAGTCTGAGCGCAACGGAAAACAAGTTCGCAAAGTTTTTCATCTTGTTCTCTATCCTCATTATCGTCATCTACCTTATGGGACTGGCGGTTGGTTTCTCGCTCATTGCAAATAGCGACAACACAGCAACGGCAACCGAAAATCTGTGCATAGGCATACCGTTTCTGCTGCTTGTCGACTTCGGCATGAGGTTTACAATGCAGCAGACACCAGCACACATCATCAAACCTTATATATTGCTGCCCTTGCCGCGCTACACATGTATCGATGCCTTCATCTACAACTCGCTCATAAGCAAAGGCAACTTCGTTTGGTTTGCATTCTTCCTGCCATACGCATTGATGTCGATAGTGTTCAGCTACGGTATGGCAACAGCCACACTGACAATGCTGTTCTGCCTGGTGCTCATCCTCATCAACAGCCAGTGGTACGCGATAGCACGCACGCTAACCAACCGCTCGGTACTATGGTGGGCACTACCTATTATTATATATGGTATAGAAGCAATGCCTATGTACGTTGGCAGCAATGCAGGGTGGAGTCAGTTCGTAAACACCTACTCCACCGTCGGTACGATGCTCGACAAGCACAACGTGCTACCAATCTTTATTGCAATCGTGGTGCTTGTAGGCATTACTGCTGTCAACCGCCGAGTGCAATACGCAAGTATTGAGCGCGAGCTGATGCGCACGGAGGTGAAGAAGAGTGTGAAGAAGGTGAACCGGTTTGCCTTCTTCGAGAAGTATGGCGAGATAGGACTATTCATGCAGCTCGAAATAAAGCTGCTGCTTAGGAACGCTACTCCGAAGAAAGCCTTGAGGGCGGGCTTCTTCACTATGGCTATTCTCTGCACGGTGATAGTGATGTCGGACGTGTACGACTCTGGTGGCATGACAAACTTCTGGGGACTGTATGCGTTTATGATATTCGGCACAATGAACCTGCTCGGACTGATGAGCTACGAGGGCAACTACATCGACTGTCTGCTGACACACCGCGAGAACATCCTCTCGCTACTCAAGGCAAAGTATGTGTTCTACTCGCTACTGCTGATTGCGCCGTTCCTGCTTATGCTGCCTGCAGTGATAAGCGGCAAGTGGTCGCTGCTGATGCTCGTGAGCTACATGATATTCACAATGGGTTTCCAGTACTTCATCGCCTTTCAGACGGCTGTATATAACAAGATAACAGTTCCGCTGAACACCAAGATGACGGACAAGGCCGGACTGAAGACCAACTACATACAATTAGTAATAGTGGCTATCGTGTTCATCGTGCCCAACATTCTTGTGAACATACTACAGTCGTTGTTCTCAGAGAATATAGCCTACTTGACAATGCTACTCATCGGATTAGGCTTTATTGCTACTCACCGACTGTGGCTGCGCAACGTCTACAATCGACTGATGAAACGCAAATATGCTAATCTTGAGGGATTTATCAGTTCAAGACAGTAAACAAGAGTGGAGGTATATTATAACATAAGCACACATTAAACGTATTTATAATTAAAGATTCGCAATTATAATCATTCAATTTGGTTAATAATTGCGAATCTTTCGTTTTTTATTAACAAATTCAACTTCAGTATCAACTAAGATTTCTATCTTTGCAGATGTAAGATTTTAAATTATGAAGAAGAAAACGATATGGACAATAGCTATCATAATGGGATTTTCATTCCTTGGTTTGCTATTCCTTCAGCTAAAATACATCCAGGCGATGGTGGACATGAAAAAGGAGCAGTTCGACGAGTCGGTGAACCGTGCCTTGTATCAAGCGTCACGCAACCTGGAACTCAACGAAACACTGCGCTATCTTGAGAAAGACGTGAACGAGACAGAGCGTCGCGCCTTCCGTAAAGACTCCATCGGCACACGCTCAGGACAGTTAGATGGAAGCATACAGCAGTCGCACCAATACTCGGTAGCAGGTAAGGACGGCACGGTGTATTCGTCGTTTGAACTGAAGACCATCACGATAAAGCCGTCGCAGATGCCGAAGGGAATGATTCTGAACACGGACAAGAACTCGCTTAGCGAAGCCTCTAAGTCGCTGCAAGAGATTGTGAAGAACCGCTATATCTACCAGAAGGCGTTGCTCGACGAGGTGGTCTACTCCATTCTCTACTCCGCCTCGGAGCGTCCGCTTAAGGAGCGCATCAACTTCAAACTGCTTGACCAAGACCTCAAAGCCGAGCTGATGAACAACGGAGTGAACATACCATATCACTTCACCGTCAGCACACAAGACGGACGCGAGGTGTATCGTTGTCCCGACTACACAGAAGAGGGCGAGGAGTTCACCTACTCGCAGGTACTGTTCCGCAACGACCCACAGTCGAAGATGGGCGTAGTGCGCATCCACTTCCCCGACATGGGTTCGTACATCTTCTCGTCTGTGAGATTTATGATACCGTCGGTAGCCTTCACCCTCGTGTTGCTCGTAACGTTCATCTTCACTATAGTAGTGATTTTCAGACAGAAACGCTACACCGAGATAAAGAACGACTTCATCAACAATATGACCCACGAACTGAAGACACCTATAGCCAGCATCTCGCTCGCTGCACAGATGATGAACGACGAGTCGGTAACGAAGAGTGCGGCGATGACAAAGCACTTGGGACAGGTGATTTTCGACGAGTCGAAACGCCTGCGCTTCCTTGTAGAGAAGGTGCTACAGATGTCGATGTTCGACCGCAAAAAGGCGGTGTTCAAGAAGAAGAAGCTCGACCTAAACGAGATGGTGGAGAACATATCCAACTCGTTCTCGCTGCGCGTGGAGCATACCGGCGGAAAGATATATACAGAGATAGAGGCAGTCGACTCAACACTGTACGTCGACGAGGTGCACTTCCAGAATGTGCTCAACAACCTCTTGGACAACGCTGTGAAGTATCGCAAACCCGACCAGCCGGTAGACATCTACCTACGCACATGGAACGACAACGACCATCTCTACTTCTCGGTACGCGACACTGGATTGGGCATAAAGAAGGACAACTTCCGCAAGGTGTTCGACAAGTTCTACCGCGTACATACAGGCAACGTACACGATGTGAAAGGCTTCGGATTGGGACTGGCTTACGTGAAGAAAATAGTGATGCTCCACGACGGCGACATCTCTATCGAGAGCGAATACGGCAAGGGAACAAAGTTCACCATAAAACTGCCAATAATAAAAGATTAATATGCCAATATAAAAAAGAAAGAATCAATAAGAAAGGATGAATCACTTAAACATAAACACTTAAAATTCATAGCTATGAAGAAAAACCTACTACACATTCTATCCCTACTGCTCGTCATGCTGATGGGTACGACACTCACAGCAAAGGCAGACTCATACAAAGTAGCGCCAATGACAGCAGGCAAGGTGACAGTAAGTCCGAACGACGAGTTCGTAAACGCACCGATAAACCTCGTCAACTACGGAACGAATCCCGTGAAGCAGATTACATATACTCTCTACGACTTCGACACACAGGAATCAAGCGAACCGCAGACCATCGACTTCGAGACTCCGTTCGACAACACGCAGCAGGTGTCGATTCCAATTAAGCCGGGCACAAAACTTGGCAAGAGCGATGTCATCTTCAACGTGACCGAGGTGGACGGACATCCTAATGAGACAAGCATAACCTATACATACATTGAGCGGTGGACTGTGCTGCAGGCTGCCAAGAAACGTGTGGTGTTCGAGGATGTAACTGGATTGTGGTGTCAGTATTGCCCGCGCGGCATTGCCATCATGGAGTCGTTGGAACGACTCTATCCGGATGACTTCATCGGCATTTCAATTCACGATGGCGACGCTCTTGCAACAAATGCATATAGCAGTATGCTGTCTACAACATGGAATAATACGAACCGTCCACTCATCATGTGCGCAAGAGACGAAAAGGTGAACACCTTTGACGGTCAAAGCAACTTCAAATACGAGTTGGACAAGACTGCATCTTTCGACATCAGCGTGAAAGCTGCATACGACGGAAAGGACATCAACGTAACAGCTAATGTACTGCCTTGTCTGGATGTGGAAGAGGGCACCGAATATGATGTGGCATACGTACTCACAGCCGACGGACTGAAGAACGATAATTGGGGACAGGCTAATCGTGTAGGCGAATGGGAGGATCAGGTGTTGCCGGAATATGACAGATTTAAAGGCAATGAATCTACCATATACGGAATGGAGTTCAACCAGGTTGCGATCGACAGCAAAGGCGTGCAGTATGGCGTAGAGGGTTCGCTGACTCGTCCTTATACCGTAGGCACAATGCAGACCCACACAGTTACCTTCGAGAATATTTCGCAGCACAAGCTGATTCAGGACAAATCGAAGTTGAACGTTTGTGCACTGATCATCAAGAAGGTTACTAATGGCAATAATATAAAGGCGACTATCGAGAACGCAGCTAAATGCCGCGTAGAGTTGGGCGAGACTAGCATCAAGCAGGTAGACAACGAAGGTGCAAACGAAGTAACCGGCTACTACTCGCTCGACGGACAGCGTCTCAACGCTCCTGTAAAGGGCATTACTATCGTGCGCTACGCCGACGGCTCAACACGCAAGGTGCGCAAGTAGAATATAATATAACAGAATAAAAACAATTAAATAATACAATACGATTATGGAAGACAATTTGAAAATCTTACTTTGTGAAGACGATGAGAACCTCGGTATGCTGCTTCGTGAATACTTGCAGGCTAAGGGCTACGCAGCCGACTTATGCCCAGACGGCGATGCTGGCTACAAGGCTTTTATGAAGACCAAATACGACATCTGTGTTCTCGACGTGATGATGCCTAAGAAGGACGGCTTCACTCTTGCTCAGGAGATTCGTCAGGCTAACACCGAAGTGCCTATCATCTTCCTCACTGCGAAGACAATGAAGGAGGACATCCTCGAAGGCTTCAAGATTGGTGCCGACGACTATATCACCAAGCCGTTCTCAATGGAAGAGTTGGTGTTCCGTATTGAGGCTATCCTCCGCCGTGTTCGTGGCAAGAAGAACAAGGAGAGCTCGGTGTACCACATCGGTCGCTTCACGTTCGACACACAGAAACAGTTGCTCGTCATCGGCGATAAGCAGACTAAGCTCACCACAAAGGAGAACGAACTGCTTGCGCTGCTCTGCAGCCACGCCAACGAAATTCTGCAGCGCGACTTCGCCCTGAAGACAATCTGGATTGACGACAACTACTTCAACGCTCGCTCAATGGACGTGTACATCACCAAGTTGCGCAAGCACCTCAAGGACGACGATCAGATTGAGATTATCAACATCCACGGCAAGGGCTACAAGCTGATCACTCCTGAGGAGGAATAACGCAAGCTATATAAGAACATAACCCAAGCTATAAATGAACAAAAGAATAAAGACTGCAGCACTTGCCAGTTTGTCAGCACTGGCACTGGCAAGTTGCTCTTCAACAAACAAGATTGCAAAGGAGGCCAACGCCACAAAACCCAATTCGTATATGGATACCGATGCGAAATACTTGATCCTCTCAAACGACCAACGTGCCACTATCAACAAGGGCAATGAGTTCGCCGTCAATCTATTCAAGACTCAGATTGATATGCAGAGCAAAGTTATATCACCGCTTAGCGTATCCTATCTGATGGGTATGCTGGCGAATGGTGCTGATGGTGATACGCAGAAAGAGATACTCGCATCGCTCGGTGTCGGCGATGTGACGTTGCAGACTCTTAACGAGTCGTATCGTGCATTGCTCAACAGTACGGTAACCGCTGACAAGCAGACAACAATCAACATTGCCAACTGCATAGCTGCCGACAAGCACTTCCAGCTGAAAAGCGACTTCCGAAACACTGTCGGCAAGATGTACGATGCTGGCGTGGAGAGTCTTGATTTCTCATCGAGCAAGGCAGTAGACAAAATCAACCAGTGGTGCAGCAAGCAGACCAATGGCATGATTCCGAAGATTGTTGATCAACTTTCGGCTTCTGACGTTGCGGTACTGATGAACGCCATCTACTTTGAAGGCACGTGGGAGACACCATTTGAAAAGGAGCTAACGAAAGAAGAAAACTTCCGTGGCTACACACGCGACATCAAACGCATACAGATGATGCATCAGGAGGACAACTTCAGCTACCTCAGCAACAACACCTTTGAGGCGGTCACCCTACCCTATGGCAATCGCACATACAATATGACTGTGCTGCTGCCTAAGGAAGGTGTGTCGATTGAAGAAATGATGAAACAGCTTGACGCACAGAAGATAGGTTCGCTATACAGAGATATGGAGAAGTGCGTTGTCGACTTGAAGCTGCCGAAGTTCACCACAAGCACAGAGGTGGTTCTCAACGATGCAATCTCAAAACTCGGCGCACCATCTATCTTCACAGGCGCAGCCAACTTCAAGAACATGTCTGACGCAAGCATCTTCATATCAAAGATGCTGCAGAAGGCGAAGATAGAGGTTAGCGAAGAAGGAACAAAGGCAGCAGCTATAACAGCAGGAATGGTTGCGATGACGGCACTCAACCCCGACGAGCCACGCCACGTGAAGTTCCACGCCAACCGTCCGTTCGTCTACATCATCACAGAGAGACAGACTGGTGCCATATTCTTCATCGGTCAGTATCTCGGTGAATAAGAAAGAAAAAAACATTTATGACAAAAAAGACAAGAGCACTCGTAGCATTGGTCTTGTCGGTAGTCTTCACAACGCCGGCTACAGCACAAGAGGTCAATGCTACGACAACAAGCACCCTGAGCAACAGCCAGGCACGCTTCGATGAATCTGCTCCGCAGCGTATCATGCCCACACGCTACGGCGGACGCTTGCGCAAACTGCAGAAAGCAGAAGAACCGTCATACGATTTGCAACCGACTCACAACGACTCGCTGCATCTGCCCACGCTCAGTGCCACAACAGCATCACCCGTCAGCCGCTATCCATTCGGTTGGGGCTGTGGGTTCAACAGTTGGGAGTTGCACCGCGGACTGAACATTCAGTTAGGTGCATCTGTGTTCGCTGCGTTCGGCAAGGGAGCACATAGTGGTGCTGGTTTTCAGGAGAATATAGCGTTGATGTACGCCATGCCTGTCACCGACAAATTGTCGGTAGCCATCGGCGGATACTTCAACAACATCAACTATGCCGGTAACAACTGGCGCGATGCTGGTCTGTCAGCAGTTCTTGGATATCGGTTCAATGAGCATTGGGAGGCTTACCTCTACGGACAAAAGCCTATAACAAACAACATTGCCAACCGACTACAATATGGGCTGTACGATGGTTACTACGGAGGCTATGGCATGGGACGCTTCAGCCGCAACGCTTTCGGCATATCGCCATACTCCATGTACGACCTCGGCAACTTTGGCAACCGCATCGGAGCTACGCTACGCTACAATTTCAATCCGAGTTTTAGTGTGGAAGTGTCGGTTGAACAGCGTTGGATGCCGAATAGATAACGTCTGTAACAGCATTTGATACCCCGAACAGATAATAAAAAGAGGGTGGGACAAAGCAACGTAATTGTTGTTTTGTCCCACCCTTTATTTTGTTTCATATTGCCGTCCGCCTAACCTCAAAACTACTCACCTTATAGACTTATAGGAAGCAGAGTCGGTGCGGATGCCAAGTTTTCCTACTCTTCAGCGAACTGGCGTATGCGCTGCTCCTCAGAAAGCTTGCACACAAGAAGCGAATTATCGTTCTCTGCAACGATATATCCGTCGAGCCCCTGGACAACAACTTTCTTCTCGTTCAGAGTATGCACTACGCAGTTGTGCGAATCGTAAAGATGTACGTTGTCGCCGATGACCGTATTGCCATAAAGATCGTGGTGCTTCTGAAGCATCAGCGATGTCCATGTGCCGAGGTCGGTCCATCCGAAGTTTGCAGGACAGACAAATATCTCTTCAGCCTTCTCCATAATGGCATAGTCGACAGAGATGTTCTCGCACTCCGGATAGCGCTGATCAATTGTCTCACGCTCTGCAGATGTTCCGTAGATGGGCAGCATACTCTCGAATATCTTACTGATGGTAGGACAATAAACGCGGAAAGCATTAACGATAGTCGAAACGCTCCATACAAAGATACCGGCATTCCAAAAGTAATTCTTATGCGATATATATTCCTTTGCAGTCTCCAAATCGGGCTTCTCGCGGAATGAGTCTATGCGATAAATCTCACGATTGCGTGGCGACGCTGTAGAGAGGTCGGCTTGTATATAGCCATAGCCCGTCTCTGGACGGGTCGGCGACATACCTAATGTAACGATAGCGTCTGTCTCTGCCGTGAACTTCATGCACGACTTGATGACACGACGGAACTCCTCCACATCAGTCACGAAGTGGTCGCTCGGCGTAATGACTACATTTGCCTTAGGATTTATCGCCTTAATTCGCCAAGTGACGTAAGCAATACAAGGAGCAGTATTGCGACGACATGGTTCAAGAAGGATGTTCTCGGCTGGCACCTCCGGAAGCTGCTCGCGCACCAAGGCTGCATACTTCTTATTCGTGACTACCCAAACATTCTCAAGCGGACAGATTTCCTTAAATCTGTCATACGTAAGCTGCAGAAGGGTTCTGCCAACTCCGAGGATATCAATAAATTGTTTCGGATTGTCTTCCGTGCTCATAGGCCAGAAACGACTTCCTACTCCACCAGCCATGATTACCAGGTGATTTCTATCTTGAGTCATATCGAAAAAGTTTTAGATATGCAAAGATAAATATTTTTTATCACTTCTTAAAATAAATGTGAACAATATTTATCTGTATATACAAATAGAAAAAGGAGCTGTTACATAATAAAATATGTAAAAACTCCTTTTCGTATGCAATTTTGCCTTGATTATGCCAAGGTGATGAGGTTCTCTTCGTTCTTTACCTTGCCCTCCTTGAAGAGCCAGCCAATACCGAGGTAAACTTCTTCGCTGCTGATGTTAGCAGCCTTTGCGATCTCCTGAATGCTCAAAGCCTTCTCAGCTGCAGCCAGTGCCTGATAAACATCACCAGCGCGGAAACCTACGCTTTCTGCATTCACATTCAAAACAACTTCAGCCTTCTTTGTAGCACAACGCTTTGTAGTAGTCTTTGTTGCAGGTGTCTTAGTAGCATTCTTCTTTACAGCTACCTTCTTTTCTGTTGCTTTCTTTTCTGCCATAATCTAATAAAAACATTAATAAAGTCCCTCACGTAGAGCACGCTATGGGTTTCTTTGTTTGCAAAATTAGTCAAATATTTTACAAACTTCCCATATTTATACAAAAAAAGTCCGGGAAACCGGACTTTTTCTTAATATTTTTACATTTATTGATTTACATCAACGTGTTTTGCATATCTAAATACTTATTCCTCAGTCAAATCTACCTTCAGCTGAAGTTCGTCGAGCTGCTTCTGATCAATAGCTGAAGGAGCGTCGAGCATTACATCGCGACCACTATTATTTTTCGGGAATGCGATGCAATCGCGGATTGAATCAAGACCTGCCATGATAGAAACGAAGCGGTCGAGACCGAATGCGAGACCTGCGTGAGGAGGTGCTCCGTACTTGAAGGCGTTGATGAGGAAGCCGAACTGTGCCATAGCACGCTCCTCTGTGAAACCGAGGATGCCGAACATCTTCTCCTGAAGCTTGCTGTCGTGGATACGAAGGCTACCACCGCCTACCTCGATACCGTTGCAAACGAAGTCGTATGCCTTAGCACGTACCTGCTCAGGATGCTCGTCAAGCAATGGAATATCGTCGGGGTTAGGCATTGTGAACGGATGGTGAGTAGCCATAAGGCGCTGCTCCTCGTCGCTCCACTCGAAGAGAGGGAAGTCGACAATCCACA
>DAVZJL010000049.1:0-17470 GCA_052272805.1 Prevotella sp. | reverse complement strand
CAAGAATGCCGTAGCCTCCTACAGTTAGCCTTTCATCGCAATTCTATAGTTTTGACACCTCCGCTACGAGAGA
Organism: Prevotella sp.; assembly: GCA_052272805.1. Taxonomy (GTDB): domain Bacteria; phylum Bacteroidota; class Bacteroidia; order Bacteroidales; family Bacteroidaceae; genus Prevotella. The sequence goes on along the minus strand of DAVZJL010000049.1, from coordinate 17,397 downwards.
GGGTTTCGTACGCAATATGACACAAAAAAAGGAGGCCACAGACCTCCTTTTTTTTATAAATTTCTAAAGCGTTTACTGCATTATTAACAGAAGCGTTTACTTCACTACGACCTTCAACGTCTTGCCGTTGCTGAGCTTCACGATATTCAAGCCCTTCTGCTTGCCGTTGATACGCTGACCAGCAGCGTTGTAGCGTGCCACCTCAACTGCATTGTCTGCTGAGCCTACGCTCTCAATAGCGGTCGGTTTCGCGATAAGATTCTTTCCTGCTACATTCTCAATGCGGTTATCGAGACGGCTCTTGGTGCTGTGCTTGTTGAGGAAAGCCACAACCTTGAGGTCGTCTTTCTTCCATGCACTATCAACGTCAAACTCGTAAGTGGCACTAAACTTATTGCCTTCCCATGTCACCTTGTCGCCCCAATTGCTGTTGAAATCACGTATCACATGCTGGTGGTAGTATGTAGTGCCAAAGCTAACACCAGATTGATCCTTTGCCTTTACATTATCCTCCGTCAGGTAGAGTGTGAGCAGAGCGCTTTCCTTATCGTAAGCATCGTTCGATTCGCCAGTAACAACAATCACCGCCTTGCTTTCGCTTTCGTTATATGTGACAGACACGTCGAGCTTGGCATCAGCCATTGTTTTATCGAGATACTTGCTTGCATATTTGCTTATTTCGGTTGCACTGCCCGGCATCACCACATTATCCTTCTGTCCCGTCGCATAAGTAGATTTGAAATCGGGTTCGCGGTTGAACATCATGGCTGGTGCGAATGTCGTTCCGTTGTCGTTAAAAAGATAGAGCAACTTCTTGTCACATGCTTTTGTGAGCCAGTCGGTATAGTAGCCTGCATGGTGACACACAGCAAACACGCGAGTAGGATCTGCCTCCTCAAGATATGTGTGCAGGAATCCTGCCACTCGCGGACAGTTGCCACACATCTCTGTAGTAAACTCCTCAATGCACAGGTTGCGCTTATACGTGTTGGCAGCAACGCTAAGCTTACCCTCAGCCACACTTTGCTGTGCGAAGTACGGACTTTGTTCCACTACACCAACTCTTTGGTGCTGTACATCTACTTGTGCACTGACTACAAATGACATAGCCAAGGCAGCGATTGAAAGTAAGAATTTCTTCATTTATATGTGTTTTTTGTTATTATTCGCGCCAAAGTTAGTGCAAAATAAAGAGAACACAAAACAAAAAACATTTTTTTATTATTAAAACGATATTTTTTTATCAATCTGTTACACAAACTATTATCTTATCTCCACCACTTCAAGCCTATCGCCATCCACACGGAAGCGCACGTCGCGGTTGGCGAACTCCATGCCGTACACCTTCGTGGGGTTGTCATGATACTGCGGACGAGGGTCGAGCGCGAGCACTTTCTCGAGCGAGGCAAGCTCTTCGGCAGTAAAAACTTTAGCTAAATGGTCGGGAAAGACGACGTGCAGACGGCGCGTGGCAGTGGTATCGACAAAACCGCTGCGAGCATCGGGATGCGAGTCGGCATAAGTGACGTAAGGCTTTATATCATAGATAGGTGTGCCGTTCATGAGATCGGCACCAAGAACATGGATGAGCGGTCCGTTGGTTGCATCGTAGTCGATGCGATCGATGCGCACGGAAGAGAGTCCTAAGCGGTTGGGACGGAAAGGCGAACGAGTAGCAAAGACACCCATCTTAGTGTTGCCACCAAGACGGGGCGGACGCACAACGGGGCTTGTCGCTTCATGCCGATTGGCAGAGAATTCCCATACAAGCCACAGATAGTCGAAGTCTTCCATGCCGCGCAGCGCATCGGCGTTGCGATACTTCGGTACGAACTCTATCGTTCCACGTAGCGTGTCGGCAAGTCCGCTCTGCTTCGGTATGCCAAACTTAGTGGCAAAGGGCGAACGGAAAAAAGCTACCGGTTCTATTTCCATTGTTTCAAGTTTTTATAAAATAACACATGAAGAAAGGGCTATGCATCTTGTGGACTGCGATATCATTACACCTTGTGGACTGCGATATCATTACACCTTGTGGTTGCGTGGGTATGGCAGGATGCCATACCCTCCTACACAAATGTCACCATATCACCATATCAACATCTCACCATCTCAACACCTCAGGGGGTGCACTTGTCTCAAGTGCACCAACAACACCTCAACATCTCAACCATCTCACCATCTCAATTCACCGTAATGTGGAAGCAGCCCTGCTTAACCTCGTACTTCACGAGACAACGCTTCTGCTCGCGCATATCGCGGAGCACCTCAGAGAGCACCCACTTCAGCGTGTCGTTGCGCACCTGTCGGCGGCGCGGTCCGTCGGGATCCTCAACGGTGTGATAGCGATTGTAGCAGATGTCGAACGTGGTGCCGTAGAGGTGGCACGAGTTCTCGGTGGCGTTAGAGTTGCGGCGGCGCAGCTTCTCCACGTCAGCCTTGCTGCGCAGCACCGACGTAACAATCACCTTGTGTAGCGGTATCTGCTTAGTCTGCAAACTGTCGAAAAAACTCTTGCCAATGTCCTGCAACAATATCGCAGCACGTGGCACAAGATAAGGTATGCTGCTACGCATACGGTCGTCAATGTGATAGAACGGATTGCTGCCCACATACACTAACTCCGACTTACGTCGCTCGGCATCAGCACGGTCGATGACTGCCTTCACACCATGACGAGCCGCAGCAGCAAGCTGTACATCATTCTGATCGGGAAAGGTATTGCCAAAATGAGGCACGCTATATATGCGGTTCTTCACTGGAGTGCCGTCGGCAGCGAAGAAGCGCGAGGGACGACCCAACGGCTTGGGAGATAACGTCGGCACACTCGCCACATCTTTCTTTGAGATTGCGGTTGTCGACGAAGCCAAGACTGCTTTTGCGCTATCAGCTACCGTCATGCTATCAGCAACGACAGAACTATCTGCTACTGCGACATTGCCTGCTGGCGAAGATGCCACTTCGGGGTAGGCGCAGCGCAACATGGCAAGCAAAACAACCGTCACGCCAAAACCCTGTAAGTATCTTTTAGAAGAAATATTCATCATAATGACTGCAAATTTAGACAAAATAGAGGAAAATACAAAACATGTGCTCTTGTTTTTATTGTTGATTATTTTGTATTATCTCCTATTTTCATTAACTTTGCATCCAAAATCGTACACTGAATATTTTGATAGAAAGACATATCATATTAGAGGATATCGACCCCGTAGTGTTCTACGGTGTTGGCAATGGGCATCTGCAGATAATAAAATCGCTCTATCCCAAGCTGCGCATAGTGGCACGCGACAACGTGATACGCGTGCTCGGTGACGAGGAGGAGATGGCAGCCTTCGAAGAAAACGTGGAGAAAATACGCCGTCATGTGCTGAAGTTCAACAACATCAACGATGAGGACATCCTCGACATCATCAAGGGCAAGCAGACAAAAGCCGACAGCGTGAAGGGCGTTATCGTCTACAACATATCGGGCAAACCGATTAAGTGCAAGAGCGAGAACCAGCAACAACTCGTGGATGCTTACGAGAAGAACGACATGATATTTGCTACGGGTCCTGCCGGAACTGGTAAGACCTACCTAAGCATAGCCCTCGCTGTGCGGGCACTGAAAGAGAAGACCATACGCAAGATTATACTCTCACGTCCCGCTGTGGAGGCTGGCGAGAAGCTCGGTTTTCTGCCTGGCGACATGAAGGACAAAATCGACCCGTATCTACAACCGCTCTACGACGCTCTGGAAGATATGCTCCCAGCAGTGAAGTTGCAGGACATGATGGAGAAAAATATTATACAAATAGCTCCACTCGCCTTCATGCGAGGTCGCACGCTTAGCGATGCCGTAGTAATACTCGACGAGGCGCAGAACACAACACCGGCACAGATAAGAATGTTTCTCACCCGTATGGGATGGAACACAAAGATGATTATCACTGGCGATATGACACAGATAGACCTGCCACGCGGACAGAAGAGCGGACTCACCGAAGCACTCGACATACTGAAGGACGTGGAAGGCATCGGCTTCGTAAAACTTGGACAGAAAGACATCGTAAGACATAAGCTTGTGACACGCATCGTGAATGCTTACGACGCTCACGACAAAACTCAAAATGAGGCTCACGACAAAACTCAAAATTTAAAATAGTTATGAAAGCACTTACAAAGACCGATTTTCATTTCGAAGGTCAGAAAAACGTGTATCACGGAAAAGTTCGCGACGTGTATGACATCAACGACGACGTGATTGTAATGGTAGCAACCGACAGAATCTCTGCGTTTGACGTTATCCTGCCGAAGGGTATCCCGTTCAAAGGACAGGTTCTGAACCAGATTGCAGCCAAGTTCCTTGATGCCACTACAGACATCTGCCCCAACTGGAAACTCGCTACACCAGACCCAATGGTTACTGTTGGTTTGAAATGCGAGGGTTTCCGCGTTGAAATGATCATCCGCTCTATCCTTACAGGCTCAGCTTGGCGCGCATACAAAGAGGGATGCCGCGAGCTTTGCGGCGTTAAGCTGCCAGAGGGTATGAAGGAAAACCAGCGTTTCCCGGAGCCTATCATCACTCCGACAACCAAGGCAGACGAGGGACACGACCTCAACATCTCTAAGGAGGAAATCATCGCTCAGGGCATCGTAAGTGCTGAGGACTACGCTGTGATGGAAGACTACACACGTCGTATCTTCCAGCGCGGACAGGAGATGGCTGCACAGCGCGGTCTTATCCTCGTTGACACTAAATACGAGTTCGGCAAGCGCGACGGCAAGGTGTATCTCATCGATGAGATTCACACTCCCGACTCTTCACGCTACTTCTATGCTGACGGCTACGAGGAGAAGTTTGAGAAGGGATTGCCACAGAAGCAGCTCTCAAAGGAGTTTGTACGCCAGTGGCTCATCGAGCACGACTTTATGAATGAGCCCGGACAGACAATGCCCGAAATCACTGACGAATATGCGGAGAGCGTAAGCGAACGCTATATCGAACTCTACGAGCACATCACAGGCGAGAAGTTCGACAAGAACGTAGAGAAGGGCGACATCGCAGCGCGCATTGAGAAGAACGTAGCCGACTACCTCGCTACACGTAAGTAGCAATACATAATGGGTGCAGAATATTAGATGTTGAGGACTTTGTTTATCAACATCAAATATTCTACACCCTACATTATTATATATACATACATATTATTATACGCACCAAGACATCGCTCCGCGAAACGTAGCGATAGGTGAAATATAACGAACAACAACAATGGTTTACGAACAGGAAAAGATAAAGCCCTACAACGACAAAGAAGAAAAGGGGGCGCAGGTGGAACTGATGTTCGACAACATCGCACACTCGTATGACAAGCTCAACCACCGCCTGTCGTGGAACATTGACAAGTTGTGGCGCAAGAAAGCTCTCAACCGACTGAAGGCTTACAAACCACAAAGCATTCTCGACATAGCTACAGGCACGGGCGACTTCGCCATACAGGCGGCACAGATGCTGAAGCCGACGAAGGTGACGGGCACCGACATCAGCGAGGGAATGATGAACGTGGGCAGACAGAAGGTGAAGGCACTGAAGCTCGACGGCGTGATATCGTTCGCCAAGGAGGACTGCATGGCACTCTCGTTCGCAGACAACACATTCGATGCCGTGACCGCAGCCTTCGGCATACGCAACTTCCAGGACCTCGACCAGGGACTGCGCGAGATGTGCCGAGTACTGAAGTCAGGCGGACACCTCTGCATCGTGGAGCTGACTTCACCTGTTAGCTTTCCTATGAAGCAGTTGTTCAAAATCTACTCGCACACAGTGCTACCTGTCTACGGACGACTCATCTCGGGCGACAGCATGGCTTACTCTTACCTCACGGCTACCATCGAGGCGTTCCCACAAGGTGAGCGAATGGTGGAGATACTGAAAGCGGCAGGCTTTGCCAAAGCCTCGTTCAAACGAATGACACTCGGCATCTGCACGCTCTACCTCGCAACAAAGTAAGGTGTCAACACCATATCAACACCTCACCTCATCAACATCTCACCACCTCAACACCTCACCCCATCAACACCTCACCCCATCAACATCTCACCCCATCAACATCTCAACATTCACACTATGGACAAGTACGGTTTAATCGGTTTCCCACTGGGACATTCCTTCTCCATCAGCTACTTCAACGAGAAGTTTGCCAACGAGGGTATCAACGCTCGTTACATCAACTATGAGATTCCGCAGATAGAGGACTTGAAAGAGATACTCGCATCAAACCCAGAACTGTGCGGACTCAATGTCACTATTCCCTACAAGCAGCAGGTAATACCCTACCTCGACGACCTTAGCCCCGAAGCACGCGCTATCGGTGCGGTCAACGTCATACGTGTGACACACAAGAATAAAAACGTTATACTGAAGGGATTTAACAGTGACGTAATCGGCTTCACACGTAGCATCGAGACAATGCTCGAGCCTTGCCATAAGAAAGCACTAATACTCGGCACTGGCGGTGCTTCGCTCGCCATCAACTACGGACTCAAGTCGCTCGGACTCGAGACACTATTTGTGAGTCGAACGAAGAAGCCTGGCTGCATAACATACGAGGAGGTGACACCGGAACTGATTAAGGAGTACAACGTCATCGTCAACTGCACACCATTAGGCATGTACCCGAAGGCAGATACCTGTCCCAACTTGCCTTACGAGGCAATGGATTGCCACACCATACTCTACGACCTCATCTACAATCCGGACGAAACGCTATTCATGAAGAAAGGCGCACACTACGGTGCCAACACCAAGAACGGACTGGAGATGCTGCTGCTGCAGGCATTCGCAAGCTGGGACTTCTGGCATTGCAATGAATAGCCCTAAAAGTAGGGTTGCCATAAGCAATAAATCACCGTAGACAATAAATCAAAACTCAGAAATAAAAATTCAAAACTCACAATATGGACACATCTAACAGATACATGATGCGCGGCGTAAGCGCAGCTAAAGAAGACGTACACAACGCCATCAAGAACATCGACAAGGGTCTCTATCCGCAGGCATTCTGCAAAATTATCCCCGATATCCTCGGTGGCGACCCCGAATACTGCAACATCATGCACGCCGACGGTGCTGGCACAAAGTCGTCGCTCGCCTACATGTACTGGAAAGAGACTGGCGACCCCAGCGTATGGAAGGGCGTGGCTCAGGACGCTATCGTTATGAACACCGACGACCTGCTCTGCGTGGGCGCCGTGGACAACATTCTCGTTTCGAGCACTATCGGACGCAACAAGATGGTTATCCCGGGTGAGGTTATCTCGGCTGTAATAAACGGCACTGACGAACTCCTCGAGGACTTGCGCAAAATGGGTGTAGGTGTTTACGCTACAGGCGGTGAAACAGCTGACGTTGGCGACCTTGTGCGCACTATCATCGTTGACTCTACCGTTACTTGCCGCATGAAACGCAGCGATGTCATTAACAACGCAAACATCCGCCCTGGCGACGTAATCGTAGGTTTGGCTTCATTCGGCCAGGCTACATACGAGAAGCAGTACAACGGCGGTATGGGTTCTAACGGACTCACCAGTGCTCGCCACGATGTGTTCTCAAAATATCTCGCCGAGAAGTATCCGGAAAGCTACGACCACGCTGTACCAGAGGAACTCGTATATAGCGGCGGCTGCCGTCTTGACGACAAAGTAGAGGGTGCACCGATCACAGCCGGACAGCTCGTTCTCTCGCCGACACGTACATACGCTCCTGTCATCAAGCGCCTGCTTGACGAGCTGCGTCCAGAAATACATGGCATGGTTCACTGCACTGGCGGTGCACAAACCAAGGTGCTGCACTTCGTTGGCGAGAACTGTCGCGTAATCAAGGACAACATGTTCCCTATCCCACCGCTGTTCCGCCTCATTCAGGAGCAGAGCCACACCGACTGGAAGGAGATGTACAAGGTGTTCAATATGGGTCACCGCATGGAGATTTACGTACGTCCAGAGGTTGCTGAACAGGTTATTGCAATAAGCAAGAGCTTCAATATCGACGCACAGATCGTAGGACGCATCGAAGAGGGCGAACGCTCACTCCTCATCAAGTCTGAATACGGAGAGTTCGAGTATTAAAAAAGTTGAGGTGTTGAAATGTTGTTATGTTGACATATCTCAACACCTCACCACCTCAACATTTCAACATCTCAACACCTCACCATCTCAACCCAACATCACAACACCTCACCATAACAACATTATATTAGACAAATGGCAGAAAACAACAATATATTAGAAAAACTCGATGGACTGGAAGCACGTTATGAGGAAGTATCAACCCTCATCACCGACCCTTCTGTCATCGCCGACCAACAGCGTTACGTGAAACTGACAAAGGAGTACAAGGACCTTGAGGACATTATGAAACTCCGTCAGCAGTATATCAATTGTCTTAACGGCATTGCTGAGGCTAAGGATATCATCATGAACGAGCAGGATGCGGAGATGAAAGAGATGGCGCGTGAGGAACTCGCTGCAAACGAAGAGCTCCAGCCGAAACTCGAGGAAGAAATAAAGATTGCACTTGTACCGAAGGACCCCGAGGACGCAAAGAACGTACAGATGGAGATTCGCGCCGGTACCGGTGGCGACGAGGCTTGCCTCTTCGCAGGCGAAATATTCATGATGTACAAGAAGTACTGTGAGTCGAAGGGTTGGACAGTGGCTGTAACAAGCGAGAGTGAAGGTGCAGTAGGCGGCTTCAAGGAAATATGCTTCGCAGTAAGTGGCGACAACGTGTACGGCACATTAAAGTATGAGTCGGGCGTTCACCGCGTACAGCGTGTGCCTGTTACCGAATCTAACGGACGTATGCAGACCTCTGCAGCAACCGTAGCCGTACTTCCTGAAGCAGACCCGTTCGAAGTGAATATCAACGAAGGCGAAATCAAATGGGACACCTTCCGCTCTTCAGGCGCAGGTGGACAGAACGTGAACAAGGTAGAATCGGGTGTACGTGCCCGCTACATGTGGAAGAACCCTAACACTGGCGAGGTTGAGGAAATCCTCATCGAGTGTACCGAGACCCGCGACCAGCCTAAGAACAAGGAGAGAGCACTTGCACGTCTGCGTACATACATCTATGACAAGGAGCACCAGAAATACGTTGACGACATTGCCAACCGCCGCAAGACTCTCGTCTCTACCGGCGACCGCTCTGCAAAGATACGTACATACAACTTCCCACAGGGTCGTGTCACCGACCATCGCATCGGCATGACCATATACGACCTCCCTGGCTTCATGGGCGGAAACATCCAGCAGATGATTGACGCACTCACCGTGGCAGAGAATGCGGAGAAGATGAAAGAGAATGAATTGTAAGAATCAATTTATAAAAAACAATTACTATGAACAGATCAGAATTAGTAAACCAGATAAAGACAAAGCGCTCATTCCTCTGCGTAGGTCTTGACACCGACTTGAAGAAGGTGCCGCAGCACATCCTCAACGACGAGGATCCAATCTTCGCATTCAACAAGGCCATCATCGACGCAACCGCCCCCTACTGCGTGTCGTACAAGCCTAACCTCGCATTCTACGAGGCGTTCGGCGTGAAGGGACTCATCTCTTTTGAGAAGACCATCAAGTACTTGAAGGAAAACTATCCCAACCACTTCATCGTGGCCGACGCAAAACGTGGCGATATTGGCAACACAAGTGCTATGTATGCTCGCACATTCTTCGACGAGTACGATGTCGACTCGCTCACCGTGGCTCCGTACATGGGCGAAGACAGCGTAACACCATTTCTCGGCTACAAGGACAAGTGGGTTATCCTGCTCGCTCTGACCAGCAACAAGGGTAGCCACGACTTCCAGCTCACAGAGGACAAGGACGGCGAGCGTCTGTTTGAGAAGGTACTACGCACATCTCAGCAGTGGGGCGACAAGGAGAACATGATGTATGTTGTAGGTGCTACTCAAGGCCGTATGTTCGAGGATATCCGCAAGATTGTCCCCGACCACTTCCTGCTCGTTCCTGGTGTTGGTGCTCAGGGTGGTTCGCTTGAGGAAGTATGCAAATATGGTATGAACGCTGACTGCGGACTACTCGTCAACAGTTCACGTGGCATCATCTACGCTTCTAACGGCGAAGACTTCGCCACCGTCGCAGCAGAGAAGGCAAAGGAACTGCAGATACAAATGGATGCAGAACTGAAAAAACACGGCATTTAAAGCCTTGCACATGGCTTTTTTCGCCAAAACTGATGTATTTTCAGACAAAATTGAGAAATAAGTATTGTTAAAAAGCATAATGTAAATTAATTTTCTTACATTTGCAACATCTATAGAAAACTATCATCTATATATTTGCAAGAATAACATAGAAAAGACAGAAATGGAATTTACAGCAGAACAGATAGCGAGCGTTATTGGCGGTCGTATAGAAGGCAATAAAGAAGCAAAAATCAACACCTTCGCAAAGATTGAAGAAGGTGTTGAGGGTGCTATTTCTTTCCTCTCTAATCCGAAATACACACATTATATCTACGACACGAAGTCGTCTGTAGTGATTGTCAACAACGATGTGGTGCTTGAACATCCTGTTCAGGCTACACTGATACGCGTTGACAACGCATACGAGTGTATTGCTAAACTGCTCCAAATCTACGAAGCAAGCAAGCCTAAAAAGACAGGCATAGCTCCACAAGCATACGTCTCACCGACAGCAAAGCTCGGCAAGGACTGCTATGTAGGGCCGTTCGCATGTATCGGCGACAACGCAGTTATCGGCGACAACTGCCAGATTTATCCTCACGCTGTCATCGGCGACAACGTAAAGATGGGCAGTGGCTGCCTCATCTATCCCAACACCACCATCTATCAGGGCTGTAAGCTCGGTAACAATGTGACACTTCACGCTGGTAGCGTAATCGGTTCAGACGGATTCGGCTTCGCTCCTAACGCCGAGGGTTACGACAAGATACCGCAAATAGGCATCGTAACAATCGAGGACGATGTAGAAATTGGTGCAAACACTTGCGTCGATCGTTCTACTATGGGCTCTACCTTCATCCGTAAGGGTGTGAAACTCGACAACCTTGTGCAGGTTGCTCACAACGTAGAGATTGGCGAAAACACCGTGATGTCTGCACAAGTAGGCATTGCGGGTAGCACAAAGGTTGGTTCATGGTGTATGTTCGGCGGTCAGGTGGGCTTGGCTGGACACATCACAATCGGCGACCGCACACTCCTCGGCGCACAGTCGGGCGTACCAGGCAACTTGAAAGGCAACGAAGAACTCATTGGCACACCGCCAATGCCAATACGCCAGTACTTTAAGGCGCAGGCTGTGTTCCGCCGTCTACCCGATATGTACAAAGACTTGAACGACTTGAAGAAGGAGATGGAGTTGCTCAAGAACAACGAAAAATAAACAACAAACAATATAATAATGTCAAAACAAAAGACACTCAAAGGCAGTTTCTCGTTGTGTGGCAAAGGTCTGCACACCGGATTGAGCCTCACCGTCACGTTCAATCCCGCACCCGAGAACACTGGCTATAAAATACAGCGCATCGATCTCGATGGTATGCCCATCATACAGGCTATCGCCGAGAACGTAATAGACACACAACGTGGCACAGTCTTAGGTAAAGGCGACATACGCATCTCTACAATCGAGCATGGTATGGCAGCCCTTTATGCTATGGGCATCGACAACTGTCTTATTCAGGTGAATGGTCCAGAATTCCCTATCCTTGATGGTAGTGCAGCACTATATGTTGACAAAATCAACGAGGTAGGCATTGAAGAGCAGAACGCTCCTAAGGATTGGTACATCATTCGCCACAAGATTGAGGTGAAGGACGAAGCGACGGGTTCGTGTATCACCATCCTTCCCGACGAGGAGTTCTCGCTCACAGCTATGTGCTCGTTCAACTCAAAGTTTGTCAGCTCACAGTTTGCCACACTCGACTGCATTGATAAGTTCGCTACAGACATAGCTCCTGCGCGCACCTTCGTATTCGTACGCGACATTGAGCCGTTATTGAAGGCTAACCTCATTAAGGGTGGCGACCTCGACAACGCTATCGTTATCTACGAGATGCAGACCACACAGGAGCGTCTCGACTCGCTTGCAGACATGATTCACGTAGAGCGTCGCGACGCTACTGAGTTAGGTTACATACAGCACAAGCCACTCGTATGGGACAACGAGTGCACACGTCACAAGTTGCTCGATGTAATCGGCGACATGGCACTCATCGGCAAGCCTATCAAGGGACGCATCATCGCTACACGCCCTGGTCATACCATCAACAATAAGTTTGCACGTCTCATGCGTCGCGAAATTCGTAAGCACGAGATTCAGGCTCCTATTTACGACCCGAACGAGGCACCGCTGATGGACAACATCCGCATTCGCGAACTTCTTCCGCACCGCTATCCGATGCAGCTGGTAGACAAAGTGATTAGTCTCGGTGCTACAAGTATCGTAGGCGTGAAGAACATCACCGCCAACGAGCCGTTCTTCGTAGGTCACTTCCCGCAGGAACCTGTAATGCCGGGCGTGCTTCAGATTGAGGCGATGGCTCAGTGCGGCGGTCTGTTAGTACTGAACACTCTCGAAGAACCAGAGCGTTGGTCTACCTACTTCATGAAGATTGACGACGTGAAGTTCCGCCAGAAAGTAGTTCCGGGCGACACGCTCATCTTCAAGGTCGACCTGTTGGCACCACTACGTCATGGTATCTCGTCGATGAAGGGATACGTATTCGTTGGCGACCACGTAGTGTCGGAGGCTACATTCACAGCACAGATTGTTAAGAACAAGTAATTAATAAGTTGACGAGTTGACTCTTTGCCATGTCAACTCGTCAACTTAAAACATATAATCAAGATGAATCAAATCAGTCCTTTAGCATACGTACATCCCGAAGCAAAGCTTGGCGATAACAATATTATCGGTCCATTCTGCTACATCGATCGTAATGTAGAAATCGGCGATAACAACGTGATGCAGAATAGTGTTACAATACATGTAGGAGCACGCATCGGCAGCAACAACGAATTCTTCCCCGGAGCGAGCATCTCTACAAAGCCACAAGACTTGAAGTTCCGTGGCGAGGAGACCACCTGTATCGTTGGTGACAACAACTCTATCCGCGAGAACGTAACAATCTCGCGTGGCACAGCATCAAAGGGCAAAACTGTTGTCGGTTCCAACAACTTGCTTATGGAGAATATGCACGTAGGACACGACTGCGAACTCGGAAGCGGACTGATTATCGGCAACTCTACGAAGCTCGCTGGCGAAGTAGTAGTTGATGACAATGCAATCCTCTCTGGTAGCGTGCTCGTTCATCAGTTCTGCCACATCGGTGGCTACGTGATGGTGCAGGGCGGTTCGCGCTCACCGATGGACATTCCGCCGTACATCATCGCAGGTCGCGACCCTCTGAAGTACTGCGGTCTGAACCTCGTTGGTCTGCGTCGACGCGGATTTAGCAACGAGCAGATTGACCTCATCCACAACACCTACCGCCTCCTCTACAACACCGGCACACTCAAGGAGGGCATCGAGGAAGTGCGCAAGACACTGCCTATGACAAAGGAAGTGGAGTACATACTCAACTTCGTAGAGAATTCAAAACGCGGAATTATACGATAAAACATAGGAGGGTACAGAATCCCTACCATATCCACGCAACCCTTAATACATGAGGGTATGACAAAAAGGAATTTAACAAGAGTAACACAGAAGTTAATACACTGCATATCAAATGAATAGAAGTTAACTTCGGGCAAAGCCCCTACTCCCGTTAATTTCCTTTTTTGCATTTCAATACATTCTAAAACAACGATAAGACATGGCGAAAACACTGATAGTAATACTCGGTCCTACCGGCGTAGGCAAGACAGAGTTATGCCTGCAAGTAGCCGAACACCTCAACATACCAATCATTAACGCCGACTCCCGACAGATATTCGAAGAGATACCGATAGGCACCGCAGCCCCCACCCCCGAGCAGCGTGCCCGTGTGAAGCATCACTTCGTTGGCACACACCATATCGGTGACTACTATAGTGCATCGATGTACGAGAGCGACGTGATGCAACTGCTCACCTCTGACCTCTTCAAACGCTACGACACGGCACTCCTCACCGGTGGTTCGATGATGTATATCGATGCCGTATGCAACGGCATCGACGACATACCCACCGTCGACGACGAGACGCGCGATTGGATGAAACAACGCTTAGCTGACGAAGGACTGGAGCGATTAGTAGCCGAACTGAAACTGCTCGACCCGGAGCATTGGACCATCGTCGACCGCAACAACCCACGCCGCGTTGTTCATGCCCTTGAGATATGCCACTGCACTGGCAAGACCTACACATCGTTCCGAAAGAGCGAGCGCAAGGAACGCCCATTTAACATCGTGAAGATTGGTCTGACACGCCCACGTGACGTGCTTTACGAGCGCATCAATGCCCGCGTTCTCAACATGATTGACAGCGGACTTGAGCAGGAAGCACTCGCCGTATACCCACAGCGCACAGAGAACGCCCTTAACACCGTGGGCTACAAAGAAATGTTTGAATACCTCGACGGACTGACCACGCTCGACGAGTGTATCTTCAAGATACAAAGCAACAGTCGTCGCTACTGTCGTAAGCAACAGACATGGTTCAAACGCGATGCCTCCATACATTGGTTCTGCCCCGACAACATTAAAGAAATCATAAATTTCATAGATACAACCCTTGTAGGTTAAGCAAAATATGTACTTTTGCATAACAAAATAATAATCAATAACACACAGCATGTCGCAGACATGCGCAACTTGAAACAACCACAATAAAGATGAAAAAAGTAAAGCCAATTCTCATCTGGTGTCTTAAGAAGGTGCGCGCCTTCTTCCCATGGTATCGCAATCTCTACAGAGGTCGCAAATGGTACATCAAGACACTCATAGGCATTGCATCATGCATCGTTGCCTTCTTTCTCTACCTTGGAGCCGTTGACATCAATTTCCTTTGGCTCTTCGGTAAGTCGCCAGGCTTCAGTGCTATTAAGGAAGCTGTAACCAGTGAGGCTTCCGAAATATACAGCGACGACGGTGTGCTCATCGGCAAATACTTCAACGAAAACCGCACACCGGTAGAGTACGAAGACGTGAACCCTGCTTTTTGGAAGGCACTCATCGATACCGAGGACGAGCGTTTCTACAAGCACCACGGCATCGACTACACCGGACTTGTAGGTGCCGTAAAGGACGCTGTGCTACATCACGAAGCACGTGGTGCATCCACCATCACGCAGCAGCTCGCCAAGAACATGTTCCGTATGCGTACCAACTACTCCACCGGACTGCTCGGCAAGTTACCTGGTGTGCGTATGCTCATCGTGAAGTCGAAGGAGTGGATTATAGCCACAAAACTCGAGATGACGCATAGCAAGAAGGAGATACTCACCATGTACGCCAACACCGTCGACTTCGGCAGCAACGCCTTCGGCATAAAGACCGCAGCCAAGACCTACTTCAACTGCTCACCGAAAGAGCTCACCGCCGAACAGGCAGCAGTACTCGTCGGAATGCTCAAGGCTACCACCTACTACAACCCCATCGCCAACCCGAAGAACTCGCTGCGCCGACGCAACATCGTGCTCAGCAACATGGTACGCCATGGCGATTTGACACATGCCGAGTACGACTCGATTTCGCAAATCGGTATCGAACTCAAATATAGCGTTGAGAGCAACTACGACGGCACAGCACTCTACTTCCGCGAGGCGGTTGCCGATGAGCTACGCAAATGGTGCAACGACAACGACTACGACCTCTATACGTCTGGTTTGAAGATATACACCACCATCGACTCGCGTATGCAGAAATACGCCGAAGAGGCTGCCATAAAGCAGATGAAGCAGGTGCAGCGCAACTTCAATAACCACTGGGGCAATCAAGAACCATGGCAGGACGAACGCCACAACGTCATCCCGGGCTTCATCGAGGGCATTGCCAAGCGACAACCGGTGTACAAGAATCTGCTTGCACGCTTCCCGAACAACCCCGACTCTATAGAGTACTACCTCAACCGACCGCACAAAGTGAAGCTCTTCGACTACGAGCAAGGCACTATAGAGCGCGAGATGTCCACAATGGACTCCATACGCTACATGGTTCACTTCATGCACTGCTCGTTCGTAGCAATGGAACCACAGACAGGTGCCGTGAAAGCATGGGTGGGCGACATCGACTTCAAGTCGTGGAAGTACGACAAAGTCACTGCCATGCGCCAGCCGGGCTCTACCTTCAAGCTCTTCGTCTACACCGAAGCTATGAACCAGGGACTCACGCCGTGCGACAAGCGCCGCGACGAGTACTTCTCGATGAAAGTGTTCGACAAAGCGCAGAACAAAGAGGTAACATGGGCACCGACCAACGCCAACGGCTACTTCACAGGCGACTCTATACCTCTTAAGGCGGCATTCGCACGAAGCATCAACTCTGTAGCCGTGCGCCTCGGACAAGAGATGGGCATCACGCGCATCGCCGAAACCGCACATAAGATGGGCATCGAGAGTCCGCTCGACGAGACCCCATCCCTCGCACTCGGCTCAAGCGATATCAACCTCCTCGAACTCGCTAACGCCTATAGCACCGTCGCTAACGATGGTAAATACGTGAAACGCGTACTCGTAACACGTATCGTCGACCGCAACGGTAAAGAGGTGTACAAGGCTCCGCTCAACGAAGAGCAGGTCATTCCGTACAAGAGCGCGTTCCTCATGCAGCAACTGCTCATGGGCGGCACACGCGAGCCGGGTGGCACATCAATGAGCCTTAACGGATACGTAGGCAACTTCCGCGACACCGACTGGGGTGGCAAGACCGGTACGTCAAACAACCACTCCGACGCATGGTTCATGGGTGTCAGCCCGAAACTCGTCGTAGGCGCATGGGTGGGTGGCGAATACCGCTGCATCCACTTCCGCACCGGCGCACTCGGACAGGGCTCACGCACCGCACTCCCCATCTGCGGCTACTTCCTACAGTCGGTGCTGGGCGACCCGGCATTCGCAAAGTATCGCACCAAGTTCGGCAAACCGAAGGACGACGACATCACCTCCGCAATGTACAACTGCCAGAGCTACTATATGCGCGAGAAGAACGACTCTACCAACACCGACAGCATACGCGTCGAAGAAGAGATCGTGCTCGACGAGAATGGCGCACCAATAGAACGCCACTCCGCTACCGAACCAACAAAGGAAGGCTCGCCCGAGCAGCAACCTAATGCGCACAAGCATCCCAAGGAAGAAGTCGTCAACTTCGATGACCTCTAAATCAATTCTGAATATCTATACTGATATATATACAAAATGTGGGCATGGCGAAAGCCA
>DAVZJL010000048.1:0-17626 GCA_052272805.1 Prevotella sp. | reverse complement strand
GTATAAATTTTCTATAGAATCAAAGAAACTTCCCCCTGGGTTTATCGGGTGAGCCTTAGTATGCCTTGGAGTCAATTAATACATATGTAGCACCCTATATAGTTGTATGTAGGGTGTCCAGTATAATAAAAAAGTCCGACAAGCAATCCTTTTTGGATCCGCTTGTCGGACTTTTTGTATGTTATAAAAATGTATTCGTTAGAACTTCGCCATCTTGATAGCGTCGATAGCGCATTCATCGCCCTTGTTGCCGTACTTGCCACCGCAGCGGTCGAGTGCCTGCTGCAAGTCGTTGGTGGTGAGCAAGCCGTAGATGATAGGTATCTCGCTTGTGGTGTTGAGACGTGCGATGCCTGCCGTTACGCCCTGACAGATGTAGTCGAAGTGCGGAGTCTCGCCGCGTATCACGCTTCCGAGTATTATCACGGCATCGTAGCCTCCGTGGAGCACCATTTGGTGAGCACCGTAGATAAGCTCGAAACTGCCAGGAACGGTCTTGATATGTATGTTCTCGGGTAGTGCGCCGTGCTTCTCAAGAGTCTTTACGGCTCCGTCGAGCAGAGCGCCCGTTATCTCCTCGTTCCATTCAGCCACCACGATGCCGAAGCACATGTTGCTTGCGTCGGGGATGGTGGTGATGTCGTACTGTGAGAGGTTATGGAGTGATGTAGCCATATTCGGTTATTCGATTACTCTGAAACGCGCTCGATGTACTTGTCGATCTCAGAACTCTGTACCAAAGAAGAGTTTACGTACTTCTTCTTGATGTCCTGATAGAGCTTCAGAGCCTCGTCGTTCTTCTTCTGGCTCTCGAGGAGCTTGCCTGCCTGAAGGAGGAATGTCGGCGAAATGCTGTTGTTAACGTCGTCAGCCTTGCTGTCTGCCATGTCGGCAGCCTTCTTCAGTGTGCTAATTGCCTTGTCTACGTTGCCTGTCTGTGCGTAAGCGTTGGCGAGAGCTGCTGTAGCTGTTGGGCTTACCATTGCATCGCCCTTTGTAGAGAACTTCTCGAGGTATGTCACAGCCTCTGTGTACTTGCCAAGGTTGAAGTAGCTCAGACCTGCATAGAGGTTAGCGAGGTTGCCAGCGTCGGTGCTGCTGTAGTCGCTTGCAATCTTCACGAAGCCAGCGTAGCCTGCGCCGTCGCCGTTGAGAGCCTTGTCAAACTGCTCAGCGTTGAAGTACTGCTCGCCCTTTGCGATAGCTGTGCTTGCCTTGTCCTCACGCGGACCTGCTACGTAAGCGTTGTAAAGGATAGCACCTGCTACGACGAGGAGGATTGCCACTACACCGATGATTATCTGCTTTTTGAACTTCAAGAAGAAATCTTCTTTGTTGTTGGTGCTCTCTACGTGTGAGTTTGCACCAAAATCAATTTTGTTTGTCATTTGTTATTTTGTTTTTTATTTTATCGGTTTATAGTTTGCAATGCAACACATTGCGAGGAGCAAAATTACTGATTTTATCTCATATATTGAAATTTATTCTGCCTTTTTTTCTTTTTTCAATAATAAATGGGGTAACTTTGCAGTAATACAACGTGTTGTTTCTATTTATAATGGCGACCCACGGTGGGTCTACATGGTATATAATTACATGATATTACGCAATTTATCCATACTCAACTTCAAGAATATCGGTGAGGCTTCGCTTGAGTTCTCGCCTAAACTCAACTGTTTTCTCGGCAGCAATGGCGAGGGCAAGACCAACTTGCTCGATGCTATCTACTACCTGTCGTTCTGTCGTAGTGCGTTCAACCCTATCGACTCGCAGATAATAAAGCACGATGCCGACTTCCTTATGCTTGATGCTGCGTATGCTACTGATGAGGAGGAACCTGTAGCAGTGTACTGTGGCATGAAGCGCGGACAGAAGAAGCAGCTGAAGCGCGACAAAAAGGCGTACAAGCGTCTCTCGCAGCATATCGGATTGATTCCGCTCATCTTCGTCTCGCCTGCCGACCAGACGCTCATCGCTGGTGGTAGCGAGGAGCGCCGCCGACTAATGGATATCGTGATATCGCAGTATGACAACACGTACATCGATGCTCTTAATAGCTACACGAAGGCACTTCAGCAGCGCAACGCTTTACTGAAGATGGAGCAGGAACCTGATGTTGCGCTGCTTGATATCTGGGAGCAGGAGATGGCACGACATGGTGAGACTATATTCCGTGCGCGTGAGGACTTCGTTGAGCGACTCGTGCCCGTGTTCCAACGCATATATCAGCACGTGTCGGATTGTAAAGAAACGGTGTCGCTAAGGTATGTATCGCACGCGCAGCGTGGACCGCTGTTGGACGTTATTCAGCGCGACCGCTTCAAGGACCGTGCGGTGGGCTATTCGCTGCATGGCGTGCATCGCGACGATTTGGAGATGCTGCTCGGCGACTATCAGATGAAACGTGAGGGCTCGCAGGGTCAGACAAAGACATTCGTGCTGGCACTGAAGCTTGCGCAGTTCGACTTCCTGCGTCGCACAGCATCGCAGACAACGCCACTGCTGCTGCTTGACGATATCTTCGACAAGCTCGACTCACATCGTGTGGAGCAGATTGTGAAGCTCGTGTCGGGCGACGGATTCGGACAGATATTCATCACCGACACCAACCGCGAACACCTTGACCGCATACTCGACAGTGTAAGTTACGACTATCGCCTGTTCGACGTGAAAGGTGGCGAGATAGTTCCTCATCAACCGACTAATAAATAAAGTGTATGTTCAGACGTGACGTGAAGTCGATAAACGACTTGCTTAATATGTATCTGCGACGCGAAGGCCTGGAGACACCTTTGCTGCAGCGACGCGCCATCGACGCTTGGGAAAAGGTTGTCGGTGCAGGCGTTGCGCGCTATACTGGCGAGAAGTTCATCAAGAACCAAACGCTGTTCGTGAAGATTCTCAGTCCGGCGTTGCGACAGGACCTTACGATGATGCGCACCCAATTGGTGAAGCGCATCAACGAGGCCGTGGGCAGTATGGTTATTGCCGATGTACGTATTTATTAATAAAGGGGTGGGCAGGCAGCGGTTAAAATGATGCAGTATGATTAAAACTCCATAATACCATTATCCGTATCATGTAGTTTTATTTTCTTTTCTGCTGACTTATGCTTGTTACCTCGGCTCAGTCGCCAAGATACATTCAGCGTAACGAGATTGCCGCTATCCTTAGAATAACCAATAGTGTGCTTATACAGATTAAGGTTCAGTAATTCATTTTCATACGACTTATGATTGCTGTCGAAGGGATTAGCCCATGACAATGAGAACTGCCAGTCGCGCCATGTGTATGAAGCCTTCAGAACCGAATAAGCACCGCTGAAAGCTTTCGATTCGCCTTCAAAGAATCGATTACCATTGTCTACGTATCCTTGCAACGTGAATTTGCCGAGATAAGCCGTGATGCTACCTACATAAAACCACGATGTATAACAATGTGTATAGTCGTTGCCGTAATTATAGCATCTGTTCATTCCCCCATAGGCTGCAATCTGAAGTTTTTCTTGCAAGAGCCAGTAGCCAGCATACGCCATAGTGTTCAGCACATCAATTTCCTTTTGATTAATCTGAGTATAAATGAATTTATTGTCGTCTGTCCGCTCATAATGAGCCATGTTGGGCTTGAGACATTGCTTGTAATAACCTTCTACGAAGGTCTGCAGACGATTGGTGTTATATGAAAACTGCAATCGATGCTCCATATCGTGCGAAGGTTTCAATTCTGGATTACCAACAGTCCATTCCATGCTATTGGTGCGAATCATAGCATCACTCGTCATAGCTATACGGGATACTATGTCCCATATCTGATAGGTATAGCTCAACTGCATATTGTTATTGATGTTGTATGTCAGCGAGGCTTTTGGGCGGAATGTCCAGAAGTTATATCTGTGACCGTTCTGAGTGTAATGGATATAGCTTGCGCCTGCACCTAATGTGTAACGCAACGGTCGGAACATGCCCTTAATTTCTGCAAAGGCATACAGGCGGTTGTTGTTAGTCTTGGTCAAAGCTGAAGCGTCGCCAAGATAGTCGTTCTTTGTGTATTTATAGCTATAGTTCAAGCCTGTTGAGAGAGTAAAGGGCTTGAGTCTGTTCTCGTAGATTACCTCAGTAAGAAGAGAAGCTGTCTTGCCATCCACATCATATTTATAAGGTGTACCCTCGTCATAAAAGCTGCTTGTCTGTGTGGATATATAGGTAACTACAGCATTGGCTGTGATGGATTGACGTGGGGTGAGCTGACGAAAAAAGTAAATATCCAATACTGGCGAAAGGCTCTTGTTTTTTTCTCTGCTTGTAGCCTGATATTGTTGAGTGCCATCCGTGATGTCCTTAATATTATAGTTGGCAGGAGTGTTGTTGAATGCTCCGCTCAAGGATGTTTGGAATACGGTTGCTGTGGAGTCCGACCAGTTATAGGTTAGTTTTGTATCATGTGCGATAGCTTTTCTAAGCGACTCCACATCGTTTCGCTCAATAGTGTAGATACTGCCGTCAGTCAAGGTGTATTGAGCCAACTGCTTGCTCTTTGAACCTTTTGTTTTATATCCACTCACATCATACGAAAGCGACCATTCACTCTTTCCGCGGTTCCATTTACCATATACCGAGCCATCGCCTTGCATGGTAGTAAGAGCCGAAGTTACGTCCGTACCAATAGTATAACCGCTCTCGCTCCTACGTGTGACTATATCAATCACATAAGCAATGCTTTCACCATAACGAACGCCAGGGTTGTTTATGAAGTCTATCTTGGTAATATCCTTTGGATTAAGAGCCAGCATCTCCTGTTTGCCTACAACAATACCATTCACTCGAAGTTGAACGCTACCTCTGTTATCAATAGCAGTAACAGTATGGTTTATGTTGTCAACACGGAGATTGGCAAGTGTGAGTTTCTCAAGAATGCTGTAGCCATTGTTCGAAGCCTGCTTCTGTGCATCGGTAGGATAGATGAGCATGCCGTCAGATTTGTTCACAACCTTAGCGGCTTTTACCGTTACTTCATCGAGCGTGATAGTCTTGTCCACATTCTGAGCATAAGCGGAGAATGCAGAAGTTAGAATAATGTAAATTGTAGCTAATCGTTTCATTTTGCACCATTTTTGTTTTATGGCGCAAATTTACATCCTCTTTACAAGAAAGCCTGTTAATCAGTCTGACATTTCCCTGACAATTGACTGACAAATATCTATCTATCTGAGTTTCAGACTATAACTCTTACCTCTATCCGATTCGATTTTCAGAGTGCTATGTGTTTCTATGATAGGTTTTATACGTCTGATTAGCGTGTAAAGTGTATCGCTTGCATCGGGTTTCTTAGGCCATAGCTGGTCGCAAATTTGCTGTTTCGATAGCGTATGAGTATCTGTCGTTATGAACATTTCGAGCAGTGAGTGTTGCATAGGAGTAAGACGTATCTCCTCACCCGATGCGGTCATAAATTTATCATCATGAAACACAATACCTCCGTACGCCAAACCTTGAACTATCAACTCCGGCTTGTTCCTTCTTACATACCACAAACTACCCAACAACCATAATGCACCAAATATTAAAAGAAAGCCAGAAGCCTTTTGGTCGGACATCATGAAAGTCGTAGCAAAGTCGCAATTTGCCTCTGCCACTAACTTGGTTTCCCAACGTCCACCTCTGCGTATTGTACGCATGGCGATACCTGCCGTATCTTTCAATTCGGCAATGGTGAGGCAGTTACGGTAACAGCGTATGGTGTCTGTGGTAACCACATTGTCAGGCATTTTCACAAGAACTTGCTTCAATGCCTGATCCACATCCTTGGCTATCATGTATTCTGTTCTGTGATAGCTGTTAATGCTTGTGCACAACGCACAAAGCATAAGAAAGCTGAACAATATGTATGGAAGATTCTTCATAATTTATCCAATATAATGCGTGTATTAGATTAATAACACCCCTTAAAGTATGTATTGAGAGTTTCTGCATCAATATCAGCGTCGCTGAACACTTCGAGCAGCATGGGGCGATTGCTCTTGCGTGTTAGAAGTTCGCTTATTCCGCGCTGCATTTCCTCGGCGTTGTGCGCTGAGATATATTCCACATTGTTCTGTGCGCAGATGCCTTGCGCTGTTGTGTTGTGTCTTGCACCCACGAAGGTGTCAGCCACGGGGCTGTTGTGCAGGTTAGGCAACTGCTTGAAGATGCCACCACAGGAGTTGTTGAGCAGCAGTATGCGCAGATTGCCACCTACGCAGTTGTTCCATAATGCGTTCTGGTCGTAGAAGAAGCTGAGGTCGCCGATGATGCAGACGTTCAGGTCGTCGCTTGCAACGGCGAAACCAGCAGCCGTCGACAGCGAGCCTTCGATGCCGTTCACACCGCGGTTGCACCATACGTAATGGTTGGCGTAGATGCAGCCCAGACGCACCGCAGTGCTGTTGGCGTAGTGGGTCTTTGCGCATACGGGCAGCTCTTTCAACCGCTTTTCAAAGTATTTCACTACCGCCATCTGCGAGTATTCAGGCTCGTATGCGGTAGCGTGGTTTGCCCATTGGCTGAGCAAGTTCTTCCACTTGTTCAGAAACATCTTTCGGCTCTCCTCGTTACGCCACGCCGCCTCGTTGTCGGCGTAGCGGTCGCAGTGTGTGTACATGTCGTAGAGCATAGGCATGAGCAGCGCAAGGTCGGCGTTGCTGCACGTCACGATGTGGCATAGCGACATGAGTGGGTCGCTCACGTGCAGCGCATCTGCCGTGATGATGCACGACGGTGCCTTGGTCTGTCGCAGCCAACGGCGCGTAGCCTTGCTCACGAGTGTGTCGCCAATATATATAATGTAGTCGGGCGTGTAGTCGGATTGCAGTTCGGGATGCGCCGTGAGATACCTCACCGCCTCGTCGAAGTGGATTGTCTCGCCACTGTTCGATAGCGGTTCGGCGAACACGACAAAGTGTTTCGACAACTCGTTGATGTCGAAGACGGAGCATCCGAAGCTGTCGGCAGCCATCTGTCCGACCACTATCAGCGGTCGCTTCGCCTTGAAGAGTTCCTGTTGCATGGTCTCGATGGTAGAGTAGGTCAGTGCCACATCGCTGTCGAACACGCAGAAACGTCGCTCCTTCGGCAGTTCGGCAACGTCGAATGTGAAGAGCGGTTCGGTGATAGGCACGTTTATGAGCACGGGAGCCGGCTGGCGGAAGGTGGCAGCGTGCAAGGCTTCGTTCACAAGTCGGTTGCAATGCCAGCGTTCTTCCTCGTTTCGAGGCTCGGGCAGCGACACGCTTCGGCGCACAAACCGATTGAGGGCATCGGGTTGCGGCAGCGTCTGACCGTCCAACTGGTCAATCCATTGCTGCGGTCGGTCGGCTGCGATGACGATGAGCGGCACATGCTGATAGTAAGCCTCTGCCACAGCCGGAGCGGTGTTGAGCAGAGCCGAACCAGATGTGACGCATACCACTGTAGGACGCTTCGTGTTGAGAGCGATGCCCATGGCGTAGAACGCCGCCGAACGCTCGTCGGTGATGGGGTGGCAGCGTATCGTGCCACACTCGTTGAGGTTATGCACGATGGCAGCATTGCGACTGCCCGGGCACACCACCGCGTCCGTCACTCCCCATTCGAGGAGCAGCGATGTGAGTATGTTTATGTTTTCCTTGTTGCTGTACATTGTTTCGTTTGTTGTCGCAAATGCTTTATACGTGCTTGAACAGTTGTCGCATGGTGTTCATCTTCGCCTCCGTCTCCTCCCACTCCGACTGGTATTGACTGTCCTTCAGCAGTCCTCCGCCGGCATACAGGCGATATGCAGTGGTTTCGCTCTCGCCCTCTATCTGCATACAGCGCAGCGTGACGAAGAGGCGAGTGTCGCCGTTGGGGTCGAGCAGACCAGAGAAGCCGCTATAGTAGTTGCGCTCTCCCGACTCGTTCTGCAGAATGAAGTCGCGTGTGGCATCCTTCGGCATACCACAAACGGCAGGCGTAGGGTGCAGAGCGTTAATAAGATTGCCCAGATGCGCCGTGTCCTTCAGGTGGAAGCGTATATCGGAACGCAGGTGTACGAGGTCGCCGGCACGCACGGTGAACGGTCCTTCAACGTTTACATCGTCGCTGAACTGCTCCATGCACTCCGTTATGTACGTCTCCACGTAGCGCTGTTCCTTTATGTTCTTTGTGCTCCAGTGGATATCGTCCTTCCCTATAGTGCCACCTTCCACGTCGAAGTCGAGGTTTGCACCACTCAGACGCATCGTTCCGGCGAGTGCCATGGTCTGCATTGCACCGTCGGTGCCGCTGATGAGCGTCTCGGGTGTGGCTATGAGCCATGTGCCGCTGCGCTCGGTTGAGAACAGCGTGACGAACATGCGCGGATAGCGGTGGCAGGCACGTGCAAAGAGCGTGAGCGGCGAAATCTGTTCTGTCGCTGTGAGCCGTGCGCTGCGTGCCAGCACAATCTTCTGGAAGGTGCCTGCGGAAAGCTGTCCGTGGTAATTGTGGAAGTCGACGGCATAGCGTTGGCGTTCCTTCTCGTAGTCGGCATCAAGCAGCATCGCTGACACACCGTCGTTAGAGCTAAGATATGTTTGCTCGCCGTTCTGATTGTCTCCACTAAAGTTCAAATTCACCTCCTCCCAATCGGTGGACAACAGGAGTATAGGACAATCAGCCGACGGAGCGAACGGAGCGATTACGAAGCCACGCCGTCCGTTCAGTTCGGCGAGCGAAGCAATCTCTTCGGGTTCGGTCGACAGGCGGTTGCGGAAAACGTGCGTAGAGTGAGGCAGGCGGAAATATACGTAGCTCATTCTATTTCGGTTTGTTCATCACAAAGTTAGTCACCTCTACCGACGAAATCAGATCGCCAGCCTCGTTGCGTATGTCCACATGCCACTGGTGCAGCGTCTTTCCTTTGTGTAGGATACGCGCAGTAGCCGTCACGGTGTCGCCGTCGAGCACCGCTTTCACGTGACTACCGCTCACGTTGATGCCCACACATATATTATTCGGGCAGAGCGCCATCGAGCCTACTCCAGCTAAGTTCTCGGCAAGAGCCAGTGAGGCACCGCCACTAAGAAAGCCGAATATCTGACGATTGCGTTCGTCTACCTTCATGCGAGCTTGGCATGTGTCGGGGTCGGGTGTGGAGATGAACTCCATGCCGAGCGTATTAGAGAGTCCATCGCGTTTCAGTAGTAGTTCTTTTATCTTGTCAATGTTCATATCTGTTTGTTGTTATTTTTGTGTGATATAGTCAATATCCTTCTCTTATGAAGTCAAGTGCCTCGCGTATCTCCTCGTCGGTGGCTGTCTGGTTGATACGTATGTCGCCGATGTCGTGGAGCAGTGTGAAGTTGATGGTGTCCGACGTGTTCTTCTTGTCGTGGCGCATGAGGTTGAGCAGAGTGGGGTAGTCGTCGCATGTGAACGCCACTGCGCCGTAGTTCTCGCGTATGAAGCGAGTCGTTTGATGGAGTCGGGCGGTTGGAAATCCGGCTTTGCGTGCACTGATGTATAGTTCGCCAATCAAGCCGAATGCTACTGCGTAGCCGTGTAGCAGAGTGTTCTTTGGTGCAGTTCTTGCTTTGGCAAGCGGCAATAGCCGAGCGGAGACAACAGCGCCCCCTGCTTGCTGCAGAGCGAACTCTTCCAGCGCATGACCGATGGTATGGCCGAAGTTGAGTGCTTTGCGTATGCCATGCTCGTGAGGGTCATCGGCAACGATGTGTTCCTTCACGGCGATGGACGCAGCCACCATGCGCTGCAGCTCAGCGAGGTTGGGTTGCAGGATGTCGAAGTTGACGTGCTCTGCCCACATCTGCGCGTTGCTTATCAGCGAGTGTTTGAGCATCTCGGCGTAGCCCGAACAGAGGTTTTCGGCGTCGAGCGTGTCGAGAAAGCAGGTGTTTATGATGACGTAGCGTGCGTCGGCGAACGCCCCGACCTCGTTCTTCAGTCCGCCGAAGTTGATGCCTGTCTTGCCTCCCACCGCTGCGTCGACCATGGCGAGCAGCGTTGTGGGGATGTTGATGAAGTTGATGCCGCGCTTGAAGGTGGCAGCTGCGAAGCCGCCGAGGTCGGTCACCATGCCGCCACCGAGGTTCACGAGCAGCGAGTGGCGTGTTGCGCCGCCCCGTTGCAGTGCTGTCCACACGTCGGCGAGCGTGGCGAGCGTTTTGTTCGTATCGTCGTGACGTATCGTTATGGTGGTGGCGTTGTGCTTGGTGAGCAGTGCTGCCACCTTCGGCAGACAGCACTCCTGCGTGATGTCATCGGTGAGAACGAAGACACGGTCGTGTTCCGTCTCGTCGATGGCTTGCGCCAGGTCGTGCTCTATGTCTTGGGATATTATCACTCGTTGTTGCATAAGTTCCTCATTCTTGTTATGGATTGGCTCGGTGTATTGCCGTCTGCTACGTTTTTGCTCACTTGCTGCCTATCTCCACGCGTGTCTTCTCAAAGCCCATCGACCGCAACATCTGTCCGAACTGCTCCTTGGCGTTCAGTTGTGCAGCAGCGTAGTTCTTCTTTGTGAGGCAGCGTTGGCGCATCTTCTGGACAGCACGGTCGTACATCTCCTTACGGTCTACGCTCGACCACTTGCCCGAGGCTATGAACGAGCGTGTGCGTGTCTCGTCGATGAAGTCGTTGTCGAGCAGTCGCACGGGTGGCAGCTTTGCCACGAGCGTGTCGCCCGACATACTGAGCCATCCCTCTTTAGCGTCCTTCAGGTTGATGCCTAAGCGTAGCGTACCATAATATATGCGCACCAATTCGTCGTTGGAGAATATTCCGCGACGCACGGTGTCCACCAGTTCTTCGTCGTTTATCTCGAGGAACGACCATTCGCCGATTTGTTCTATCGAACGTATCATAGTCGGTGTGATGTCAATCTTTTCGTTCTTCACTACATCCGGCACCGTGGTGTTGGTTGTTGTCACGACGGTCTTGATGCTGCTGATCAGATAGACGACGATGCTGACAATCAGCACGACGAATGTCAGTTTCAGCCATATAGATAGAGGTACACGTTTCAGTACCGCCATCAAGCCGAACCTCGATTTGTCAGTATGCGGCGTTGTTTGCTTATCTTGTTTTAGATTGTTCGTTTCCATCCTTTAGCCCTTATTTTATTCGTTCTGTTGTATAGACGTTTATCGCCTGTTCGCCCCACCATTCTTCTTCTCTATGGTGCTTGCATCCACGAGCTGCTCAACCTCCTGTGGCGTAAAGTTCTTGCGGAAGGAGATGATGATGTTCGGTTCGTCAAAGCCCAACTGGCGCAGCATGGGCACCAGAGCGTTAGTGGCTCCGATGCGTGCCTGCTCGATGATGCTGCTTTTCGCTATGTCCTTGATGATGGCTTCGCGTCCCTGAAGCTCGTAGCTGGCAAGCTCTTCATCGCTGAAGTCGCGTCGCATCAGTGCCACATACTCCTTAACGTCATCGTGGTTGATGCGCGACGATGTGAGCACGATGTGTGGGTCGGGCAGTATCAGCTCTATGTGTGTCGGCGTGCGGCGCACATTGACAGCCGAGAAGTCGGCGAAGTCGATGTAAGCCTTCATCGTAGCATCAATGGGTATTGCCACCTTTCGCTTGCCGAGAGGCAGGTTGATGTTATAATCCTTGCTGAACAGCTTGCCCTTCAGTGCGAGCTGGTCGTCGTGTGTCACAATCTTGTGCACACGATACTCCGTTGTGTACAGTCGCGAGCACTTCTGTACCTGCATCACCAGCATCGCGAGCGTATCTACACGCTCCTCCTGCTCTGGCTTTTCGGCAGGTGTGGGTGCTTCCGGTTGTTTTTCGTTGCCGCAAGAGAACAACAATGCGACAGCAGAAAGGCAAAGTGTGAAATATAATTTCCTCATATTTATTTTTCTGATGTATATGCAAAAGTACGGTTTTTCTTTCAAAGGGCAAACGTATTTTATATGTATATGGAATATTTTTTATACCTTTGCATAAAATAGGCTGCACCTCAGCATAACATTCAAGCAAGCTTGATGTTCTGCCTTCGGTTTGCACTATCTTTGCCCCTATACCAAACAAGATAAATATGAAAAAAGCAATAGGTTGTATTGTGCTTTGTGCAGCAGCGATGCTTGTAGTGTCGTGTGCGGAGAAGCCGAAGAGCGACAACATAATAGTGCACAAACGTGCGAAAGTGCAGAAGAAAGGCACTCAGACAATGAGTGGCTATGAGGACAAACGTAATGTGGAATGGCTTGGAGCTACGTATAAGGTGTGCGTAGAGCGTAAGTCGGACACCTCGTTGCCACAGGCGTTCGACGAGATGGGCAATAGCTACTACGACAACACCATCATGGTGCGCGTGCTGCGTAGCGATGGCTCGGTGTTCTTCGAGCGCACGTTCCTCAAGAGCGACTTTACGCAGTACATCAGCGATGCTTATGCCAAAGGGGCGCTGCTTGGTGTGGTGTTCGACTGTGTGGAGGGCGAGAGTCTGCGCTTCGCAGCGAGCGTTGGCTCGCCCGACAGGATGAGTGATGAGTACGAACCGCTCGTGGTGAAGATATCGCGCATGGGCACTGTGAGCATAGCGAAGGATACTAAGCTCGACACCGCAAGCGAGGACGAACTCGAAGACGAGGACGAAGGGGTATAAACAGGTCCGATTGGATGAGGATTTTGGGTGACATTGCCAATATCTTATGTTACTCGTCGAAATCAAATTCGTCGTCGAGGTCGTCGAAGCCGAACATAGCAGGCTCGGCGAAGGCATCCAGTGCTCGACGCTCCTTCTTCGTGGGGCGACCAGTGCCGCGTGC
This sequence comes from Prevotella sp., assembly GCA_052272805.1. Classification (GTDB taxonomy): domain Bacteria; phylum Bacteroidota; class Bacteroidia; order Bacteroidales; family Bacteroidaceae; genus Prevotella. Next base: position 4,851 of record DAVZJL010000048.1, on the reverse strand, counting down.
GCGGTCTACGAATCCGCTGATGCGACTCATCTCAAGCAGTTCGTACTGCTTTGCGTCGGTCACGTTCTCGTAAATCTCCGGCAGGAGCTTTGCGCCCACGCGCTGCTCTATCGTCTTCAATATCTTGAACGAGTAGGTTACTGGCGGCTTCTTCACGCTCACCACATCGCCCACCTTCACCGTGCGGCTCGGCTTCACGGTCACTCCGCCCAGCATGACACGACCGTTCTTGCAGGCGTTGGCAGCTATGGAGCGTGTCTTGAATATGCGCGCTGCCCACAGCCATTTGTCTATACGTGCTACTTCCATACCTATTTGCTCTTCTTTCCGAGTTTGTTGAACTGGTTCATCGTGATGTTCAGTCCGGCAAGCACGAAACTTTTTATTATTTCCACCGCTTGGTCAATGCTCGGCTGCAGCGTCTGCATATCCTCGGCACTGTACTTGCCCAGCACCCAGTCTACCTGTGCACCGCGCTGGAAGTCGGCACCGATGCCCATGCGCAGACGGGCGTACTGTTGACCGATGAGCTGCTGTATGTTGCCCAGTCCGTTGTGTCCGCCGTTAGAGCCGTTGCCCTTCAGTCGGAAGTCGCCGAGCGGAATAGAGAGGTCGTCGACAACAACGAGTAGACGAGTCTGGTCGATGTTCTCCTTCTGCAGCCAGTAGCGCACGGCGTTGCCGCTGAGGTTCATGTATGTTGTCGGCTTGAGGATGAATACCTTTCTGCCCTTCAGTGATGTCTCCGCCACGAAGCCGTAGCGTTTGTCTTCGAAGGTGGCACCTACCGACTTTGCCAGTTCGTCAACGACCATGAAGCCCGTGTTGTGGCGTGTGCGGTCGTACTCGGCGCCGGGGTTGCCCAAGCCTACTATTAAGAATTTGTCCATGATGTTATGTTGAGATGTTGAGATGTTGAGATGTTGAGGTGTTGAGATGTTGAGGTGTTGAGATAAATAAAAAAGCGCACGCGTCGTTGACGCATGCGCTTTTTATATTTCTATCTGATGTCATTAAGCCTGAGCCTGTGCAGCAGCAGACAGAGCGGCACGTGTCATCTTGATTGAGCAAACGATAACCTCCTTGCCTGTAACGATCTCGAGACCCTCGAAGTTGAGCTGACCAATCTTGATGCTCTTGCCAATCTGGAGAGCTGTAACGTCGATGTCGAGGTGCTCAGGAATCTGCTGATAAGGAGCCTTAACCTCAATCTTGCGGATAGAGAGGTTCATGCGACCACCGTCACGTACACCCTGTGCCAAGCCAGTGAGCTTAACTGGGATACCGATTGTGATAGGCTTCTGGTCGTTAACCTCGAGGAAGTCAACGTGCAGAACAGCGTCAGTTACCGGGTGGAACTGAATCTCCTTGAGGATAGCTGTGCGTGACTCGCCGTCGATAACGAGGTTGATAACGTAGATGTGCGGAGTGTAGATAATCTTACGGAGCTCAGTCATAGGAACTGCGAAAGCCATAGCTACTGGCTTGCCGTCCTGCTCTGCGAGGCCGTAAAGGTTGCAAGGAACAAGTCCTTCCTTACGCAATGTCTTAGAAGCTTTCTTGCCAAGGTCTGTACGCTTCTGACCTGTAACGTTAATCTCTTTCATTTGTGTTACTCTAAATTAAGTTGATAAAATAATGTTTATGCCTTAATTCGCCATCACACGAGAATTTTTATATTTCTGTACGGATGTGCTCAAAAAAGCGGTGCAAAGGTACGCATTTCTTCCGAATTGAGCAAAAAATACATTAAAAAATACACAATAATGTACGTTTCGCTTGGTGGTTCAGCCAAATTTAGTTATTTTTGCACCTGTTATTGAGACAAGGGTGTCGCAGTGTTTAGTCTGGTTTGCCCAGCGTTTCTTTAATCTATGCAAACAACAGCAAGATACGTATTTATAATAAAGTATATAAGAGAAGGATGATCAACCGCGAATTAATCAGAATTAAGATAGTTCAGTTAACCTACGCATACTATCAGAACGGAAATAAACTCATGGACAGCGCAGAGAAGGAATTGCTTTTCAGCCTGTCTAAGGCTTACGATTTGTACAATTATCTTTTGGAACTCATCGTTGCCATCACACAAGAGGAACGCAAGCGTGTAGAAGTAGCAACGCAGCGTGCATTGCGTGAGGGTGGAGAAATGCCGTCGCAGAAATTCGCTTATAACAAGTTCGCAGTGCAGCTTGAGGAGAACAAGCAACTCAACGAGTTTGCTGAGACGCAGAAGCAGTCGTGGGCAAATAGTGTGGAGTTCGTGCGCGGTCTGTGCAATCAGATTGAGCAGAGCCAGACATATATTGAGTATATGTCTGATACAGATAGCTCGTACGAGGCTGACCGCGAATTGTGGCGCAAGCTCTATCGTCAGCTCATCCAGGAGAATGAAGACCTTGACCAGCTCCTCGAAGAACAGAGTCTTTATTGGAACGACGATAAGGAAGTGGTGGACACATTCGTGCTCAAGACTATTAAGCGCTTCGAACCCGAGAACAAGGCAAAGCAGGAACTCCTGCCGGAGTATAAGGACATCGAGGACAAGGACTTCGCTGTGAAACTCTTCCGCGCCACGATACTCAATGCCGATTTGTATCAGCGCTATATGAGTGAGACATCGCGCAACTGGGACTTCTCTCGTTTAGCATACATGGACGTAGTGATAATGCAGATTGCCATCGCGGAGATGCTCACATTCCCGAACATTCCGGTGAGCGTGACAATCAACGAGTATGTCGACCTCGCCAAGCTCTACTCGACACCGAAGTCGGGTTCGTATATCAACGGTATGCTCGACTCAATAGCACGCTACCTCATGTCTACAGGCAAGCTCCTCAAGACTATAGAGGACCGTCCGCAGCGCCGCCAGGCACCACGTCGCCCTGCAACACCGCGCCTCAACCGCGCACAGCAGGCTCTCGAAGACGGCGAAGTGCTCCGCACACGCTACGCAGAGCAGGCAGAACAAGCCGAGCAAGAGCAACAGGACGAAACATCGGATGGTGAATAATACCACGATAGTGAAGTCTCTTAATGCTGAATAATTAAAAGAGAACAACTATATTAATAATAACGATTAGCTTTTCTGCAAGGTTAAAAGCTCTAAGCTAAAGAGGCATAAAGATGCCTAAGAAGGCTTAGCGATGCCTACTATTAGGTTTATCAAGGCTAAAACTCAAGCAATAGCTCAATCATTAAAACAAAAAAACAACAATGATTACAACAGTACTTGCTGCTGAGGCAGCACAGCAGGGTGGTGGCATGGGAATGCTCATAATGATGGTAGCAATCTTTGCTATTATGTATTTCTTCATGATCCGTCCACAGCAGAAGCAGCAGAAGAAGATTCGTGAGTTCCAGAATGCACTCAAGGAGGGCGACAATGTGATGGTAGGTGGTGGCATCCATGCTACAGTACGCCGTGTAGACCTCGCTGCCGGCACTGTTGACGTAGAGATTGCGCGTGGCGTAGTTATTACAGTCGACAAGGGTGGCGTATTCGCTGATGCTGCACAGCAGACACAGAAGTAAATCGAAAGCCATAACAAGGACTCGCGTTCGTCTTCCATACCGAGAAACGACGCTTCAGAGTCTCAATTCATTATCGATACTTCGAGAGATAATCGTTTGAAGTTAATTCATTAATCGATGATTCGATGGAAAAACGCTTGACGCAAATAATCAATATGGTCAGAAACTTCCTGTTCAGCTCAGCTAACAGGGAGTTTCTGACTTTTTTCTTCTTTCTCGTATTGAGCACCATCTTCTGGCTGATGACCGCGCTCAACGAAACATACGAGAGGGAGATAGGCGTACCCGCATACCTTGTGAACATACCGAAGAATGTGGTCGTTACAAGCGATATGGAGGACACCGTGCGCGTAACCGTGCGCGACAAGGGTTTTGCACTCCTTGCCTACACGTATGGCGAAGGCATACGCCCCATCAACGTAAACTTCCAGTCGGCTATCACACGTCAGTCGGGCTACGGCGTAGTGTCGTCGCAAGAGCTGATGAAAATGATTAATCAGCGCTTCAGCGGATCATCGAAGATAGTGCAGGTGAAACCCGATCGTCTCGACTTCCACTACAACTACGGATTATCGCGTCAGGTGTCGGTAAAGATGTCTGGACACGTAGTGCCAGGCAAGTCGTTCTACCTCGCTCGCACACGCTTCTGGCCCGAGAAAGTCACAGTCTACGGCAGTAAGCGGGCACTCGACTCGCTGCGCTTTGTGAAGACTGTGCCTATCAACATCACCAACTTCAACGACACCGTCCTACGGACAGTAGCGTTGGAGACGATAAAGGGTGTGAAGATAGTACCCAACACTGTGCGCATAGGGCTCTATCCTGATATTCTCACCGAGGAGAATATCGAGGTGCCAATCACGGCAATCAATATGCCTGAGGGCAAAGTGTTGCGCACCTTCCCACAGCGTGTGACGGTGAACTTCATTGTTGGCGCAAGTATGTTCCGCAGCATCTCGCCTGAGCAGTTCGCTGTTGTTGTCGATTACAACGAGATAATCGACCACCCGTCGGACAAATGTAGTATACATCTGCGAGAAACTCCGCAAGGCGTGCGCAACGCCCGACTGAAGATGACGCAGGTCGATTATCTTATTGAGGAGCAGTAGGGTGGTGAGGTGTTGAGATGTTGAGATGTTGAGGTGTTGAGATGTTGAGATGTTGAGATGTTGAGGTGTTGAGGTGTTGAGATGTTGAGATGGTGAATTTTCATACTTCTTAATCTCTTTGCCTTCTGAAGTATATAAATTATTGCTGTCCGATAAAACTAATAATGTGGTCAAAGACGGGCTGAAAGCCCAATAATCACATAGCCCA
>DAVZJL010000047.1:0-18010 GCA_052272805.1 Prevotella sp. | reverse complement strand
CTCTTGCGGAAACATATTGCTCAATTTTAAGGGTTTTATCTTTCAAATAGTCAACTATCGCTTGCTGCTCGTGAAGGGGTGGATAGTGTGCAGAAATGCTGAATAGGTCATCAGTGTACAAACGGTTGAAGCCAATGGCAACGCCTGTTGTCTTCTTGATAAACTCGGACACATATAATGGTGTCTTAAAAAGATATTCAAGAAACTCCATATCGGCTCTTCCTGTTCCATAGTAGACGGCATAATCAGGACTAACCAACCCATCATAAGAAGACAAGGCAAATACTCCTAAATGTGCTTTCAGTTTATTCAATACCATATCTCCCCTGTGAGTGTGTTTTGCACCGATATAACTTGTCGCAGCATTTGGAACAATATCCATATGTGATGTTGGTATTAATCCAAATTTCTGACTCATTGACAGAGGCTCCCCAATGCCATCTGCCGATTTCTCAACACGCTCTTTAAGTAGATGCTTTATCTTTATGCATCCCCAATGGCTCGGTATCTCCCCAATCCATTTCACGCTGCTGTCTTTATATGCATTGTATCTTTTCATATTGATGTGAAAGTTTTAGGGTTATACATTCAGAATATCATCGAGCACTCCTTTCAGACTGCTCTCAATGTTGTTGATGTCGGCAGTGATGTCGGCAATGGGGCGCAGCTCCACTGGTTTGTAGAAGTATTTGGTGAACGACAACTCATAGCCCACCACCACGTCTTCGGCGTTGTAGTAGGCATCGGCAGCGTAGGGCTTCACCTCATTCTCCATAAATGCGTCTATGCCACCAGGGTAGAGCAATGGCACTTGCTCTACGTCGCGTAGCATGGGGTCGCACTCCACTGGGCTGTTGAGCTTTGTTGGCTTGGTGTGGCACACATCGGCACGCTCGTCTCTGCGCCCGAGATATTGGCGCACGAGTTTTATCTTTGCAGCTGGCACTTTTATCTTCATCTGGTCGAGCATGATGAACATGGCATAGTCGCCCACGGTGTGTCCGCCGAGGTACTTTTTCCATGCATCGAGCACTCGCTGGAGTAAAGCCACATCTTCCTCCTTTTTCAGTTCGGGCAGCGTGATGTTTTCTGGGTTCTCGTACACTATGCGCAATGGGCGTTCCACCGTTACGCTCCAATAGCCGAACTCTTGGTTGGGGAAAATCTTGCTCTGTTCTGTCTCACGGAAGTCGGTGAGCATCTTCAGTATTGTGCGGCGGTCGTCCTCGTTGGTCTCGCAGTTCTTCTCGCCGAGATTTTTGCGCAGCGGTGTCTTGATGCCTGTGGCATCTATGAGCTGCACCTTGCCACGACGACGATCCTCCTTGCGGTTGGTCACCACCCAGATGTATGTGCCGATGCCTGTGTTGTAGAAGTCTTTTTCGGGCATGGCGATGATGGCTTCCAATAGGTCGTTTTCAATGATGTATTGGCGCAAGTTACTTGCACCGCTCCCTGCATTGCCAGTGAAGAGCGATGAGCCGTTGTGTACCTCTACGATGCGTGTGCCAAGCTCAGTGTCGTACACCATCCTGCTGATGTTGTTGGCAAGGAACAACATCTGGCAGTCGCTGATGTCGGGCAGGAAACTTATCTCCTTTCTCTCGTCGCCACTGCCTACGCTGATGGTGAAGCGCGAGTCGGTGTATTTGGTTTTCTCCTTTTCTGTAAGTCCACGTTTCTTCAAGTCTTCTTTCCATGGCGTGCCGAATGGCGGATTGGAGATGCAGAAGTCGAAGGTCTCTCCTGCGTGTCCGTCACGCGAGATGGTGGAGTCGAAAGCGATATACTCTCGCTCGCTTCCTGCATATTGGTATTGGAAAGATTTTACATGCCCCGAAATCATAAGGTCGGCTTTACAGGTGGCATAGGTGTCGGCAAGCAGCTCCTGTCCGTAGATGTTGATATTCACGTTCTTGCCTTTCTCCTTGGCTATCTGGTTGATGCGCTCTTGTGCTATGGTGAGTATGCCGCCTGTGCCACAAGCTCCGTCGTATATGCTATATGTGGTGTCGGTGATCTTGTCTGCCACTGGCAACACGGCAATGTCGGCAAGGAGGTTCACATAGTCGCGTGGTGTGAAGTGTTCTCCTGCTTCTGTCACGTTGTTCTCCTCGTTGAACTTGCGTAGCAACTCCTCGAACATGGTTCCCACGGTGTGGTTGTCGAGGGCTGGATGCACCACATTGCCCTCACCGTCCAATACTGGCTTGCTACTGAGGTTTATCTTGTCTGACGTGAATTTCTCGATGATACTGCCAAGGCGTTCTGCCTCCGTGAGGTTGTCCACCATCTGGCGTATGTGCATCTTGTCGATAATGTCGAGCACATCCTTACTGTAACCGTTCAGATAGTCGATGAAGTTCATCTTCAGGCGCAAGGGGTCTATCTCGCTCTTCAATGTTTTCATTGTAAACTTTGAAGTGTTGTAGAACGGATAGCCTGTTACGGCTGTCAACAGTGGTGCTTGGTTCTCGAAATGGGCTGCGTCGAGCTGCTCCTTACGTTCAAGCACGGCATCCTTTGTGGGCTCAAGGAGTACATCGATGCGGCGCAGCACGAGCATCGGCAATATGATGCGCTTGTAGTCGCCTTTGTTGAAGGCATTTACAAGCACGTCGTTGGCAATGTTCCAGATAAACGAGAACAGTGCGTTGTATTGTGATTGTTCCATAGGGCTTTATATCTTTTATGTTATTGCTTACGTTTATGTTATTGTTTTCGTTCTTCTTTGTCGGTGATGAGGTCTTTCATATCTACCGACAATAGTTGGGAAATTTCAAGCAGCGTTGTCAGGTTGGGCTGACTGCGGTTGCAGACGTATGAGTTTACCGTACTGAAACTTTTTCCAAGCTTTTCTGCAAGCCATGTTTGACTGATGCCTTTCTCCTTTAATATAATACGTATGCGATTTAGTTTCATATTTTTATCTAATTTATGCTACAAAAATAATTAAAATATCTGATAGTTACGTTTGTTTCAACAGAAAATGTTGGTACTGAGAAATTTTTATTGCAAATTTCATAATGTTTTCTCTAATCATACGCTACACCAAGGCTTTTAGGCAAGGGCATTATCTTACACTAAAAAGAATGTTTTCTGTATTATACGTCTTGTCTTTTCCCCCTTCACCATTCGCTCATATCTTTGCCCTAAAAAAGCAAGATATGAGCGATTTTTCTTTCACACCACCAATATCTGTAGCCCCAATCCCCGGCACAAACAAGGCAGCTGCCTTCACCTCCAAGACAAGTGAAGTCTTCAAGGAGGAGCACAACATCGCACCAGTCATCATCAACGACAAGATGAAGTACATCCCATGGGGAGGTGACAATCAGATGCCATACAACATCATTGACCTCATCGAGTCTGACGAGACAATGAGCACCTGCCAGATGTTCAATGCTGAAGTTTGCTATGGTAGCGGACTTGTCTATGACACAGAGCTTGCCACCGCACAAGTGCAAGCGCAAGTGGATGACTTTATGCTGGACAACGACCTCGCAAGTTACTTCCTCGGTGTATGCCAGGACTTCAAGCACTTCGGCTTTTGCGTCAGCGTGATCATCCTCAATGAGGATGCCAGTCGCATTGTTCGCATCGTCCGCAAGCAAGCCTGTTACGTCCGCTTTGCTCCTGCCGACAAGTCGGGCGTGATACCTTACATCCTCTATGCCAACTGGCGTAATACGGTCAGTCCGGAGGACATCGAGCGCATCGAACTTCTCAATCCGCAGTCGCCATTCACCGACCTTCAGAACAGAGGGAAGAAAATCAAGAAGTTCGCTGTTGTCAGCCGTATTCCTACGCCCGACAATACATATTACCCAATACCGTACTACGCAGCTCTATTCAAAGGCAAGTGGTTCAACATCAAGCAGCTCATTGGCATAGCCAAGGAAGCGAAGCTCCGAAACTCGGCACCCATCAAGTACCACATCGAGATTGCCAACTCCTTTTGGAATAACATCTTCAAGGTCGAGGGCATAACTGACCGTGTCAAGCAGCAGGAGCGTGTCAACGAGGAGAAGGACAACATAATCAACTTCCTCACTGGCATGGAGAATAGTGGCAAGGTGCTCTTCTCCACGTTCTATGTTTCACCCAACGGCGAGGAGCAGCACGACGTGGTCATCAATAAAATCGAGACGGACAAGGAGGGTGGCGACTGGGCGACGGATATCGTCGAAGCCATCAATATGATGTGCTTTACCATGCGCGTTCACTCCAACCTCGTAGGCTCGGTGCCAGGCAAGTCGCAGACCAACAACTCAGGCAGCGACAAGCGCGAGCTTTACACCATCGCCCAGGCTTTACAGAAACCGTATCACGACCTTCTCTTTTCCGTTCACCGACTGATCATACGTTTCAACAAGTGGACAGCGGTCAAGCCGGACTGCCCATTCATCCAACTCACCACGCTCGATGAGAATAAGGACGCAAAGCAAGTTTCACTTAATAAATCCAAAGACAATAGCAATGCTGATAAATGACAATGAAACCCTAAGAAAGTATGTTCCCAACACGCTAAAAGCGGTTGCTGGCGAGCTTTCTCTTTTCGACAAGATACAGTATCACCTCTTACAGGCGGAGCAATGGCTTACCGACACTTTCGTTTCGTCTGACACGATGAGTCGCATCCGCACATACTCTGACAACACACCGCTCCTGCACTACTGCCGTATAATCACGGCTGCAGAGGCAATGCGCCACGCTGTGCCACAGCTCGACCTTATCCTCACGCCTAACGGCTTCGGCATCGTCAGCAATCAGAATGTGATACCGGCATCGAAGGAGCGCATCGAGCGGCTTCTTCTGTCTCTCGAAAAGCAGCGCGACGATGCGCTTGCCGTTATCCTCACCATGCTTCCGGATGCTCATCATTGGACTGCATCAGAGCAGTTCAATTACTTCGCTGCCACGATGTTTCCTACGCTCGATATCGTACATCAGCTGGGCTTTGCTGACCATATCTGGCTGCGATACCAGGACACTCGTGCCAAGTTGCTCACCATTGAGCACCGCCTCGAAACGGAGTTCTTCAGTCCTGAGCTCATGGACATGCTTCGCACCGCCAACGCTCTCAACAAGTGGGATATGACTCTCGACACCGCCCAATACAAGCGGATGTATCAGCGTATCTCTGCCATCGAGTTCTCTATCCTCCGCATCGGGGAATACCCGATACCAAGCATCATAGACATCGTGAACAGCATACGTTTAGCCAAGGGCAACGTATTCGCTGAATGGAAACAGTCTGACACCGCCAAACTCTTTGAAGACCATGGATATAAAAATAAAAAGCAAGCAGGAGGCTATTTCTTCTAAAGACCAGTTCTTCGATATTAAGGTTCCGAATTCGTGGCAGTCACTATCTGACAGCCAACTCCAATATTTCTTCACGCAGCTTTCGCATGATCTGCCAATGGAAGAAATACTCACGCTATGCCTGTGCCAATGGGCAGACCTAAGGGTATTGTGCAAGACGCATGACGGCAGCTATCTTGTGAAGCGTAGACACAAGCAAAAGCAGGAAGCCACGCTGACTATCAGACAAGTACAAGCAGCCACGGCATCATTGGACTTCTTACGACAATTCGCTCCGTTGCCGGTTCGCATCTCCAAAATAGGAAGTGCAGCTGCCATCGAAGCCGACTTCCAAGGTGTGCCGTTCTCGGCGTTCATATCTGCCGACAATTATTATCAGGGTTTTCTCCACACCAAGAACGAGACTTTATTGAAAGACCTTGCCTTGCTTCTGTACCCAAAGGTCAAGTCGCGCCACCTGACAACACCGCTTTTGCTCAACACCTTCTACTGGTTCTCGTCGCTGAAGCATTACTTCGCCCGTCTGTTTCCACACTTTCTGCAGCCGATGTCCAGTTCTTCTGAAGACCTACTGGGCTACACACCACCCATCGGCGAGGTGCTACGAACTGCCATGAACGCACAAATCCGTGCGCTTACTGGAGGAGACATCACCAAGGAGCAAGCCGTTCTCGAAATGGACACATGGCGAGCACTCACAGAGCTGGACGCAAAAGCAAAGGAAGCCGAGGACATCCGCAAAACTTATCACTAATCACTAACACTTAACACATGAGCAACATCAACTGGGATGCCACCGCCTTTTTCGCATCCCTTACAGAAACAAACAAGTTCGCAAAGACCCATGACTTTGTATTCGCAAAAGTCAGCGGACTCGACGGCTTCGAGGAAGCCTTGCAGCAGTTCCAGTCAGCCACGGCTATCATTGCCGTCAGCGACATCAGTCAGGGCTATATCGAAGTGAACAATAGTCCGCACACTCGAAGAGTGAAGACTGTCTTCCTCGCTATGCGCCACGCCATCGACGACATGGCAGCACGCCAACTGTGCATGGACACCATGCGCGAGCTATTCCGACAGTTTATGAGCAAACTCATCCTTGAAAAGACGAAGCAGGAGCAGCATAATATCTATCTCGACTCTCGCATCTCCTTTCAGGAAATCGACCAATACTTCTTCTCAGGCTGCGCCTGTGCTTTCTTCCAAATAGCCGTTGACACTTATACCGATTTACGTTATGACCCTACAGAATGGCAATGACCCACAACTGCAAGAACGTGAAAAGTTCGTTCTTGCCTTCAACGACACAATGCTCAAAATATGGCGTGAGCAAATGACCCTCCTCGGTGTAATCGACACCGGACGTTTGCTTCACAGCCCCAAGTCCCTACCCGTAAGAGCAGACGGACGGTTCATAGAACTCGGACTGTCACAGTCCTTTCTCGAATATGGTCTTTGGCAGAACTTTGGTACTGGTAAAGAGATTCCTCGTGGAAACAATGGCGACATCGGCAGAGAGCGCAAGCGCAAGAAGAAGCCCTGGTTCAGCCGTAAGTACTACGCTTCCGTCATGAACCTCCGCGACTTCCTTTCCGACAACATTGCTCACGAGTTCGTCGGTGTCGTCGCCCAGGCACTTGACGACAAGTATGTGCGCTATAATCACTAACGATGTCTTTTCTCCATCTGCAAGTCAGCCATACCTTTGCTAAAAACAAGCAAAAGTATGGCTGACATTTCATCTATCACATCTCTCATTACCTCATTTCGCAGCGAGACGCGCGAAGAGGCTATAACGCCCGAAGTTCTGGGCGCACTGTTGCAGAAAATCGCTGACCTTTTGGGCAAAGCTGCTCTGCAGACGGACGTGAGTCGCCTTGATAATTGGCGCTCGGATCTTGCACGCATCGGCTATGTGCTGACATCTCTTAACATAGGTTCGGACGACCGCAACAATGTGTATTTCACGTTGGGAAAAGCGAACCTATCTACCGGCATCAATCAAATCGTAAACAATTCCATTCTCATCCGCCAAGCCACTACCGAGCGTGCCGGGGTCATGCGTGCGCAGCAGGTGCTGGACTTGAACAAATGCAAGTCTGAGCTGTCTTCATGCATCACTTCTATTAATAAGGTGCAGGAGGCTCTTGTGAATTTTCAAAAGGCTACTCAGAGTCTGAGCCTACGCATTTCAAAAAACAACAATGAAATCGGCAACAACGCTAAAAGCATACAAGTTCTTCAATCTGACCTCAAATCAGTTGCATCGCAGATAAAATCGTTGCAGACGGACATTCAGAAGTTTGCAACGATGAAGCAGGCTACACAGATGCACATTGAGTGTATCATCACTGACAATCACCTCGTGATACAGGATGCCCACCGCTATATACGCCAAGGGCTTACACCGGTCGTTTTCCGACACACGCTGCGCACAAGTCGCAAGCAGAAGGATGAAAACGGTGTGCGTGAGTATCTTCCACGGCGACGTGGCTGGAACCGCTTTTATGACGACCGAAAGATTAGTGTGAGTAAGGACGACGAGATTTTTTTCCGACTGGATAAGGAGGACGACCCGAACAGAGGAAAGTATTTTACTGAGCCTGGTGTGTTGTTCGGCGACTGCCGTGCCGTCATCGACCCCAATACGCAAAGGCTTTCCGAAGTTCGCATTGCCTATGGCAAACGCTCATTTGACATTCTCGGCATCAACCGCCATTTCCGCTTCGCCATCGGCTTTTACAAGAGGTCTAAAGATTACGGTCCGTTCCAGTTCGGAGAACTCCGAACTAACCTCGCTGAATTCAGGGTTATCGCAAGCGCTTATAAGTTTGATGATAGCAACAATTTCAACGTCACCTTCAATTTCAGTATGTAAACGAAAATGAGCCATGGTTTCTCCGCAAGGAGTCCACCACAGCTCGGATGCAAAATGGTGCTCAAGACACCACAAAGCCAAAGAGAAATGGTCCAATCGACCACAACTCAATCGCGAAGATAACTACATTATATTAACTCTCAAAAGACAATTCATTATGACTAAAGAAACTAAGGAAAACGTGCAGATTTTATCTGCCATAGCAATGCTCATCGGTGGATTCCTCCTCGCTGTTGCAGGATTCATCGTACCGCCCACCGGACAAATCCACGAGTCTGTCCTGGGTGTATTCGCCGAATGTCTAATCTATGCCGGTTCTATCTTCGGGGTCACTATCTACATACAGACGAAGTATGCAGAACTGCGCTCGTACCTCGATGACAAGCTGAAAGATAAAGAACGAAAGAAAACAAAACCCAAAGAGTAACCCCACAGCGTAGAAAGGCTTAAAAAGGCTAAGTTCGGCTTATGTAATTCTAAATTCAAAATTCAAAACTCTATGCGTAAAATATATCTCATCATCGTCCATTGCTCTGCCACGCCTGAAGGCAAGGACTTCACCACGGCAGACATCGACCGCTGGCACCGGCAGCGAGGCTTTGCCTCCATAGGATATCACTTCGTAATCTACCGCGATGGCTCTGTGCATCATGGCAGACCGCTCGCACAAGTGGGAGCGCACTGCCAAGGGCACAACGCCCATTCCATAGGCATCTGCTATATCGGTGGTTTGACCGCCGACGGCAAACATCCTAAGGATTCTCGCACGGAAGAGCAGAAGTCCGCATTGGTGGCACTTCTTCGTAAACTCAGAGTGCAGTTCCCAAATGCCAAAATCCGAGGACATCGAGATTATGCAGCTAAAGCGTGCCCATCTTTCGATGCCACGGCTGAGTATGCCAACATCTAAACACATACGATATGAAACATATCCTTATCTTTATTCTTTGTGCATTTGTACTGTCGTGCAAGAGCACAAAGACAATATCATCCTCCAATGAAAGTGAGCGAAACGCCGTTTCGCAAGCTCAATGGCGATCCGCTCAGAATCTTTCATTCAGCACCCTTCAGAGGCTTACCGCCCTTTCCATCGATAGCTGTGTCTTCACATTCGGGGGTGCCGACACGTCAGCAACCCCTCAATGCTCCGACATCAGCTATCCATCGGGCAAGCCCCTGTCTAATGACAAGGCAAAGCCTTCCACTTCGCACGGCAACGCTACGGACTGCATCCGTGGTGAGCCGTACTCAGCATCACATCACACACACGGCAAGCCGTCCTCTCTCAGACTCTACGGACTTCACCTTTCCCAAGAGGAAAAGGAGGAGTCCGCAGCTGCACAGCAGGTGGAAGACAGCATCGCAACAGCGAAGCAGTCTTCATCCGACAAGTCGCAGGACATCGCCAAGTCAAAATCTTCAGTTCCCTTCACGGCAAAGCTCGCTATTGCCATCCTGATGATGATAACGGCAGCAGCCGTCTTAATGTTTATCCGTCGCTATCACGCCGGCAAAAGGAAACACTTCGGTCGCAGACTCCCGAACTCATCCCCCGACGGCTCCGGCGGTGCATTGTTCGGTGGCGAGGACAAGCCATTGCATGGCTAAGTGAAATTGTGGGGCGTTCCATTGCGTTCCGTCGCTTTGGGCTTCTGTTGCAAAATAAGTATGCCACTTCCCTGATCCGTACCATGTCTCTTTTTCTCGGATGTGAGGAGGACAAATCGCCTGAAGTCGAATAGTCCTCCATACATTCGAGAAAAGTGCAAGCACACGAGTCACGGTACGGGGTAAGCAACATACACATTTCTCCACGGCAGCCCAAAGCCTCTCCACTTCATTACACGCCCCACAATTTCACGGCTACGCCATTCCTCGCCACCGAACAATGCACCACCTACGCACATGATTGACGCATCACCCAGACAAGCTGGCACCTTTGGGCGAGCTTGTCTGACCTCCTCGTCAATCATCAACACGCAAGCGTCATCGGTCTTCCACGTCATTTCATTCCGTCATTCTTCTCCACATCTGCGATGTCATTCTGTTTTTTTGCACATCAAAGATGTCTATCTATCATCATCAAAGGTGAAAAGTGTTGCACACCCTTCACCTTTCTTAATAGGTACGGACACACGCTCCATTGCATTGCGCATAAGTCCGTGCAGCTTCGCTCTATTGTCTATCATTTCGCTATGCTCAATCTTCTTTTCTTCAGCCGAAAGGCAGTGGCTCTCCACTCCCGTAGCCGTCCGTTATGCGCCACCTCCTTTCGTCCACTGTTGCGAAAGGATATTGCGCTACATTCCATTACGTTATCATTCCGGAGTTTCTCTATGACTCTGCGAGCCATGGAGAAGTCCTACATTACCACTTCATTACATTCCACTTCATACCCATTCGCTTCGGGTAAGGCAGAGCCTTCTGTTTTCTATAAGGCTGCGCCTTCAAGGTTTGGTAAAGCTATGCTTTCTATTGTCTGTCAATGCGAGAAAGCCGTCTGACTAATGGCAATCAAGATTGCTATAAGTCTGACAGCACTCTCGCTTATTCAAATAGGTATGGCAGAGGTATGGGATAGAAAAGGTAGTGCGCCTAATGTCGGGCAAGTCCGACAGGCGCATTACCTTTTTATCCCTCACCACTGCCGCATTACCGCCCGATGGGTCGGGCGTGGCGTGGTGGCTCGCTTGGTATGGTGGGCGGTGGTTCAGTAGCACGAAAGAGCGCAGTATGAAGCCGAAACCTTCGCTTTTTCTCGCATATATTGCAACATCCGCAAGCCATTGATGCCCATCCGATACCCAATAGCCTTTCGTGGTACGGCAAGACCTTCGGTTTGCTCGGCTTGGAGGCTTAAAGTGCCGAAAATAGAGCGTTTGGCGCATCCGAAACCCTATATCGTGCCGAAACCTTTTGCTTGTTTCAGCCTTATTTACCCAATCCGAAAACCTCGCTTTTCGTGGAACTTGGAACATTTGCGCATCAGCGTGAAACCTCGGCTCGCTTTCGTCATCAGCGAAACTTGCAAGTCTATTTCGTCACTTTCTGCCTTTTCGCTTTTGGGCGCAACTAAGGTGGTTTTGCGAGTACGAGAAACTTAATATTAACATTTGTTTACATATTCCGCAAAAGTCGGGCGGTCGTAGCCGTCAGCAAGGACAGGGCGGTCGGGGGGTCTTTATCAAGACGGGTTAAGGGAAAATCCCTTAACAATCCCTTAACGGCTTGATACACAAGCATTTTGTTTTTCTATCGCTTAATTTTCGTCGGTTTTTGTCGGCGCCAGTGTGCATAAATCGGGCGAAACTGCCTTATTTCTCGTCTTTTGAGTGATGTTTGGGCGGTGCTATTTTTGCGTATCATTAAACCATTAAAACTGAAAGACGTATGTCGAATATAAACACCAATGCGACCGTAACGCTTACAGTGAACGGAAAACAGGCTGAAGATATGCTCCTGAAACTGAAATCTCAGGCTGCAAACCTCGAAAAAGCCATTGAGAAGGCGGCAGCAGCAGGAAATAAACAGCAACTCACGAAGCTAAAGCGTGAACTGAAGGAAACTAATCGCCAAATCTCGCAGATTGAAAATGCAGCAAAAGGGGTCGAGCATGTTCTACAACGACTCGATGAAACTTCTCCTAAGGAGTTGAACAGAACTTTATCGCAACTCAAACGCAACTTGAACGGCTTGGAGCGAGGAAGCGAGGAGTGGAACAGACAATGTGAGGCGATAAAGCGTGTAAAGGCGGAGATTGCCAAGGTGAACTCGCAGTTGCGAGATAATGAGAGTCTGTGGGAACGGATGAACAGAAAGCTGAACGACTGGCAGACAGCGCTTGCCGGCATCGCTGCTGCCATCACGGGCATCATCTTGGCTGGTCGCTCGGCGGTGAACGCTTTTGCGGATATGGACCAGGAGATGGCGAATGTGCGCAAGTTTACCGGAATGAACGCTTCGGAGGTGGAGCAGCTGAATGAGGAGTTCCAGAAGATTGACACCAGAACGGGGCGTGAGGAATTGAACAAATTGGCGCAGGAAGCAGGACGATTGGGCAAAACGTCGCAGGAGGATGTCTTGGGCTTCGTGAAAGCTGCCGACCAAATCAATGTGGCTTTGGACGACCTCGGTGATGGGGCTACGCTGACATTGAGTAAACTTACCAACATCTTCGGTGACGAGGAACGCCTCGGCACGGAGAAGGCTTTGCTTGCCGTGGGTTCGGTGATCAACGAGTTGTCACAGAACTGCACGGCATCGGCTCCATATCTCGCCAACTTCGCACAGCGCATGGCTGGCGTGGGTGCCCAGGCGAAGATGACTATCCCGGAAATCATGGGCTTCGCTGCGGTGCTGGATAGCCAGGGACAGGCGGTGGAGATGTCGGCTACAGCGGTGTCAAAGGTGATTATGGATATGTTCAAGGAGAACGACAAAATCATCAAGGCTACGGGATTAAATGCGAAGGAGTTTAACGAAACGCTGAAGAAAAGTACTAACGAGGGACTTCTTATGTTGCTGGATCGTCTGCACGAACTCGGCAACATCGACGTACTGGCTCCTGTCTTCAAGGACATGGGCGAGAATGGTGCCCGTGCTGCGCAGGTGATCTCGGCACTTGCTGGCAACCTCGATATGGTGCGGTGGGAGCAGGAGGAAGCGACTAAGGCGTTTGCTGAGGGCACGTCGGTAACAAATGAGTTTAATGTGCAGAATACTACGGTGCAGGCTGGACTTGATAAGGCTCGCAAAGGTGTGACGGAGATGGCGGTGGCGCTCGGTGAGCAGCTGCAGCCGATAATGAAGCATGTCATATCTTCCACAACCTTATTGTTGAAGTTTATGTCTACTTCCATCACGTTCATCAAGGAGAACGCTTTTACCTTGGCTTCGCTGACTGCTGCTTTCATTGCCTATAAGATTGCGGTAAACGCTTCGAACATCGCTTTCAAGGCGCATTATGCGTGGCTCGTCGTTTCCAAGGCTGCGACAACGGCATACAAGACTACGGTGGCTACATTGCACGCTGCGCACCTTTTGTTGCAAATGGGTCTCGCCAAGCTGCAGGGTAATTGGGTACGCCAGTCGTGGCTGATGTCGGACCTCAAAAAGCAGGGTGCCCTTCTTGCATCGGGCTATGGTGCGATAGCAGCCGGAGCCATTGCTCTCGGTGCGGTTCTGTATAAGCTGTACAAGAAGATGACGGAGGTGTCGCAAACAGAGAAGGACTTGCAGGAGATACGCAAGCGTGGGCAGGAGGGCATCATCGATGAGAAGAACAAGATTGATGCGCTTATTGCGGTGGCGCGTGACGAGACGCAGTCGTTGAAAGACAGACACACGGCGATTGATGCGCTGAACAAGATTATCCCGAATTATAATGCCCAGTTGGATGATACTACGGGCAAGTATAAGGAGAACAAGAAGGCGCTTGATGATTATCTGAAGTCGTTGACAAGAAAGTATGAGATTGAGGGTGCCAAGGATAAGTTGCGTGATATCGGCAAGCAGCGTGTCGACCTTAATCTGGAAAAACAGAGGCAGGAGCGTGTCGTTGCCATGGATGAGATGGAGGCTAAAAGGGAAACGGTTTTGCCGGGTCAGGAGGGAAAGGTGGTGCAGTTGGGTGTCAACTCGTTGCGTGCCTCGAACAGACGTGCGCTTGCCAAGACGAAGGAGAATCTGGCGGAACTCGACCAGCGTGAGGCGAACATCTTAGGCATATATGGCGATGACATCAAGAAGGATGCGCTCAATGAGGTAAAGAAAGAACAGAAGCATGAGCAGCAGCAGACGCAGAACCCTCCATACACGCCTACCAAGACGGAAAAGAAGACGAAGACGGAGGATGTGCTGAAACCGGAGAATGACTGGAAGACCAGGGAGCAGACCGTCAACCGCATCGCATACGCCAAGGGTGAGAAGGACTTCGAGGAGTACACGAACCGCATGACGGAGATTGATATGGAGTACAATCAGAAGGTCATGGCTAACGGCAAAGCTACGAATGAACAGAAGCTGGAGGCGGAAGCTGCGTACTATGAAGCGAAGAAGAAGCTCACCGACGACAAGAACGTGCAGTCGGCAAAACAGGAGAACGACTATTACAATGAACTTGTTGCTACGGAGAAACAGCGGTATATTGATGGCAAGGTGGACCAAAAGACGTTTGAGGACGCATTGGAACTCATGGAGCTTGAACACCTTAGAAGACTCACAAAAATCTATACAGAAGGCTCTAAGGAGCAGCTGCAAGCGCAGAAGAATTATCAGAATAAGCTCGTTGAAAACCAAAAGCGTAATCAGAAGACTGTTGAGGACAACGAGAAGAAGCATCAGAAGGAACTTGCCAAAATCAAGGAGGAATACTTCGGGGATAACAAGGCGGAGAAGAAGGAGAAATACACCAAAGATAGTGCTGCCCTCGATGAGGTTTTCAATCAGGAGATAAAGGCTGCTGGCGATGATGCAGATGAGAAGCTACGCATCGAGGAAGCATATCAAAAGGCAAAGGTGGCACTGGCGAAAAAGTACGGCCAGGAGTATAACGACACAAGCAAGAACTTCCTCGAAAACATGACGGAGGACATCACGGAATGGCTGAACTCGGACCTCGGACAGGCGGTGCAGGGTTCTTTCGACACGCTAACATCGGGCATGTCGTCGATATTTTCGGGCATGACTTCTCTTATTCAGGCGGAGCTGGAGATACAGACGGCTGCCATCGAGAAGCGGTATGACAAGGAGATATCGCAAGCGGAGGGCAACAACTATAAGGTGAAGAAGCTCGAGGAGCAGAAACAGAAGGAGTTGGCAAAGAAGAAGAACGAGGCGAACAAAAAGATGTTTGCCATGCAGGTTATTCAAGCGGTGGCGCAGACGGCACAGAACGCTATCTCGGCGTATGGCTCGGCAGCGGCAATTCCGCTTGTGGGTTATATTCTGGCACCAGTGGCTGCTGCAATGGCGGTGGCTGCAGGAGCAATTCAGATTGCTGCAATCAAAAAGCAACAGCAGGCAAGTGAAAGCCAGGGCTATGCCAAGGGTGGCTTCACTCCGAAAGGTGGTAAATATGAGGAGGTGGGCGTGGTTCATGCCGGGGAATGGGTGGCATCGCAGGAGATGCTTGCCAACCCAGTTGCACGTCCCATCATCAACGCCCTGGACTATGCGCAAAGGACCAACACCATCGGATCCTTACGAGCCGATGATGTGAGTCGGACTATTGCGCCTGTTGCATATAGCACGCCACAACAGCAACAGCCTATCATCGTGCAACAGCAGCCGGACGGACTGGCTACGGCTGCAATCGTGCAGAACACAAAGGCTATGCAGGATTATGCAGATACGATGAAGCAGCTGCAACAGAGGTTGAGCGAGCCGTTTGTCACGGTGAACACGGTAACGGGGGACACTGGTATCAAGCAAGCGCAGGATGAATATGAAACTTTAATGAAGAATAAATCACCAAAATCTAAAAGAAAATAGTTATATTTGCGCAATATAATAAAAAACGTGTTTTATGAAAATGAATGTTGAAGATTTCGAGTTAGAGCTTTATTTACCTGAGCCTACTCGCTTTTATTTTGATTCTTCCTTTGAGGAATATCATAATCTTACTGATCTTGAAAAAGTTCAGCATTTAGCTTTTTGCTGTGCCAATGGCTGGAATCTGTATGAACATCTGGAGACAATGTTTATAGATTATGATGATGTTGACGCATTTAAGGCTCGCCTGAAGCAAACACTTTTCAGATATATAACTTTTTTGAGGGTCAGAGGAAACTGGGATGATGAATATGTCGATAAAACTTATGAGCAAATGAGTTCATATGCTGAAAAATTTCACTCTTCCATAAAAGATATTGCAGATATCCTTGTGTCTGATTTAGGGAGTTATGTTCATTGGAAAATAATTCGAGGAGAAATTACTTTTGATGATAAGTTGGAAATAATTTAGTTGCCGTCTTTTAATTCATTATGCTTATGGTCTATTTTTGCTTCTAAAAAAAAAGACCATAAGTAGAATGAATATTACAATCAACGGCAAACAAGCCTATCTGAAGAAGAATACGTCGTTTGACTTCATCTTCGAGAACCGTCTGTTTACGGGTAGCGACAGCTACACCTTGACAATCACGTTCCCACTAAAGGGGTGTGCACGGAACATTGCAATCTTCGGGCATGTCCACAGAGCGGATGTCATCAAGTCGAAGGTGGTGTTTGACTGCGACATACGTGACGGTGCATTTATGAAGTCTGGCTCCATCACAATAACAGAAATATCGGACGTGGAGGTAAAAACGCAATTCCTGGAGGGGCGCAGCGAGCAGAACTTTGACGAGACGTTTGACGACATCTATCTCAATGAGATGGAGTTGGGATATCCTGTTATCAGAAAAGGTATATCGTTTTCGGAGGGACTTATGGGTACCAAGGGATATTTGGCTCTTCCTTGGGTGAACAATCATTCGGGATTGATACATAATCCTTATACTTTGAGTAGCCATGTAGTCAATGGTTTTGAATATCCAAATGAGGAACACACGTTCCAGCCATACCTTTTACATATACTAAAGGAGATATGCAAGGAGTTGGATTATACTTATGACTTCAGAAATTTGGAGCAATCACAATATAATTCGCTTGTAATATGCAACACTCTTCCTGCATCATGGGCAATATGGAATTTCGCTAAGGCTCTGCCTCATTGGACACTCACGGAGTTCTTCGAGCAGTTGGAGAACTTTCTGTTTGGGGAGTTCGACATCAATCACAAGGCAAGGAAGATTACATTCAACTTCTCTAACGATATGGCACAATCATCGGGTGCTGTATTCATAGAGCGTGTCATTGACAGCTATACGGTGGAAGTGACGCAGGAGGATGAGTCTAAGTATCTCGCTTCGTGCAACTTGAAGTATGCGGACAACAACGCTCTTCTTTGGGATTACTACACTTGCGACTGGTATGTTCGAGCCAATAAGAAATCTGCTGTCGTTTGTGAAACTTTGAATGAGCTGATTCAAAAAACATCACCATTGAAGATTAGTGGTGTTTACAATGGCGGATTTGGTACTAACCCTGTCACTTACTGTCGAGGATACATGAATGGATCGTTAGGACACAAGTTGTTTTACTGCAAGCAGAATGATACTTATTTCGTGATGTACTGCTATAAGTCGGAGTTCGTGAAGAAAATAGACAACAAGAGTTTTTATAGGTATTATAATCGTCTGCTTCCTATCAATCAGTTTGGACCTATGTACGCAGGGGAAGATGCGGACGAACTGGAACTGAAAATCGTACCGGCATGGATAGAGGGTACGGATGATAAATATGGCAACGTGCTATTTCTTGACTGTGGAGAGATGGGCGATTCTACTTCATACAACGAGACGACTAACGGATCATGGGTGAGTGGCACCACAAATCATGGCGCTTTTGGTAGTACTCCCAATAGAAGATACGAAGGACTGGATCCTACGCTTAATTATGATGCAGGCGACTTGGCGCATGGCAAGGCGAGCCTTGAAATATCTAAGGGTGAGAAAGATAATGGGCAGGAATATTTCTCGTGTATCTATGTTGGATTTTGGGAAGGCAGTACTGTGACATCATACAAACAGCCACACCCGATAATTGACAAGATTGAGATTTATGATGATTTTAGCTGGCACACATCAAAACATACATTGCGACTAAATGAGGGGCTGAATAACTCAATGAGAAGCGTGATGCACAAGATTGACGGAAAGCAGAAGTTTCATTTCTCTTTCCTCTCTGACACAATACCCAATC
>DAVZJL010000046.1:0-18728 GCA_052272805.1 Prevotella sp. | reverse complement strand
TCAGAACTTTTTCTCGACCAAGTCTTTCGGCTCCAAAAACAAAGAGGTGCAGCTGAGACAGCTGCACCCCCATGGTGATTCCGGTGGGATTCAAACCCACGACCTTCAGAACTTTTTCTCGACCAAGTCTTTCGGCTCCAAAAACAAAGAGGTGCAGCTGTTTAAACTACACCTTATACCATATACTGCTGCGGAGGCCGGAGACCTCCGCTACAAAAAAGGTGCAGCTGAGACAGCTGCACCCCCTAGTGATTCCGGTGGGATTCAAACCCACGACCTTCAGAACTTTTTCTCAACCAAGTCTTGCTGCTCCAAAAACAAAAGAGGTGCAGCTGAGACAGCTGCACCCCCATGGTGATTCCGGTGGGATTCAAACCCACGACCTTCAGAACCGGAATCTGACGCTCTATTCAGCTAAGCTACGGAACCATTGTGATTTTGCAGTTGCAAATTTACGCAAATTGTTTCAAACCGACGAACGATTGCTGCACAAAAAACGTGCAAAACGAAAGACCGTATTAAAATTTTTAATATTTTTTTTGGTGCATAAATAAATTTTCGTACATTTGCACCCGAATTAAAAACCAATCGCCTTACTTAAACAAAATCACTTCCGTAAAAATACAAGGTTAAAAGATAGTGACAATTAGTTTAATTTAGAGTTATAAAATATATACTACATAACTATTATTAACAAGAAAAAGGATGTGTCCGCTCACAGCTTAAAACAAAACTGCGGCAACGCGGACTATGTCCAGAACTTAAAAACCAAATCTATGGAAAAAGTAAAGAAGCCTTTACTTCCACTTATGACGAAGCAGTTAGCTGTTTCGTTGTTGTTGGGAGGAGGCATGATGCTCTGCGCCACAAGCGCATCAGCAGCTGACGAACTCGCACGTTCGGTTTACAATGTAGCTCAAACTCCGCAGAACCAGCAGGTTACTGGTCGCGTTCTTGATGCCGCTGGCGAACCGCTTATTGGCGTTAGCATTGTAGAGAAAGGCAACAAGAGCAACGGAACGGTTACCGATATTGATGGTAACTTCTCACTCCGTGTTTCTAAATCACAAATAGTAGTAGTTTCTTACGTAGGCTATAAGACTCAGGAAGTGTCTGTAGCAGGTAAGAAGACCCTTGACGTTACTCTTCATGAGGATGCCGAGATGCTAAGCGACGTTGTCGTTATCGGTTACGGTACAGTGAAGAAAGCCGACTTGGCTGGCTCTGTAGCCATCATGGATAGCAAGTCGTTCAAGGATCAGCCTGTAGCACGTGTTGAGGATGCCCTCAACGGTCGTATGTCGGGTGTGCAGGTAATGTCTTCTGGCGTTCCTGGCGGTTCGATGAAGATTCGTGTACGTGGTGCAAGCTCTGTGAACAAGAGCAACGACCCGTTGTACGTAGTAGACGGCATCGTTCGCGAGACAGGTCTCGAGGGTATCAACCCTGAGGACATCCAGAGCATCCAGGTGCTGAAGGACGCTTCTTCTACAGCTATCTATGGTGCGCGCGGTGCTAACGGTGTTGTAATGGTTCAGACCAAGACTGGTAAGGTTGGTGCAACTCAGGTTACATTCGACGCTACGCTCGGTGTTTCTAACGCATACCACGTTCCTGAAGCAATGAGCACTCAGGAATATGCAAAGGCATTGGTACAGTACAAGGGTGCTGACGCAAGTGCTCTCGCTGGTTATATCGACGGCTCAAACAAGGGTATCGACTGGATGGATCAGTTGCTCCACACTGGCGTTACACAGAACTACAAGGTGGCTATCTCTAAGGGTACAGAGGGCACACAGACATACTTCTCTGCCAACTATATGGATCAGACAGGTGTTATCCGCGACACAAAGTCGAAGCGCTACGCTGTTAAGTTCAATATCCACAACAAGCTCTACAAATGGTTGGAGCTCACAGCAGACGCTAACCTCTCTCGTACAGAGAATAGCGGTGCTGCAGGTTTCGCTCAGAACCAGTCGAACCCAATCTGGGTAGGTCTAAACTACTCTCCGACAATGGAGATGAAGGATGCTAACGGCAACTACAACAAGGACCCGTACAACAACATTCAGGCTAACCCTTATGGTCTTATCCACGCTAACAAGAGCGACCGCAACCGTACAATGGTAACTGGTCACGTTGACTTAAAGTTCAACATCTGCGATGGTTTGACATTCACCACAACAAACGGTATCGACTTCAACGATTATAAGTGGTACTCACTTTCTTCTACAAAGTTGTTCGGTAAGACCGAAATGAGCAACAACAACGCTCAGGTAATGGCTCTTCAGACAACCAACAACCTTACTTATCAGCACTCTTGGGGCGACCACAACCTTACTGCTACTGGCGTATGGGAGGCATCAAACCGCGAGATTCGTCGCATGAGCCTCGAGGGTAAGGGGCTTGGTCAGGAAGCTCTCGGCTACTGGAACATCAAGAACGCTGTTTCGCGCGACGCAGACAACGGCTACAGCAAATGGCTCATGCTCTCTGGCGTAGCACGTGTTATGTACAACTACGCTGACCGCTACATGCTCACCGGTACATTCCGTGCCGATGGTTCAAGCCGCTTCACAAACAAGAAGTGGGGCTACTTCCCATCTATCGCTGCTGCATGGACTGTTTCTAACGAAAAGTTCTGGGAACCAGTTCGCAACGTTGTTGACAACTTCAAGATTCGCGCAAGCTACGGTGTTATCGGTAACCAGGATATTGATCCGTACTCAACACTTGCTTCGCTCAAGACTTTGTCGTTCAACTATGGTACAGATACCAACTACACTGGCTACTGGGCAGGCAACATCGCTACACCTGACCTCACATGGGAGAAGGTTAAGCAGTTCGACCTCGGATTCGACTTCGGCTTCTTCAATAGCCGCTTGAGCCTCGGTGTTGACCTCTTCTGGAAGAAGACTACTGACGCCCTCTTGAAGCAGTCGTCTACTGGCTATATCGGTGCTCTCGAGTATTGGACAAATGCCGGCGAGGTTAGCAACAAGGGTGTTGACGTTAGCTTGACAGCACAGATTCTTCAGAAGAAGGACCTCCAGTGGACATCTACTCTCAACGTGAGCTACCTGAAGAACGAAGTTACTAAACTTACAGCACAGACTAAGCGTCTCTACGGCTTCAGCCCGTCACCGGGTACAGTAGAAGCAAGTACCATCATCACCGAGGGTGAGGCAATCGGTACATTCTACGGCTTCAAGTGGGCAGGTCTTGAGCAGAACGAGAAGGGTCAGTGGGTGGATACCTACTACACAGCTGACGGCACAAAGACACGCACTCCGAACGCTGATACAGACCGCTTCGTTCTTGGACACTCTAATCCAGACGTAACACTCGGTTGGAACAACACCATTAGCTTCAAGAACTGGGAGTTCAACGCATTCTTCAACGCAGCATTCGGTGCTAAGCGTTTGAACCTCGTACGCTACGCTATGAACTCTGAAGTAGGTGCTTCAATGTTCGTAACCGATAAGGACTACTTCTCAGAAGTAGGTAAGACAATGCCTACAATCGGTGCTGAGAACAAGACATACGGCAACTCAGACAAGTGGCTTGAGAACGCTAACTACTTCCGTTGCGAGAACATCAGCGTGGCTTACACATTCCCACGCAAGCAGACTAAGTTCGCTGACGTACGTCTGTCAATCTCTGCACAGAATCTCTTCACCATCACAGGCTACAAGGGTATCGATCCAGCAGGCAACTCATTCTCAGAGCACAACGTTGATAACAACAACGGTCTCGACATGGGTGCTTATCCTAACCCACGTACCTTCACATTCGGTGTACGTCTGAACTTCTAAACACTAATTAACAATATAAACAACGAAACATTATGAATTCAAAAATATTAATGGGTTGCCTCTTCGCAGCTTCGATGCTTACAACATCTTGCAGCCTTGATGAGGACCCGAAGGGTCAGATGGCACAGGAGACATACTTCACATGTCAGGCAGACCTTGATGCAAGTATTCATGCGATCTATGAAAAGTTGAACCAGACACAGTCGTGGACTAACCCAATGTACCCACAGTGGCAGGGTGACGACATGACAGCTAACCCTGGCTCAAACAAGCAGGCTGTAGCAGCTCTCGACGGCTTTAGCTCTGACGGCGACAACAAGGGTGTAACAGACGCTTGGAACCTACATTTCGCCCTTATCAAGGCTTGTAACTTCGTAATCGAAGGTGCTGAGAAGACTCCTACTTCTCAAGAGGAAATCAACATCGCTCTCGGCAATGCTCACTACTGGCGTGCATACGCTTACTTCTACTTGGTACGCGTATTCGGTCCGCTGCCTTTCATCACAAGCACAGACCTCAACATTCAGAACTGCACCGTTGCAAGTGTTGAGGATATTTACGATCTCATCGTTAAGGATTTGAAGTTCGCTGAGAATCTCCCTACTTCTTATAGCAAGGCTCCACGCAACCACGACGGCGTTGACGCATGGGCTACAAAGCAGGCTGCTCAGTCTACACTCGCTGCAGTGTACATGGCAATGGCAGGCTATCCACTCAACAAGGGTGAGGAGTACTATGGTCTCGCAGCTGCTAAGGCTAAGGAAGTAATCGATGCCAACGGCACATACGGTTTCTACAACGATGCTGATTGGAGCCACGTTTACTCAATGGGTCACAACTACAACAAGGAGACTATCGTAGGTATCGACAACAACTGGAACAACGGTTCTTGGGATCACGACTCTGAGCTTACTTCTTGCTGCCGTTTCGAAGGACTCGGCGATGGTGGCTGGGGCGACGCTTGGGGCGAGATAGCATTCTGGAAGCGTTATCCTGAAGGACCACGTAAGGATGCTATTTATGCTCCTAAGGTTACATTCCAGAAGGGTACAAACATCTACCGCACAGTTGATTGGTGGGAGATTGCAGCTGAGGACGTTTGGGAGCCAGTTGACCTGAAGAACGATCCTGCTAAGGATAAGGAAGCTTACGACAAGGAGATTGCTGACCTCGATAAGAAGGTTGCAGAGAAGCCTGAGGACTATCGTAAGGTGTCAACAGGCAAGTACGAGCAGCGTACATTCAAGAAGGGCGATCAGTACGTAGCAGCTTACCACCCAATGTTCGCTGTCTACACAACCAACTGCGATCCTTCTAACTCTAACGTTGAGCTCAAGCAGCCGTACGACTACACCAAGCCTAACTACACCAACATGACTAACGGTCGTCGTCATCGTCTGATTCGCTGGTCAGAGGTACTTCTTTGGTATGCAGAGAGTGCAGCTCGCTCAGGTGTTGCTGACCTCACAGCTGCTAAGGAATATCTGCGCGAGGTTCGCAAGCGTGCCGTTACTGACTTCGAGAACGTAACTCTTAGCGACGGCACTGTAGTAGCTATCGCAAACATGAGTGCAGATCAGCTTGCTGAGGCTTGCTACATTGAACACGGTTGGGAGGTTGCAGGCCAGTGGACACAGATGGTTACACGTCGCGCCGACGAGCTTCGTATGAACGAGCTCAAGAAGAACTTCGACTACCGCGTTGCTAACCCAGAAGTGATTGTAGCTAAGGATGCAACTGGCAAGGAATACAAGGCTAAGGAAAGCGTATCTGTTGTTAAGAACACATGGGCTGGCGACAACTCTATCTACTGCCCTTATCCAACAGTTGACGTTGAGAAGAACCCATTGTTGAAGCGCTAATCAACGATTAACAATACAATTATCATCCTCGCAGACGCTAATGCGTTTGCGAGGATTTTTCATTAGGAGGGTATGGCATCCCTGCCATACCCACGCAATTAGCTTTTTAGCTATTTGGAAGGCGAATATTTAGCTGTATGGAAGGCAGCGTGAGTATGGCAGGGATGCCATACCCTCCTAATACATGCCTCGCTACACAATAAAAGCAGGAGTTATACGTTTTGTTAATTAAACAGAACATATCAATGAAGAAAGAAATAAGACTCTACTCCACCCTATTCATCCTCGCTATATCTGCGCTCATGCTCAGCGGTTGTGGTGCGGAGAAGAACATGAAAAAGGGCGAGAAGTATCTTGCAGTGGGCGAATACTACGACGCAGCGACGCAGTTCAAGCGTGCTTACCAGCGCACAGCACCGAAAGAACGCGAGCAGCGTGGCAAGATTGCGCTGAAGGTGGCTTACTGCAACGAGCGCATCAACTCTACGCAGAAGGCACTTGCGGCATATAGCAACGCCATCAGATATAACCAAGCTTCGACGCAAGACCGCCTCAACTACGCCCGTCTGCTGCTGAAGAACGGCGCATACAAGCAGGCGGAGACGGAGTTCCGCGCTGTGCTCGACTCGATGCCAGACAACGTGCTCGCAAAGAACGGACTCGCCTCGGCTGAGAACGCACCGCAATGGAAGAAGGACGGTTCGCGCTATCAGGTGAAGCGCATGGATGTTTTCAACTCACGCCGCGCCGACTACAGCCCTGTGCTCGGCGGCGACCAATACGACTACCTCTACTTCACTTCTACACGCAACGACGCCACGGGCAACGAACTGAGCGGCATCACCGGAGCGAAGGCTGCCGACATCTTCGTGTCGCAGAAGGACGAGAAAGGCAAGTGGCAAAAGCCGGAACCGGTGAACGGCGGACTGAACACGGAGTATGACGAGGGTGCCTGTGCGCTGTCGCCCGACGGCAAGACGATGTACGTCACACAGTGTCAGACCGACCCGTCTTATCCGCGCTTTGCACAGATTGTGACATCACAGCGTGCTGATGCTGCATGGGGAAAGACCGAGGAATTCAAAGTGACGAACGACACGCTCTCGAGCTACGCCCACCCTGCGGTGTCGCCCGATGGCGAATGGCTCTACTTCGTGTCGGACATGCCGGGCGGACTGGGCGGACTGGACATCTGGCGAGCACGTATTACGTCGTTGGGTCTTGTGGGTGTGGAGAACTTAGGCGCACCAATCAACACACCGGGCAACGAGATGTTCCCTACGTTCCGTGCCAACGGCGACCTCTACTTCTCGAGCGACGGTCATGTGGGCATGGGTGGTTTGGACATATACATCGCATCGCCGAATAAGAACGGTGGCTACACCATTGAGCATCCGGGGTATCCGCTCAACTCGCAGGGCGACGACTTCGGTATGACGTTCGAAGGCGTACACAACCGCGGCTACTTCTCGTCGAACCGCAACGACGGCAGGGGATGGGACAAGATATACAGCTTCGAGAACCCGGAGATTGTACAGAACGTGAAGGGTTGGGTGTACGAGCAGGATGGCTACGAACTGCCTGAGGCACTTGTGTACATCGTCGGATCGGACGGCACGAACAAGAAGGTGAGCGTGAAGGGCGATGGCTCGTTCGATTATGTGATTGACCCGAACGTCGACTATATCTTCCTCGCAACGTGCAAGGGATTTCTCAACCATAAGGAGGAACTGCGCGTGAAACCGGCTGAGGAGTCGGAGGAATATGTAATGCAGTTCCCACTTGCTTCCATCACGGCACCGGTGCTTATCGACAATATCTTCTACGACTTCGACAAGGCTACGCTCAGACCGGAGTCGACGGCTGCGCTCGACGAACTGGTGAAGTTGCTTAACGAGAATCCGAACGTGACGATAGAGCTTTCGTCGCACTGCGACTATAAGGGCTCGGCGGTGTACAACAATGGACTCTCGCAGCGACGCGCCGAGTCGGTGGTTGCATACCTCACGGAAAAGGGAATATCGCGCGACCGTCTCTCGCCCGTAGGCTACGGCAAGGAGAAGCCGAAGACTATCCGCAAGAAACTCACCGAGAAGTATCCGTGGCTGAAGGAAGGCGACGTGCTCTCGGAGGAGTTCATCCTTGCGCTCGACAAGGACAAGCAGGAGATTTGCAACCAGTTGAACCGCCGCACGGAGTTCATCGTGCTGCGCACAACCTACGGAATGTTCGACAAGAACGGAAAGCTTAAGGAAGACACGCTACCGAAGTCGGATACGGAAAACAAGAAGAAAGACACAAAAGAAGATTTTGACTTCTTCATAGAATAAAGACGAATGAGAATAATATAAAAAATCGGCTGCGCTATGTGAATAGTGCAGCCGATTTTTTATATTGTTGAGAATGCTTTACTCAGCGCGGAAGCTCGGAAGATCCTCCTTAACGAAGTTCATGATGTAGACATGCTCTGCCATGACATCAGCCTGAGCCATGCGAACGTAAACGTTAGCACTCTTAGAGAAGAGCTCTGCCGAACGTGTAGCGTCCTCGAGGATGAGGAGCGACATAACGATGTCGCCAGTCATGTTGTACAGACGGCGTGCGAGGAAGTCCTGCACCTCCTGGTCCTGAGCCTCCTTCACGTAGTCGAGAGCCTGCTCGTAGAGCTTCACCATCTCAACGACGCGAGCCTTCAGCGGCTGCAACTCCTCTGCAACCTCCTTCTCGAGCATCTCCTTGATGATGCCGAGGTAGGTGCCGTTGGTGATATAGCGGATAGCGGCAACCACCTGCAACTGTGTCGTACCCTCGTAGATAGAGAAGATACGTGCGTCGCGGTAGAGGCGCTGACACTTATACTCCATGATGAAGCCCGAACCACCATGCACCTGGATAGCGTCGTATGTGTTCTGGTTGGCATACTCCGAGTTCATACCCTTAGCAAGCGGTGTGAACGCATCGGCAAGGCGCGAGTACTTCTTCAGTTCTGCACGCTCCTCGGGTGTGAGCTTGCGCTCGCGAGAGATGTCCTCAAGAGCCTTGTAGATGTCTACGTAGCGTGCTGTCTGATAGAGGATAGAACGACCTGCGTCGAGCTTAGCCTTGATGCGTGCAATCATGTCGTAAACAGCCGGGAACTTAACGATGGCTGTGTCGAACTGCTTGCGCTCGCGAGCGTACTTCAGAGCCTCGTCGTAAGCAGCCTGGCTAACGCCTACCGACTGTGCGGCGATGCCCAGACGTGCGCCGTTCATGAGAGCCATTACGTACTTGATGAGTCCGAGGCGTGTAGAACCGCAGAGCTCTGCCTTTGCGTTCTTGTAAACAAGCTCGCAGGTAGGTGAGCCGTGGATACCGAGCTTGTGCTCGATGTGGCGAACGGTTACGCCGCCGTCGCGCTTGTCGTAGATGAACATCGACAGACCGCGGCCGTCGCGTGTGCCTTCCTCAGAGCGTGCGAGCACGAGGTGAATGTCAGAGTCGCCGTTGGTGATGAAGCGCTTCACACCGTTCAGACGCCATGTGCCGTCCTCGTC
The DNA here is from genome assembly GCA_052272805.1 of Prevotella sp. Classification (GTDB taxonomy): domain Bacteria; phylum Bacteroidota; class Bacteroidia; order Bacteroidales; family Bacteroidaceae; genus Prevotella. The sequence continues at coordinate 9,515 of DAVZJL010000046.1, read as the reverse complement.
CTGTGTAGCCTTGAGCATTACACGCTGAAGGTCGGAACCTGCATCAGGTTCGGTAAGGTCCATAGACATTGTCTCACCGGCGCAAACACGCGGGATGTACTTCTGGCGCTGCTCCTCAGAGCCGAACTCGTAGAGAGTCTCGATGCAGTCCTGCAGCGACCAGATGTTCTGGAAGCCGGCGTCGGCAGCCGAAACAATCTCCGAAGCCATAGAGTACGGAGTGATAGGCATGTTCAAGCCGTTGTAGCGGCGAGGCATCGAGATGCCCCACAGACCAGCCTGGCGTGTAGCCTCGATGTTGTCGTATGTCTTCGATGCGTAGTGCATACGTCCGTCTACGAGGTGCGGACCTTCGAGGTCTACGTCCTCAGAGTTCGGCTCGATGATGTTGGCAGCGATGTCGCCAGTGATCTCGAGCACACGCTTATAGTTCTCGATAGCGTCCTCGAAGTCGACGGGCGCATCCTCATATTTATCTTTGTCGGCGAAGTTGCGCTCCTTGAGCTCTACTACGCGCTGCATTTCCGGGTGATTAAGATAGAAATCGTACTCCGGATGGTCGGTATAAAAGTTAGCCATTGTTTTTATTTTTTAGGAGTTAAGGAGTTAAGGAGTCAGAAGTTAAGCCATATGCAAATCTTCTTATAATATATGCAACTCTTCTTATCATGTTCCGTAATGTTATTCCAGTGTATTACTAAAATTAGAATTAAGCATTGCTTTGCAATAACCATTTAAAAGTTTGCTAGCTTCCTCTATTTTTGAATAAAGAATATTATAGACTTCATTATCTATATATCCCAAATCTCGTGATAATATTACGTAACACCTACATTCTTCGAGACTGCCTTGAGAAATATTCATAAAACGAAGTTTATCTGCTTTGCCCAATTTCTTATAGCCTTCCGCAATATTTGCAATAATAGAAACGGCTGCTCTTTGAAATTGGGATATTAACCCATATTTCTCTGATTCAGGAAATGATTTTGTATATTTGTATACATCCAATACAAAATCATAAGCTTTCTGCCATGCCAAAATATTTTGAAAAGTTTGTCCCATAAAAAACAAATGGCTTAACTTCTTAACTTCTTAACTTCTTAACTACTGAATTCTTAACTACTTATTATTTGCCTTATAGTACTTGATGAGTTTCGGAAGTACCTCCTCAACGGTGCCGGTGATTACGTAGTCGGCAATCTTGTTGATAGGAGCATCCGGATCGTTGTTCACAGAGATGATGATGCCAGAGTCCTGCATACCGGCGATGTGCTGTATCTGACCAGAGATGCCACAAGCGATGTACACCTTCGGGTGAACAGTTACACCGGTCTGACCGATCTGACGGTCGTGGTCGCACCAGCCAGCGTCAACAGCAGCGCGGCTTGCGCCAACCTCGCCGTGAAGTTCCTTAGCAAGTTGGAAGAGCATATCGAAGTTCTCCTTCGAGCCTACGCCGTAGCCACCAGCCACAACGATAGGAGCACCCTTGAGGTTGTGCTTTGCAGCCTCAACGTGGCGGTCGAGCACCTTCACAACGAAGTCAGCCTCGGGCACGTACTTGGCTACGTCCGGGTAAACCACCTCACCCTTTGCCTCGCCCTCGTAGAGAGCCTTCTGCATCACGCCGCTGCGCACGGTAGCCATCTGCGGACGGTGATCGGGGTTAACGATGGTTGCCACGATGTTGCCACCGAAAGCCGGACGAATCTGATAGAGCAAATTGTCGTAGTGAACGCCGCTCTTCTTGTCGTCGTAGTCGCCAATCTCAAGCTCTGTACAGTCGGCTGTAAGACCGCTGGTGAGCGAAGAAGACACGCGCGGACCGAGGTCACGACCTATAACTGTAGCACCCATAAGTGCTATCTGCGGCTGTTCCTCCTTGAAGAGGTTCACAAGGATGTCGGTGTGAGGAGCCGATGTGTAAGGGAAGAGACCCTCAGCATCGAAGACGAAGAGTTTGTCAACGCCATACGGCAGAATCTGATTCTCCACCTCGCCCTTGATGCCAGTACCTGCAACCACAGCGTTCAGCTCTACGCCGAGCTGATTGGCGAGCTTGCGTCCCTTGGTGAGAAGTTCCTGAGACACTTCCTGAACCTGAGTGCCTTCTATCTCGCAATATACAAATACGTTGTTCATATTTTTCTGATTTAGGAGTTTTGAATTTTGAGTTTTGAATTATGCGCTCTGCGCATTTTGAGTTTATCATTTTTGACTTATGAATTCTTCATTCAAAAATTCAAAAATTCAACATTGCGGCCGTGCCGCAACAATTCAACATTCAAAATTCAACATTCAAAATTTAACCAATAATCTTTTCGTCCAACAATTCCTTTACCAAGCCCTCAATGTCGGCATCGCAGCCGGTGAGGGTTTTGCTTTCCTTAGCCTGGAACACAATGTTCTTGACAGCCTTCACCTTTGTAGGCGAACCGCTCAAACCGCACTGCTGTGGGTCGCCGTCTACGTCGGCAACGGTCCACTGGTTGAGTGTGAGGTAAGGACGCTCCTCGTAGAGGTAGTTGTACTTATCCTCGGGCTTGCGCTCCATAGGAGCTGTGGCACGCTTGTACTTCATGACGAGCTTGGCGTTAGCCGGACGGCACGGAGCCGCAGAACCAGTCACTGTAACTACGAGCGGCATCGGAGCCTCAACGGTCTCTACACCGCCGTCGATGTGACGACGTATGGTAAGCTTGCCGTCCTCGCACTTGAGGATTTCCTCAGCGTATGTCACCTGCGACAAGCCAAGCTTCTGAGCCACCTGCGGACCCACCTGCGCTGTGTCGCCGTCGATAGCCTGACGACCACCTATCACTACGTCCACGTCGCCAATCTTCTGGATGGCTGTAGCCAAAGCGTAAGATGTAGCAAGTGTATCGGCACCTGCGAACAGACGGTCGGTAAGCAACCAACCAGTGTCGGCACCGCGGTAGAGACCCTCGCGGATAACCTCTGCTGCACGCGGAGGACCCATTGTCAAAATACCTACTGTTGAACCCGGATTCTGCTCCTTCAGACGCAGAGCCTGCTCCAACGCGTTCAAATCTTCGGGGTTGAAGATTGCCGGTAGGGCAGCACGATTGACAGTACCTTCGGCTGTCATTGCGTCCTTGCCGACATTTCGTGTGTCGGGTACTTGCTTGGCAAGTACAACAATTTTCAAACTCATAGTTATAATTAGTAATAAATTATAGTTAATTTTCCATTTATTAAATGATATGCAAAAGTAATAACTTTATGTTAATCAGCCAAATTAAGAACTCTAAAAATGCACTTTTACCTACTCCTTGCACCTTAATTACATCAAGAAATAACACCCCGAAGTGAGTTTTTTCAAGCCGAAAGCGCAGATTTTTCACCAAATATACGTAACTTTGCATCACAAATTTTCAAAACACATCATTCTTATGGGAGGCATATTTGGCACCATCTCCAAGAAAAGCTGCGTAGCAGATGTTTTCTACGGAACCGATTACAACTCACACCTCGGAACTCGTCGTGGCGGTCTCGCCATGTACAGTAAAGAGAAGGGGTTCACACGTTCTATCCACAATTTGGAAAGCTCGTATTTCAGGACAAAGTTCGAACCTACACTCGACCGGTTCGAAGGTAGCACAGCGGGCATCGGCGTGATCAGCGATACCGACGCACAACCGCTCGTACTCAACTCTCACCTCGGACGCTTCGCCATCTGCACCGTAGCTAAGATTGCAAACATTGAGGAACTTACCCAGCAATTGCTTGAGAAGAACATGCACTTTGCCGAACTCTCGCAAAGTGCCACAAACCAAACCGAACTCGTTGCCTTGCTCATTATTCAAGGCAAGACATTCCGCGAAGGTATAGAGAATGTCTATCATAACATAAAAGGCTCATGCACAATGATGATTCTCACCGAGGATTCTATCATCTGCGCTCGCGACGCATGGGGCCGCACACCTATTATTATTGGCAAGAAGGACGGGGCGTATGCCGCCTCAAGCGAGTCGTCATCGTTCCCGAACCTCGACTACGAGGAGTGCTACAACGTCGGACCTGGCGAGATTGTAAAACTCACCGCCGATGGCATGACACAGATACGCCCTGCCAATAAGAAGATGCAAATTTGCTCATTCCTTTGGGTCTACTATGGTTTCCCCACCTCTACATACGAGGGCAAGAACGTGGAGGAGGCTCGCTTCGACAACGGCTACTACCTCGCAAAGACCGACGACGTGGAGATAGACTGCTGCTCGGGCATACCCGACTCGGGTACGGGCATGGCGATGGGCTACGCTGCTGGCAAGGGTGTGCCTTATCAGCGTTGCATAGCCAAATATACACCGACATGGCCACGCTCGTTCACACCGTCCAACCAGTCGATGCGCTCGCTCGTAGCTAAGATGAAGCTCATACCGAACAAGGCGATGCTCAACGGCAAGCGCGTGTTGTTCTGCGATGACTCTATCGTGCGTGGCACACAGTTGCGCGACAACGTACACGTACTGTTCGACCAGGCTGGACTGAAGGAGTGCCACATGCGCATCGCTTGTCCGCCGCTCGTCTATGCTTGTCCGTTCATCGGTTTCACATCGTCGAAGAGCGAGATGGAACTCATCACACGCCGCATCATCGAGAAGTTTGAAGGCGATGCCAACAAAGACCTCGACAAGTATGCCACAACCGACTCGCCACAGTATAAGCGCATGGTTGAGGAGATACGCTCGCAGTTGGGCCTCACCTCACTGAAGTTCAACACCATTGAGCAGCTCATTAAGGCCATCGGACTGCCGAAGTGCCAGGTATGTACACACTGCTTCGACGGTTCGAGCCAGTACACGCTTGAGGAGCAGGCGGACGAATAAGAAAAGCAATAAGGATTATTGAACTTTCGCAAGTTCTGTAAAACATAGGAGGTATGGGCATCCTGCCCATACCACGCACTCACAACAGAGGGTATGGCAAAACGCCATACCCTCTGTTGTTTTATATTGTTAGTCTTGATAATAAACTCGCTTTACGCGGTTGCTGATGCCGGTGAGCACCTCATATGGTATGGTGTCGATGGCATCTGAGAGCGTTGTCACGGGCAGTTCTTCGCCGAAGATGATAACCTGGTCGCCCTCTGCGCAGTCGATGTCCGTAACGTCAATCATCGCCACGTCCATGCAGATGTTGCCCACGTACTCAGCCTTCTTGCCGTTTACGAGACAGAAACCGTGACGGTTGCCGAGATGACGGTTCAGTCCGTCGGCGTAGCCGATAGGTATCGCTGCGATGCGCGAGTTGCGCGTGAGCTTGCCGCGTCGACTGTAGCCCACCGTTTCGTCTGCCGGCACATCGTGTATCTGAAGAATGGTTGTCTTCAGCGTTGTCACGTTGTTAATCATCGAGTTGTCGCGCGAGTCGTAACCATAGAGTCCGAGACCGAGTCGGCACATGTCGAGCTGGCGTTCGGGGAAGTGCTCGATGCCTGCAGAGTTGTCGATGTGGCGCAAAATCTTATGCGGGAAAGCCGCACAGAGCTGGCGGCTGCCACGGTCGAACAGTTCGAACTGATGAGCCGAGAACTCGTCAAACGAGTCGCTGTCGCTGCCCACAAAGTGCGAGAACACCGAGCGCGGCACGATTGCCGACTGGTGCTGCAGGCGGTCTATCAGCTCCGGCATATCCTTGTCGGGGTCGAAGCCGAGGCGATGCATACCCGTATCGAGCTTAATGTGTACGGGGAAGTTGCTGATGCCCTCCTTCTGCGCCTCGCGAACGAGCGCGTCGAGCAGTCTGAACGAGTAGACTTCGGGTTCGAGGTCGTAGTCGAACATGGTCTTGAACGCCGACATCTCGGGGTTCATAATCATTATGTTCGACGTGATGCCGTTCTTGCGCAGCGTCACGCCCTCGTCGGCTACAGCCACAGCGAGATAGTCTACGCGATGGTCTTGCAGGGTCTTCGCTATCTCCACCGCTCCTGCACCGTAAGCGTCCGCCTTAATCATGCACACAAGCTTCGTCTCCGGTCGCATGAACGAGCGGTAGAAGTTGAGATTCTTCACCACGTTCGAGAGGTTCACCTCAAGAATGGTCTCGTGCACCTTCTTCACAAGCAGTTCGGTGATGTTGTCAAAACCGAAGCGGCGTGCGCCCTTGATGAGTATCACCTCGTCGCTGAGCGACTCGAACATCTTGCTGTGTATGAACGACGTTACGTCGTGGAAGAAGTATTTCTCCTGCACCTTTATCAGGTCGGCATGATCCATAATCTGCGGACCGATGCCTATTATCTTCTCAACGCCGCGCTGCACACAGAGGTCTGACACCTCCTTATAGAGCACGTCGAGCGGTTCGCCGGTCTGATAGATGTCGCTGAGTATGAGCGTGCGCTTGCGTCCCTTGTGGTCTGGTCGGCGGCTCATGAAGTCGAGCGCAATGTCGAGCGAGTTGATGTCCGAGTTGTACGAGTCGTTGATGAGCGTGCAGCCCTTCTGACCCTCTTTCACTTCGAGGCGCATCGCCACCGGTTCGAGCGACGCCATGCGCTCGGCAAGATGCTCGCGCGAGAGTCCGAGATACAGCGCCACGACAGCCGTCGTTACGGAGTTGCGCACCGATGCTTCGTCGATGAACGGCAGCACGTACTCGCCTACCCCACCATTATATATATAATGTATAGTAGACGTGAGTCCCTTCCTCTCCACGCTCTCCACGAAGAGCGCAGCCGAGCGGTCGCTCATCGACCACGCGAGGTTCTCGCCCTTGTAGCCTACGCTGCGCACCACGCGGTCTACCACCTCGTCGTCCTTGCAGTAGACGATGGTCTTTGTGTCGTGGAAGAGCACCACCTTCTCGCGGCACTTCTCCTCCAACGACGAGAAGTTCTTCTGATGCGCGTCGCCAATGAACGTGAGCACGGCGATGTCTGGCTGTATGATTCCGCGCAGAGCCTGCATCTCGCCCGGCTCGCTGATGCCAGCCTCGAACACACCCACCTGGCTCTGCTCGTTGAGCAGCCATACAGAGAGCGGCACGCCTATCTGCGAGTTGTAGCTGCGCGGCGAGCGCGTCACCTTCATCTCTGGCGAGAGCAACTGGTAGAGCCATTCCTTCACGATGGTCTTTCCGTTGCTGCCCGTGATGCCCACAATAGGTATGTCGTATTCCTCGCGGTGACGCTCGGCGAGTCGCTGCAGAGCGACAAGCGAGTTCTCCACTTTCAAGAAGTTTGCGTCGGCGTATGTTGTATTATAGTCGGCTGGAACATCCTCTACGACGAAGTTGCGCACTCCGCGGCGGTAGAGGTCAGAGATGTAGTTGTGACCGTCGTTGCGTCCCGATTTCAAAGCGAAGAACAATGTCTCCTCTGCGAAACAGAGCGATCGACTGTCAGTAAGGAGGAACCCGATATTGGCATCTGCTGTGCCAAAGCGGTGGGCTCCGATGAGCGTTGTTACCTTTTCAATAGTATAAGTCATTTTTCCGTACTATATTTTTCGGGTGCAAACTTACTTATTTTCTCGCAGATACAAGCAGAAAAGTTGTACTTTTTGTGAGAAAACACATTTCTACTCTAAATGTTAACAGATTGTTAAAAATAAATATATCATTTTTCTCTGAAATAGATTTATTACCTTTGTTTTATTAATCAATAATAAATATAATTAAAATGAAAAAATTATTCGTTAAACTTTTTTTTGCAATTCTTGGTGTGACTATTCTATCATCATGCAACACCTATTATTACCAAGTATTTTCCGTTGAAACCAACGGAGCACAACAAGTAGACAATTCACTCGTTTTTGAAAACGAAGAATGTAAGGTATGTTATAACCTGTGGTCTAACAATGGAAAGGTAAATTTCGCTTTTTTCAACAAAACGGATAAAGATATCTTCATCAATCTCGGACAAACATTCTTTATTAAGAATGGATTCGCCATTGATTATTACCAAGGTCGTACATATAGTACACAACGTAATACACTCACTTCAAATTCTTTCACAATAGCTTCCACTGCATCAAATGGCATTGGAATTTGGAGTAAAAACTTATATATGGAAGACGCTTCGGTCTTAGGACTTGCGAAAACCACAAAATCCGTAAATTCAAGTTCATACGCAATTACTACAAAAGAGAAAGAAATAGTTTGTGTACCTGCCAAATGCTATAAAACATTTGCTTACTATGAGGCAAGTCCTTCACAAGTAATTACTTGTAACAACGATAAAGACTACCCTACAAATATAGCTAACGTAGCTGAATACAACCAATCTAACACCCCACTCACCATAACAAACCGTATTGCTTATGGCTTCCAAAAAGATGATGTCGCAGAAAAACACATTGAAAACACGTTCTGGATTTCTTCTATAAAGAACTACTCACAGAATGCTGCTACAGAAAAAGTAGTCATTAAAGATGAGTGCGACCAAAGAAAAAGCAACAATAGTAACCCATTTAGCATACAACAAAAGATTAACCAATTCAAAATTGGCGGACCTGATAAATTCTACATTTTCTACACAAAGAGTTTCTAATTACATTATGCAAAGCATAGCCTACCCCACTATGCTTGCATAATAAACACTTTAATTATATAAATACCTCACTTCAACCTATCATCCCCACTCCTTGCTCCGTATTAATCTCCACTTTCCCCACCGCCACCGGACGCAATCTGATCAGACACCGAACGCAATCCGATTGGATGGCGGACGCAATCTGATTGGATTCCGTACGCAACCCGATCGGACACCGAACGCGAAACGATGACTTTTCATCAACTTTCGCGGAGAGAATTATGTACTCTTGGCGGACTGTTGCAGAACATGTACATCACAATCGTTCTGCGCATAAACAACAAAAACGTGGCAAGAAGAACGTCCCACAACTTTGATTTAAGTCAATAAAACATAGATATAGATGATAAAATTGTTATTCTGTTTGCGCAAACAACTAATTATTTATACCTTTGCATCATCAAAAGATTAATAGATTGTTTAGGTTAGTAGTAATAGATTTAGGTTTTTAGTTATTAGGTTTAAGGTAACGATTGTTTAACAGGTAGCTATGAAGGATCGTGAGACTCTTCATTACTTTTGAAATTTTAAGTTAAACATAGTGACAGTGGCACAGCTCGTTGAGAGTTGTGCCACTGTTTTTTTGTAACACTTTTGTTATACACATCCTCTCATTACTAAATTTGTAGATGATTTGAACTGATATACTGAAAAGTGCTATCTTGCAAAGTCAAACTCGAGCTGTAAAAGCTGTAAACCAAGAGCAACTTGCATTGTACTATGGTATTGGCCGCTACATCTCTGCCAACACTCGCAACAAGAATTGGGGCGGCGGTATGATAAAATCCATTAGTCAGCGCTTGCGCAATGAGCTGCCCGGACTGCGCGGTTTCGGAGAGACTAATCTGAAGAATATGCGTGCCTTTTATGAGGCATGGCGCAACATAGAAGTAAATTCGTCAGTCGTAACTGACGAATTAGAGCAACTGCCGTCAGCTAATGAAGAAACCGATTTGCA
>DAVZJL010000045.1:5833-19053 GCA_052272805.1 Prevotella sp. | reverse complement strand
TTTGTTTGATTATTACAGCAACACTAAATTAAGTGAATCCTCTGACATGGCAAAACCCTGGGCAACTTTTGTTGCTCAAGATATTATAAAAGTTAAAATTTATAGTGTTGCGGAATTAAGGTTGTTCATTTTCTTATTTTAAAAGACCAATATTATTAACAAAAGACACATGAAATACATACTTGCCACAGATTCGTTCAAGGGCTGCATGTCATCAGCAGAAGTGGAGAACATAATCGCCGGGGTGTTGGAGGCGAAGGGCATAGACACGCTGTGCCTGCCGATGTCGGACGGCGGCGACGGAATGCTGGCGGCATTTACGGCAGCCATGGGCGGAACATTGGAGCCTGTGTACATACACGACCTTATGATGCGCCGCACGGATGCACATTACGGCGTGACGCCCGACGGCACGGCAATAGTGGAAGTGGCTCAGGCGTGCGGACTCAGCCTTATCAAGGAGGAGGAGCGCAACCCGATGCGAGCCACCTCATACGGCGTGGGCGAACTGCTCGCGAGAGCCATCAAGCGCGGATGCCGCAAATTCGTTATCGGACTCGGCGGCACCGCCACGAGCGATGCCGGCATCGGAATGATAAAGGCACTGGTTGACATCTTCGCCCGCGGCAAGAATTTCGACGAGGCGCTGAAGACGGAGCTTGGCGAATGCAGCTTCACCCTCGCCTGCGATGTAGACAATCCGCTCTGCGGCAAGAACGGCGCGGCGCACATATATGGTCCGCAGAAAGGTGCCACGCCCGAGATGGTAGGTCAGCTCGACCGCCGTGCGCAGCTGTTCGCCGAGAAGTCGGCACTGCACTTCGGCTTCGACCGAAGCGCAGAACCTGGCGCGGGAGCAGCCGGCGGACTGGGTTATGCCTTCATGCAGTATCTCGGGGCCGAGAGAAAGTCGGGCGCCGACCTGCTGCTCGACACTATCGGCTTCGACGAGAAGATAAAGGGTGCCGACCTTATAATAACGGGCGAAGGCGGCGCCGACCGACAGACGCTCATGGGCAAGTTGCCGCAGCGCATACTGATGCGTGGGCAGCAGACGGGCGTGCCCGTAGGACTTGTGGCTGGCAGCGTAAGCGACAGGGAACTGCTGCTGAAAGCCGGTTTCGCTTTTGTGGAAAGCATCACGCCCGACGGAATGCCGCTGGAGGAGGCTATGAAAAAGGATGTGACAAACAGTAACCTCCGCCGCTTTGCCGATTCGCTCGGCTGAAACAGCGGTTTAGGCAGCTAAAAAAACTCTTTCTATCAAACTACAATGGCACACGAAACCGCACAAAGGGAAAATGTGAACAACTTGTGATATTTTATGAATATAGCCAAGCCGCTATAAATGCGTAACTTTGCAGCCGAAATATTAATATAGGTATGAAAAAAACATTGTTCACATTTGCCTCAATGCTCTTGGCAAGTCAGACTATGGCGCAGGAGAGGCTGTCGCTGGCGCAGTGTCTGCAGATGGGTATTGAGCGAAATCTTAATTTGAAGACTTACGAGGGTAATGTGCTAAAAGGCAAGCACAACATCAGCGAGAACCGCTCGCGACTGTTGCCACAGATAAACCTCGGCGCAGCGCTGAACGACAACTTCACGCCGCCGGTGTCGGTGACTGACGGCAGAGCCTACGGCAAGCCGTACAACGTGACGAAGACGCTGCAGTACAACTCGTCGGCAAGTCTGCAGCTGCAGATGCCGCTCTACAGTCAGACGGCGCTCACGGCACTCGAGATATCGAAGACGCTCGACCAGCTCAATTCGCTCTCTTACGAGAAGGCGCGCGAGGACCTCATCGTGCAGATTAGCAAGATGTACTACTTAGCGCAGAACACGGAGGAGCAGATAGGCATCATCAAGGACAACATAAAGCGTCTGGAGGAGCTGCGCGACATCACGCAGGCGTTCCACGACAACGACATGGCGCTGAGCGTGGACGTGAAGCGCGTGAACGTGAACCTGGAGAACCTCAGCGTGCAGTACGACAACGCGAAGGCGATGCTCACGCAGCAGTACAACATGATGAAGTACGTCATCGATTACCCTGCCGAGAAGGACATCACGGTGGAGAGGGCTGACATTGAGGAGGTGAACCTTGCGGCACTCAGCGGACTGAACGAGAACCTGTACGAGCTGCAGCTGCTAAGAACGCAGCAGACGCTTGCCGAGCAGCAGAAGAAGCTCGCCAAGAGCGGCTACCTGCCTACGCTGGCGCTCACCGGCAACTGGACGTACATGGCGTACACCGACAAGTTTAAGAACAGGTTCCACTCCGGCGAGTCGAACCACTGGTATAAGTCGAACGGCATCGGTCTCTCGCTGCGCATTCCTATATTCGACGGTCTGGAGAAGCGCTCGAAGATAAGAAAGGCGCAGGTGGACATCGACAACGCGAAGCTTTCTTATGAGAATGCGCTGAAGGGTATGCAGACGCAGTATGCCAACGCTGTGAATGATCTCGCCAACAACCAGCGCAACTTCAGCAGGCAGCGCGACAACTATCTGCTTGCGGAGGATATATATAAGGTGACGAGCGACCGCTATCGCGAGGGTATCGCCTCGATGACAGAGGTGCTGCAGGACGAGATGAGCATGAGCGACGCGCAGAATAACTATCTCACGGCGCACTTCAACTATCAGGTGTCGAACCTCACGTTGCTGAAACTCACAGGTCAGCTGGAGAAGCTCGTCAAGTAGAATTTTGAGTTTTGAATTTTGAATTTTGAATTATGCGCTGCGCGCATTTTGAGTTGTTCAATTTTGAATTAAGAATTCGCAATTCATAACTCAAAACTCAAAATTCAAAAATTGCCAAAGGCAATAATTCAAAACTCAAAACTCAAAATTCAAAATTGCCAAAGGCAATAATTCAAAACTCAAAACTCAAAACTCAAAACTCAAAAATGGAAACAAACAATAATAACACAAACAATAACAACAACAGCGAGACTACACAGTCTACGCACGAAGTGACAGCTAAGCAACTGAAACGCCAGCGCATACGCCAGATTGTGGTGAGCCTCATCGGTGTAGCCATTCTCGTATGGGGAATAGTGAAGATTGGCTGTATGTTCATGGACTACAAGAGCAACGAGAAGAGCGACGACGCGCAGGTGGAGCAGTACATCTCGCCGGTAAATCTGCGCGCTTCGGGCTACATCAAGAAGATTTACTTCAAGGAGCACCAGAACGTGAAGAAGGGCGACACGCTGCTCGTGCTGGACGACCGCGAGTATCGCATCCGCGTGATGGAGGCGGAGGCTGCGCTGAAGGACGCTATGGCTGGTGCGAACGTAATAGACGCTTCGGTGCAGACAACGCAGACTTCGGCTACCGTCTACGAGTCGGCTATTGCTGAGATAGAGATTCGTCTCGCAAAGCTCGACAAAGACCGCCAACGCTATCAGAACCTCGTGGCTCGCAACGCCGCTACTCCTATCCAGTTGGAGCAGATTGAGACCGAATACAACGCTACGAAGAAGAAGCTCGACGCCACACGCCGCCAGCAGAAGGCTGCCTACTCGGGCGTGAACGAGGTACAGACACGCAAGAAGAACACAGCGGCTGCCATTGAGCGTGCGCAGGCTGCGCTGGAGATGGCTAAGCTGAACCTCTCCTACTGCGTGGTTACGGCGCCGTGCAACGGCAAGCTGGGCAGACGCGCTCTGGAGGAGGGTCAGGCTGTGAACGCGGGTCAGACCATCACCTACATCATGCCGAACACGCAGAAGTGGGTAATAGCCAACTACAAGGAGACGCAGGTGGAGAAGCTGCACGTCGGTCAGAAGGTAGTAATGACCGTAGATGCCTTCGAGGGAAAGGAGTTTGAGGGCAGAATATCTGCCATCTCAGGTGCTACAGGTTCTAAATACTCACTCGTACCTACCGACAACTCTGCCGGCAACTTTGTGAAGATTCAGCAGCGTGTGCCGGTGCGCATCGAGTTTGTAGGAATTTCTAAGGAAGACAACGAGAAGTTGGCTGCCGGAATGATGGTTATTGTGAAGGCTCAACTCAAGTAAATGACACAAGCAGAGATATACCAGGCAGTTTCGCCGAAGCTGCCTAAGAATTTTCCGTTCTACGACTGGGTGCCCAAGCCTCTCGGCATCGCCTTCCTCGTCATACTTTTCATACCTATAATGACGGTGAGCGGTGCGTACACCGTTAACAGCAGTGAGATGGTGGGAGGACTTGGCATCCAATCGGAACACATCGCGTTCATCAGCTTCGTGACGTCGATAGGTATGGCGGCGTTCTCTCCGTTCTTCTACACGCTGGTGAGTGTGCGCCGCCAGAAGATGATGAGCCTCGTGGGCTTCTCTATCTTAGCGGTGCAGAGTTATATATGTGCCAACACCGACAGCCTGTTCATCCTTGCGCTGAACAGCCTGATAATGGGCTTCGTGAGGCAGACACTTCTGATGTGCAACCTCTTCACGCTTATCAAGTACGGCTTCGGCATCGAGGCAACACGCAACGTGACGCCAGGCAACGAACCGAAGGACGAGGCAGGCTGGGACGCTCTCGACACGGAGAAGAAGGCGAGCCAGCCTATCATCTACTTCTTCTTCATGCTGCTCGGACAGATAGGTACGTGGATAACGGCGTGGTTCGCATACAACTATCACTGGCAGATGGTCTACTACGCTATGCTCGGCTCTATTCTCGTGGCGCTGCTCATCACTCTGCTCTGTATGCCCTACAACCCCTACCCTACGAAGCACAGCCCACTCTCGTTCTCTAAGTTCGGCAACGTGGTGGTGTTCTGCCTGATGTGCTGCTCGTTCGTCTACGTCACGGTATATGGCAAGGTGTACGACTGGTATGACAGTCGCGAGATATGCTGGGCTACTGCCATCTGCATCGCCTCTACGCTGCTGTTCTTCTATCTGGAGAAGACGCGCCGCTCGCCCTACTTCATGCTCAAGGCGTTCAAGTCGCGCAGCATACAGGGCGGCATTCTGCTCTTCATCGGACTGATGATATGCAACTCAAGCTCGATGCTCGTGAACATCTTCGTAGGCGTGGGCATGAAGACCGACCAGATTCAGGTGGCTGCGCTCGGCAACTGGGTGCTGCTGGGCTACTTCATCGGTCTTGTAACGATACTCATCCTGAACAGCAAGGGTGTCCACTTCAAGTGGTTCTTCGCTATGGGTTTCCTGCTCATCGGTGCAGCCTCGCTCTTCATGTACTTCGAGGTGCAGACCGACGGTATGCTGGAGCGCATGAAGTGGCCCGTCGTGATACGTGCCACGGGTATGATGCTGCTCTACTCGCTCATAGCCGTGTACGCCAACCAGCGTATGCCCTACAAGCTGCTCTCTACGTGGGTGTGCATCATGCTCACCGTGCGTATGGTGATAGCGCCGGGCATAGGTTCGACTCTCTATCAGGTGGTGTTCCAGTACCGCCAACAGTATTACGTCACACGCTACGCTCACGACTACGACCGCACCAACGCCGAAACTGCCAAGACCTATGATATGACGGCGCGCGGAATGCAGTATCAGGGCAAGAGCGAGACCGAGGCGCAGCACATGGCAGCCATGTCTACGAAGGGCAAGGTGCAGGTGCAGGCTACGCTGTCGGCGATAAAGGAGATAGCGGGATGGACTATCTACGCCTGCATCATTCTCGCCGGACTGATGCTTGTGGTGCCGTGGCCGAAGCGCGACATATCGAAAGATACGCCTGAGTGGTACATTAACTATTAGGAGGCTGCGGCATCCTGCCGTAGCCACGCACCCATTTACATGTAAAATATTTTGCAGTAAAGTTTTTTTTCGCTAACTTCGCCATGTCTATACAATTTGTGACCTATGACGAACAGCAGCGAAAACATAAACATAAATATTCTGGAGCAGCAGATGTCTAACAACGAGGACATCTGTTGCTCTTGTGGTAATATATGGTCGTTCCCTGAGGCATTGCGCCACGATTTTCGCGTGGCGGATGTTGGCATTATAGTGTGCCGTTCGGGCAGCTTCTCCTTCACATGCGAAGGTGCAGAATACGTTGTGAACAAGGACGAAACGCTCTTCCTCTCCCACGGCGTGCGCTTCTGCGTTACAGCTCAGAGCGACGACTGCGCTGTTGTCATTATCTTCTATCGCGCCGACTCCATACGCGACATTCTTGGCAGCACGGTGGTGGGCATGAAGTTTGTGGAGTATATCAATCCACGCTCATGCTGGGTGATGCATACGGGGCACGAGAATGAGCTGGAGAGGTATTCCGAACTGCTCGCCGTACACAAATGCGGCGAGAACGTGTTTGCCGCCAACGAGCGACAACTGCTGCTGCTCTCGCTCACCTACCGCGTGTGCAGCATCTTCCGCGAACTATCGAACGACGGCAGCAACGAGTCGAACCGCAAGCTGGAGACATATATGCAACTGATGCAGCTCATCGACGAGCACTATATGCACGAGCGTGGCGTACGCTTCTACGCCGACCGCCTGTGTCTCTCGCCAAAGTACCTCACGCAGCTCGTAAAGTCGGTATCGGGCAGCACAGTGCAGCAACTGGTGTTCAAGGCTATCACGAAGAAAGCCGTCTATCTCATCACCAGCACCGACAAGAGCATAAAGGAAATCTCCGACTTGCTCAACTTCCCCAACGCCTCCGCCTTCGGCACATTCTTCAAGAAGCAGGTAGGCGTGTCACCTGTCAACTATCGTCATAAAAAAAACAAACCAGTTTCTCATATTTAAGAATATATTTTGTACATTTGTCGGCAAAATCACATCAATAACAATAATAAAAAAACAAAGCTTTATGAACACAAGACGACTACTGTTCTTGTCTGCTCTCTGTCTGACGATGGGCACCACACAGTTATCAGCACAGAGTTTCCTTAAAAAGATTAAGAACAAAGGAACACAAATGATTAAAGAGGCGGCACCCAAGCCCGTAAAGGAGGTGATGGATGCTGTAGACAACGCCAACGAAGCAGCGAAAAACAACACCAGTGCAAACAGATCGGGCAACAGAACCACGACCCAGAGCCGCAGCACACAGCGAGTACGTGCCAACGCCAACCGCCGTACGTCAACTCGAAACCAAACCGATTTCGAGCCGGCACACAAGACAATCACCATCAAGCTCTACAAGGGAGTCGGCATAAAGACATGGTTAGGACGAAAGGCCTTCAACACACCGCAACCTCCAACGCAATGTCCTAAACAGCCAGCATGGTTCGAATCCCTACCCCAGCCCATAGAGCTCGACAACGCCAGCCTCATAGCCGAATCAAAGATGATAGAAAAATGTATCAAAGACGACAAATTCGCGTGCGAGCCTGTGTTTGTACGACGCAACCTAATCAGCACTGAAGTAAACGATCGCATAACAGCACTCACCAATGCCATTCACTATCTCAACGATGCTGATAGCCAAAACGAAGACTCCTACACACCAGCAGAACCATTGGAGGAGGACGCATTCAAGCGAACCATGCAGTCAGACTATTCGCCCCTCTACCCTTTGCTCGAAGACGAAACCGTGGCATACCTCAAAAGCATCAACCGCACCTCGAAAGAGGTTTCGGTGAGAGTGTACGAGGGCAACTCGTCATGGGGAAACAGAATGCAGATAGGCGAGATGTGGTTCGAGCTGAACTCTCACCGCAATGATGCACGACTGATCGGCGTAGACAACGACGAGTCGATAGGCAAAGACTACACCGTACCTTCCACCGTGCGCTATGCTGGCCGCACATTCAAAGTGACCGAAATCGGAGCTGCTGCCTTTGCCGATATGAAAATAAAATCGGTGACACTCTCACCCGGATTGAAAACAATCGGCTCACACGCTTTCTCTCGCACACGCATCACTTCCATCAACATACCATCGACGGTGACCATGATAGATCGCTACGCCTTCCACAGTATGCCTGCGATTACAAGCATCACCGTACCCAACAGTGTCACGAAGATTGGAAATAGTGCCTTCTCCATGTGCACAGCACTGAGAGAAGTAACACTGCCCGTGCGCCTGGAGAAGTTGCCTAACGCTCTGTTATTCGGATGCAAAGCACTCACAAAGGTAACGCTGCCACAGAACATCACAAAGATAGACGTGAGCACGTTTGAAGACTGCAAGGCTCTCACAACCATCAGTCTGCCACAATCGGTGGCGGTAATCGATGGGAACGCCTTTAAGAACACAGCCCTCACAAGCGTGCCTGTAACCCAGAGTCTGAAGAGCATTAAGAGCAGTGCCTTCGAGGGATGCAACCGCATCGCCTCCGTATCGCTGCCCTCACGCGTAGAGGTAGAAATGTTTGCTTTCAAAAATTGTAAAGCACTGAAGAAGGTAGTAATCGGATCACAATACAAGACTCGTGCAGATGACCTGCAGATGATTTTCTACGGTTGTCCCTTCATGCCACAGCGCATGACGACAATACCAGCGTGCATAACGTTTAATTAGCATATTATAGGAGGGTATGGCTTGTGGGTGCGTGGGTATGGCAGGGATGCCATACCCTCCTATGCCTTGTTGGGACGTGGGTATGGCAGGAATGCCATACCCTCCTATTTATACTTCTTGATATAGCCCTCGGCGCGGTCGTCGCCTAATTCCTTTGCCTTATTAAAGCACTCCATAGCCTCGTTCTTGCGCTTCAACTGCACAAGCGCGAGGCCTTTTATTATGTAGGCATCGGTATTGTCGGGCGTGAGCTGCAAGCAGAGGTCGGAGGTCTTGACAGCCTCTTCGTTCATGTTTACGCGCAGCTGCAACGAGGCAAGTTCGGCAAGATAGAGCGGAGCGTCTGCTCCGCCGATATATGCGGCGTGCGCAAGGTCGTCAAGAGCTTGCTTGTACTGGCGCACTGCCACTTCGCACTTATGACGAGCATAGTAAAAAGCAGCGTTCGCTCTGCCATACACCAGTGTGTCGTAGGTGTTGTAGTCGACGATTGCCTTGCGGTATTCCTCCATCTGCTCGTACAACTGACCACGTGCCAACACGTAGGGCGCAGACAGATTGGTGAGTGGGCGCGGAGCAACTGCCACGCAACTGTCGAGCAGCTCCAGCACCTCTGCCTTCGGAGCACCAAGCTGTGTTTTACACTGCGCTGCCTCGAAATATACCTCGCTCGTTGGCATGTCCTTCTTCACCAGACTCAGGAACTTCTCGCAAGCGTCGCTGTAGTCGCCCATCGAGAACTTTATCTGAGCCACACGGTGCAAGTACTGCGGCTGCGGATTGAGGCTGTACGCCTTCTCTGCTTCCGCCAATGCACGTTCGAAGGTCCAGGCCGTGAAGGTGGTATCGGCACTATAGATGAGCTTCTGATACATCACACGAGCATACTCCGAGTGAGCCTCCGCCTTGTCGGTAGCAAGCTTGAGGGCGGTCTGCATATCAGCATCAGCACCTTGCCAGTCGCCATAAGTAGACTTCTGCAGCGCACTCGTAGCATAGCCGTCAACCTCCTTCGGAAACTGTCGGATATAGTCGCTGAGATAGCCAGCATACTTTGCTGTGTCCTGACGTTCAGCAGCCAACATCACCATGAGCAGAGCGTTCTGCTTGTCGGCAGGCAAGGTGAGGCGCAGTGAGGTCTTGGCATAGAGCGAGTTGTTAATATCGAGGTGGCTCGCAGCGAGTGTCAAGATGAAGCGCACGTCGACGGCGTTGGCGTAGAGCGAACGCGCCGACTGCTGCATGAGTCCTACCACCTGTCCCTTCTCGTTGACGAAGGCAGCACCCTGTGTGGGTTTGTGGTTGTTGTAGCCGAACACGTAGAAGGCGTACTTCTCCATGAAGGTCTCCGCCTTGTCCACCTCGTACTGCGTGGTCTGTGTACGGCGGTCGGTGGTCTCCACGAGCCACAGTTTGCTGTCCTTTGTAGCAGCAGCGGTGGCGATGGTGGCAGCCACAGTCTTCGGCACATCCACACGCACACGACACACATCATAAAGCTCGTTAGCACCAAGGATATGTGTCACGGGATAGGTCTTTCCGTTGAAGTCGACAACTTCAACACGTGCCGCTTCACGCACTGCCGACCACGGACAGGCTGCTATGCCGTCGGCTGAGAGGAACACTCCGTTGGTTGCGGTTATCTGCTTGCCCTCAGCATCGTATGCCTTAAGCGCAAACACCGATTTCGCAACGTTTTTCACAGCCGCAGGCTGCGCCATCGCTCCGCAGAGGCAGAGCAGCGAAATTAGGATTGTTGATAATATTCTGTTCATTGTTTCGTTTATTAACAAATTTGTAACTCTTAGGAGGGTATGGCATCTTTGCCATACCCACGCAGCCTTCCGTTAACTGCTTGGTGCGTGGCTATGGCAAGAATGCCATAGCCTCCTATGCTTTGTGGGTGCGTGGCTATGGCAGGGATGCCATAGCCTCCTATGCCTTGTGGGTGCGTGGCTATGGCAAGGATGTCATAGCCTCCTATAATGCTAAAAGCGACTTGGCGTTGTCGATAGCAGCCTGCGACACATCGCTACCAGAGAGCATCTGCGCAATCTCCGTGATGCGTTGTTCGTCGGTGAGCTGCGTCATCGTAGACACCGTGCCCTGCTCCGTCTCATGCTTCGCCACCTTATAGTGGGTGGATCCGGCGGCAGCAATCTGCGGCAAGTGGGTTATGCAGAGCACCTGTCGGTTGGCAGCACCCATATCGTGCATGATGTGTGCCATCTGCTCTGCCACCCTACCACTCACGCCAGTGTCAATCTCGTCGAAGATGATTGTGGGCAGACCGATAGCCTTGCTTATCATCGCCTTCAGCGAGAGCATGACACGCGCTATCTCGCCGCCCGATGCCACCTGCGACACGGGCTGCATATCGGTGCTGGTGTTGGCACTAAAGAGGAACATCACCTTGTCGGCACCCGTGGTGGAGAGGTCGGCAGTCGACACATCCACCTTGAAACGCACGTTTGGTATACCAAGCGGAACGAGCAGCTTCGACAGTTCCTGCTCGACGAGCGTAGCCGACTTGCGTCGCATATCGGTGAGCACGGCTGCTTTCTCCACGCATACGGCGTGCAGACGTGCCACCTCCTGCTCCTGCTCCTGCAGTTGCTCGTCGGAGTTGTCGATGTTAGAGAGCTGCGCATTAAGAGCATTGAGGCGGTCGAGCAGCTCGTCGACGGTCTGCACGTGGAACTTCTGCTGAAGCGTGTAGATGAGGTCGAGGCGCTCGGTGATGAGGTTGAAGCGCTGCGGGTCGTACTCCACGTCGTCCATCTTCGAGGCTATCTCCTGCGAGATATCCTTCAACTCTATGAAGCAGCCGTCGAGACGCTCTGCAAGCTCCTGTGCTTCGGGGTAGACATCGGCTACGCTGCGCAACTGTGTGACGATGGAGCGCGTGAGGTTCACGATGCCCGTGTCGTCGCCCGAGAGTCCGCAGTCGGCATCGTGAAGCGCACGCTTTATGTCTTCGGCGTGGCTCATCAACTCCGACTCCTGCTCCAACTGTTCCTGCTCGCCCAAAGTGAGTTTTGCCTCGCTAAGTTCCTTCTGCTGAAAGCGCAGGAAGTCCTCGTTGTCGCGGCTCGTTGCTATCTGCTCGCGCAACTCCTCAAGACGCTGCTGCGCAGCACGATACTCGGCAAACACCGCACGATAGTCGGCAAGCTGCTGGCGGTCGCGTGCTATGATGTCCACAACGTTCAGCTGGAAGTCTTCCTTGCTGAGCAGCAGGTTCTGATGCTGGCTGTGCACGTCGATGAGCTGCTCGCCGAGCTCGCGCATAAGGGCGAGTGTGACCGGCGTATCGTTGATGAAGGCGCGACTCTTGCCATTAGCGTTCACCTCGCGACGCAGCAGACACTCCTCCGGCTCGTAGTCGAGGTCGTTTTCTTCGAAGAAGTCTTTCAGCACATCGGAGTGGTAGATACTAAGGTCGAACGTTGCCTCAATGATGCACTTGTCGCAACCACGCTTCACTTGCTTCGCATCGGCGCGGTTGCCAAGCAGCAATCCGATGGCACCGATGACGATACTCTTTCCGGCACCGGTTTCGCCCGTAATGACGGAGAAGCCAGGGTAGAGCATCATCTCAAGATGGTCGATAAGCGTGAAGTTGCGTATATCGAGTTTCTTTAGCATAAACAATAGTTATAGGTTATGTATGTGTGTGTCTACTCCTTTATCTTCTCCCAAGCCGAATTCTGACTTGCATTGATTGAGAAGAGAATGTCGTAGACGGTTTCTTTTTCCTTCTGCGTGCCCTTACCTTTATATATATTGGTAAGCTCGTCGCGCTTATAGTCGGTCCATATCTGTGGCAGCATACTGAGCGGACGGTCTTCGTGACACTTCTTCAGACCGGTTTCGAGCGCAGTGGTCACGTTGCCGCGTCCGCGCTCCACGTTGGTAGCCATCTCGTCGAGACCCGTACGATAGTAATCGTACTGCAACTGGCGGAACGGCTTCATAGCACCCTCAAGATAGTCGTTGATGATGGCAAAGCGGTTGCGTCCGTTGTCGAACGCTTTCCATCCCGGGAAGTTGAGGTTCTGCGCATTGTTGGCAAGGTTCATGCATCGCTGCAGAATGTCCTCGCCACCCATCGGCGAGAACGTATCGAGATCCATGCCGATGATGAGGTAAGCGTAGTAGGCGATGAGCGCCGTGAGCTGGTTGTCCACCTGCTCCTCGTTGAACTGCAACTGGTCGAACTGTGCGTACTCGAAGTTGAAGTCGTTGTCGGTGTTGTTGTAGATAGTGGTGGTGTACGTAGAGTTATACACGGGGCGGTTCGCCTGTATCACCGCCTTGCACGTGAAGACGTTCGTACTGTTGTCGTACGCCGTCACGGTGATGTTGAAGTTGCACGCGATGCGCTCGTTCTTCTGAAACTGTAGACTGGTCCACTGGCGTTCGTTGATAAACTGCGTGAGGGTCTGCTCCAGCTCCTCGAACACCGAGTTGTCGGTGCCTTGAATCTGGTTGTGATTAATCTTCACACGTGCGTTCAGCTCCTGCGCCTCAGCTCCTGTGGCAAAACCGAGCAACAGCAGCGCAGCGCAAACCAATCTAACTATATAGCGTTTTGTCATATTCCTTAAAATAAGAAGTTTTACTCTTTAGGAGGGTATGGCATCTTGCCATACCCACGCTGCCTCCCGTTAACTGCTTAGGAGGGTATGGCATCTTGCCATACCCACGCTGCCTTCCGTTAACTGCTTAGGAGGGTATGGCATCTTGCCATACCCACGCTGCCTTCCGTT
>DAVZJL010000045.1:0-5733 GCA_052272805.1 Prevotella sp. | reverse complement strand
AACTGCTTGGGGCGTGGCTATGGCAAGAATGCCATAGCCTCCTATGCCTCATGGCTGCGTGGCTATGGCAGGATGCCATAGCCTCCTATGCCTTGTGGGTGCGTGGCTATGGCAGGATGCCATAGCCTCCTATCACATGCTCCAGCTCGTTGACGATGTCGACAGCGGTGTCCGCCTTCGACTTCTTGGGATAAGCGTGGCGGAAGTTGCGACCGATAATCTCTATCTGGTTGTCGTCGGTGCGGAAGCATGTGCCTTCGTTGCGCAGACTGTTCAGCACGATGAAGTCGGCATTCTTCTTCTGCAACTTACGCTCAGCGTTAGCCTGCTCGTCGTTGGTCTCAAGCGCGAACGCCACGAGGGTCTGCTTCTCAGTCTTCATCTGTCCGAGTGTGGCTGCGATGTCAGGGTTGGGCGAGAGATTTATCTGCATGTCGCCATCGCTGCGCTTTATCTTCTGGTCTGCCTGCGCCGCCGGACGATAGTCGGCTACTGCCGCAGCAAGGATAGCCACGTCAGCCGTTCGGAACGCCTCGGTAGCAACGTCGTACATCTCACGACACGACTCAACGTCAATACGATTGATGGCGTCGGAACACTTTAGACTGACAGGTCCGGCTACGAGCGTGACATCGGCACCGCGTCGTCTGCACTCCTCAGCGATGGCGAAGCCCATCTTGCCGCTTGAGTAGTTGCCGATGAAGCGCACGGGGTCTATCTTCTCGTATGTAGGTCCGGCTGTGATTACGACGCGCTTGCCCTTCAGGGGGCTGTTGCTGTCGTTCTGATCGAAGAACTCAGACACGCGGCGCGCTATCACCTCAGGTTCCTCCATGCGTCCCTTACCTTCGAGTCCGCTCGCAAGAAATCCGCTTGCAGGCTCGATGAAGCGATTGCCGTAGGAAGCCAGCGTGCGCATGTTCTGCTGCGTAGACGGGTGGGCATACATGTCGAGATCCATAGCCGGAGCAATGAACACGGGTGCCTTCATAGAGAGGTATGTGGTGATGAGCATGTTGTCTGCCACGCCGTGCGCCATCTTGCCGAGCGTGCTCGCCGTGCAAGGTGCTACGACCATTGCGTCAGCCCAGAGTCCGAGGTCGACGTGCGAGTTCCATGTGCCATCGCGCTGCGAGAAGAACTCGCTTATAACGGGCTTGTGCGTGAGTGCGGAGAGCGTGATAGGCGTGATGAACTCCTTGCCTGCCGGCGTAATCACTACCTGCACTTCTGCGCCCTGCTTTACAAACTCGCGTATGAGCAGACACGACTTGTAGGCGGCTATGGATCCGGTTATGCCTAATACTATTTTCTTTCCTTTAAGCATGGTTTTATAGTGGTTGTGGTGAAATGGTGAGGGGGTGAGGTTTATTATGGTGAAGTGGTGAGATGGTGAGATGGTGACAATAGTACAAATCTCAACACCTCAACATCACAACATCACAACATCTCAACATAACATCACACCATCTCAACATCTCAACATCTCAACATTATTTATTGAACCCTCTGAGGCGGATGCGTGTGAGCACCTGCTTGGTGTTGAAGGTGAAGTCGCCGCCCATCATCCAGCTATAGTAGCCGATATCGGTGCGTAGCACATCGGCAACGGGACGTCCCTTGTACTTACCGAAGTTGAACACCTCCACCTTTTGCTCCTTACCGTCGGCATCGAGCACAGGCTTGCCGTCGGCACCAACCAGCGGCTTCCATACGATGCGACCGGCGAAGTCGACATTGTCGTTCTGCTTAGAGAACTCAGCAAGGCAGTCCATGTCGTTCTCCAGCACGCGGTCGGGTTCCTCCTGCACGCCAGGCGCATACTTGTCGAGCTCGCCCATCAGCACACGATACGTAGCCTCGGTGTCCTCATCGGCACGATGCGCCGTGAAGTCGTCCTCCATCTTTCTGCCGCAATAGAATTTATAAGCTGCAGCGAGGTTGCGACGCTCCATCTTGTGGAAGATGGTCTGTGCGTCGATGAGTCGAACCTTAGAGAAGTCGAAGTCGATGCCTACACGCAGGAACTCCTCTGCGAGCATCGGAATGTCGAAATGGTTGGAGTTGTAGCCTGCGAAGTCGCAGCCCTTGAACTTCTCGCAGAGCTGCGGAGCAAGTGTCTTGAACGTAGGCGCATCCTTCACGTCGTCGTTGGTGATGCCCGTCAGTTCCACCACCTCATGCGGTATGGGCTTCTCAGGATTGACGAAGAGGTTCTCGCGCTCCTCTGTGCCGTCGGGCGACACTTTAATGTATGATATCTGTATTATACGGTCGCGTATAAAGTCGAGACCTGTTGTTTCGAGGTCGAAGACGATAAGCGGACGTGTGAGATTGAGTTTCATTGTTGTCGTTTCATTTTTAAGAATTTAGCCGCACCAACATGGCGCGGCTATAAACTAAAGAGTAATATCTTTTGCTGTTTCTTCAAAGCATTAATCACCGCCAAAGCACTGGTCAACCCGATTAGTCGTTCAGCAGCATCGGCATGATAAGCATGAGGATTTCCTGTCCCTCAGGCTGCACGGTAGGCACAACAACGCCCGCACGACTTGGGTCGGCAAGCTGTATTGTCACCTCGTCGCTTGCGATGTTGTTGAGTATCTCGTAGATAGCACCGCCCTTGAAGCCGATGTCCATCTTCGCACCATTGTACTCGCAAGCTACGCTCTCCTTAGCACTTGTAGCGAAGTCGATATCCTCGGCTGTGAGACACAGGTGCTGAGCCTCTACGTGGAAACGAATGAGCTGGCTGCTCTCGCTTGCGAACGGCAGCACGCGCTTCAGTGCACCCATGAGCGACTTGCGGTCTACGTTGATGCTATTGGTGTTGGCAGTTGGGATAACCGAGTTGTAGTTGGGATAGCGACCTTCAATCAATCGACAGTTGAGACAACCGTCTGCGTAGCGCACCTCAGCACCCTTGCTATTAAACTTCACAACGACGTCGCCCTCGCACTTCGGCAGCACGCCCTTGAGCAACTGTGCTGGCTTCTGCGGCAAGATGAACGATGCGGGTACGTCGCTCTTAATGGTGAGGATGCGGTTGCGCACGAGCTTATGACCGTCGGTAGCCACAACTGCGAGGTTGTCGGCATTGAGGTCGAAGTAGACACCACCCATCACCGGACGAATTTCATCCTGCGCTGTAGCGAAGAGCGAGCGCGAGAGGTTCTCTGCAAAAAGATTAGAATCCATAACGAGCGAAGTGACATCGCCGTCAATCTCCTGCATCATTGGGAAATCGTCGGCTGGCTGTGCGGTCAGTTTGAACGAACCATTGAGATAATCAATTTCTACAGTGAAGTCGCTCTCGTTGACGTTGAAGCCAAGCGGCTGCTCGGGCAGCTCCTTAACGGCGTTGAGTATGGTGCGATTGGACAATGCAAACTTGCCATCGCCAGAGCATTCAGTAAGCTCTATCGTAGACTGCATCACGTTTTCAGAATCGCTGGCAGTTACAGTCAGAACGTTGTTTGCTACTTCAAAAAGGAAACAATCAAGAATGCTCAGAGTGTTCTTGCTGTTAATTACTCTTGCGAGCGTTTGGAGACGGGCGTTAAGTGCGCCACTTGATAATGTGAATTGCATTGATATTTAGCTTTTTTGATTATACTTTTTTTGTTTTCTTGTTAGTGCATTATTTTTAGGCAAATTTACTAAAAAATATCCGACTACGACAAAAACTCATTCAAAAGTTTCTTGTTTCGCTACATTTTTATTAATTTCGCAAACCAAAGGACAAACCTCTTAGCTTTTATCACACAAATTAAAATAAAATATAGACAATGGAATTACAAGGTAAAGTAATCGCTGTGCTGCCCGAAAAAACAGGTACTAACGCACGTGGCGAATGGAAAGTTCAAGAATACGTGGTAGAGACACACGATCAGTATCCACGCAAGATGGTGTTCAGCGTGTTCGGTGCTGACCGCATCAGCCGCTTCAACATACAGTTAGGTCAGGAGGTGACCGTATCGTTCGACGTAGATGCCCACGAGTATCAGGGCCGTTGGTTCAATAGCATCCGCGCTTTCGACGTGCGCCAGGTAGACCCCGCAACAGTTGGCGCAGCACAGGCTGGCATCGTTCCAGGCGCAGTGTTTGGCGCAGCTCCAGCTCCTCAGCCAGCTGCTCCTCAGCCCACAGCTCCGGCTCCAGAGGCTGACCCCGTTAACGACCTGCCGTTTTAAGACGTTGCAGCATAAAGATTAACCTACATACGGAACTCACGAAACACACAAGTCGCTAATACACATGTGCGTTTCGTGAGTTCCGTTTTTTGTATGTTGTACTACTAAAGCAAACAAGCGAATGAACATAACGAAGAAACTGAAAGATATATACACGTTCCTCATGGTAGACATCTGGGGCATAGGCAAAGGCGATGTGTCGAAGATGAAATTTCTGTTCTACAGCGTCTTGAAGAAACTGCTGCTCGCCATAGAGTTCACCACTACAAAGCGCATAACCAGTGCGGCAGCTGCCCTCACCTACTCCACTCTGCTCGCCATTGTACCCATCTTCGCCGTGGTGTTCGGCATAGCACGTGGCTTCGGCTACAACAAATACATCGAAGAATGGTTCAGAGAGTCGTTCTCAAGTCAGCCGCAGGTGTCGGAGATAATCATCGGCTTCGTCAACTCGTACCTCGTACATACCAAAAGCGGACTATTCCTCGGCATCGGCTTGCTCTTCATGCTCTTCACCGTGATGATGCTTATCAGCAACATCGAACGCACGTTCAACGATATCTGGCAGGTGAAGAAGCCACGCAGCATGTTCCGCACCATCACCGACTATACGTCAATGCTGCTGCTCATACCCATAGTAATAGTAATTACCTCGGGTATAAGCATCTTCTTCGCCACCATCTTCAAGCAGATAGAAGACACGATGGTGATAGGCTCGTTGGCGCAGTTCTTCTTGCAGCTCTTGCCCTACGCCCTCATGTCGGGCGTGTTCATCGTTCTCTATCTCTTCATGCCCAACACAAAGGTGAAGCTGAGCTGTGCGCTCGTGCCCGGAATACTTGCCGGCGTAGCCATGCAGGGACTGCAGCTCTTCTACATCCACTCGCAGATTTGGGTGAGCAGCTACAACGCTATCTACGGCTCGTTTGCAGCTCTGCCACTGTTCATGCTCTGGGTGCAGATTTCGTGGTTGATATGCCTGTTCGGCGCAGAACTATGCTACGCCAGTCAGAACATGGACGACTATGCGTTCAAGGCTAAGACCGAGGACCTCAGCCACCGCTACAAGATGCTGCTCAGCCTCGTGCTCGCAAGTCGCATATGCCGCAACTTCAGCGAAGGAGCCAAACCACTATCGGCTCTGAAGCTGAAGCTCGCCACCGGTATACCTATCCGCATCGTCAACGACCTGCTCTATCAGCTCGTGCAGATAAATATTCTCACCGAAATACCTGGTGGCGACAAGGATGGCGAATCGCTCTATCAACCTGCCGAGTGCATCACACGTCTCAGCGTGGGCACACTTATCGACCGACTGGAGGCACAAGGCAAGTGGTCGCTCACCATCGACGTGAAGCAACTATCGTCTACAGCTTGGAAGAGCATCATTGCCGAACGCAACACTTATCTGAACAATCAGCGCAAAGTGCTGTTGAAAGACTTGTAAAAACAACACAGAGCGTAGGTTGGGAGCGACACTTTCACGCACTACTACCTGTTCTTCATCAAGGGTACGATGAAGTCTTATTTTCCGAAAGCC
>DAVZJL010000044.1:0-19985 GCA_052272805.1 Prevotella sp. | reverse complement strand
ACCTCATCAGGCATGGCAAAAATACAAATAAAATCCGAGAAACTCACATCTTTTGCGACTGCATCATAAGGATTTTTTTACGAAAACGAGTCGTTTTAGAGAGGTATCCGCAACCCCAGATATCAAGAAATTACGGTTGCGGATTTTAGGTTAATAAAAAAAGCGTAAGAAAAAAACGTAATAATCTGAAATATCAGAAAAAATTATTAATTTTGTATTTTGAAAGAAACGTGAGTAAATGGAACAAGAAATAAGAGTCATTGTTAGTGGCGGTGGCACCGGTGGACACATCTTTCCAGCCGTGTCGATAGCCAATGCAATAAAGTCGAAATGCCCCAACGCGAAGATACTCTTCGTTGGAGCCCTCGGACGTATGGAGATGCA
This sequence comes from Prevotella sp., assembly GCA_052272805.1. Taxonomy (GTDB): domain Bacteria; phylum Bacteroidota; class Bacteroidia; order Bacteroidales; family Bacteroidaceae; genus Prevotella. Next base: position 19,601 of record DAVZJL010000044.1, on the reverse strand, counting down.
GCGTGTGCCCGACGCAGGTTACGAGATAGTAGGTCTGCCGGTGAGAGGATTTATCCGTCCGCTGTGGTCGCCTCGTAACATCGGTGTTGCGCTCGACTTCCTCCGCAGCAAGCGAATGGTGCGCAAGACAATCCGCGAGTTCTCCCCCGATGTGGTGGTAGGCGTAGGCGGATATGCCAGTGCCGCTACGCTTGATGCTGCCAGTGCCATGGGTATCCCAACACTTATACAGGAACAGAACTCATACGCCGGCGTGACTAACAAGCACCTCGCTGCCAAGGCACGCAAGATATGTGTGGCATACGACGGCATGGAACGCTTCTTCCCAGCCGAGAAGATAATCAACACGGGCAATCCCGTGCGCCAGAACCTCATCGAGACAACCATCTCGCGCGAAGAGGCAGTGCTTAGTCTCGGGCTCGACCCCGCAAAGAAGACCATACTTCTCGTAGGTGGTAGTCTCGGAGCTCGCACCATCAACGAAAGCGTGCTGCAGCACCTCGACCTCGTAGAGCATAGCGGTGTGCAGTTTGTATGGCAAACAGGCAAGTACTACAGCGCAGCAGTGGCAGAGCAGTTGAAGGCGCACAAACCGCTGCCTATGCTGAAGGTGATGGACTTCATCAGCGACATGGGAGCCGCCTACAAAGCTGCCGACCTCGTGATAAGTCGTGCAGGAGCAAGCTCCGTCAGTGAGTTCTGCTTGATAGGCAAACCCGTAATCCTCGTGCCTTCGCCAAACGTGGCTGAGGATCATCAAACAAAGAACGCTTTGGCACTCGTCAACAAAGACGCAGCCCTCTACGTGAAGGATGCCGAAGCACCAGCAACACTGCTGCAGCTCGCCGTCGACACCGTGAACGACCCCGAGCAGCTCGCGCAGCTCACAGCCAACATAAAGAAACTTGGCAAGCACAACTCTGCCGACGTCATTGCCGACGAGGTACTGAAACTCGCCAATAAACAGTAAAAAGACAAAAATGGAACTCAAAGAGATTAAAGCCGTATATTTCGTAGGCGCAGGTGGCATCGGCATGAGTGCCATTGCACGCTATTTCATTCGCAAGGGCGTGGTAGTGGCAGGCTACGACAAGACACCATCTGAACTGACAAAGCAGCTCGAGCGCGAAGGCGCACTCCTCCACTATGCGGAGAACATAGACGAGATACCACACGCTTGTCGCGACCCGAAGTCGTGTCTCGTAATCTATACACCAGCGATACCAGCCGACCATAAGGAGTTGCAATACTTCCGCGAGAATGGCTTCACCGTGGAGAAGCGCGCACAGGTGCTCGGCACACTAACACGCACACATAAAGGACTCTGTGTGGCTGGCACACACGGCAAGACATCAACATCAACCATGTGTGCACACATCATGCACCAGAGTCATATCGACTGCAACGCATTCCTCGGAGGCATATCGAAGAACTACGGTTCCAACTACATACTCTCGGACGAAAGCGACTATGTAGTGATAGAAGCCGACGAGTTCGACCGCTCGTTTCATTGGCTCCGCCCGTGGATGAGTGTCATCACAGCAACCGACCCTGACCACCTCGACATCTATGGCACAAAAGAAGCATACCTTGAGAGCTTCCGCCACTATACAACACTCATCCAGCCAGGTGGCGCACTCATCATACATCGCGACTTGGAGATGAAACAGGCGGTGCAGGAAGGTGTGAAGGTGTACGACTATAGCCGCCATGAGGGCGACTTCCATGCCGAGAATATCGTCATCGACAACGGAACAATCACCTTCGACTTCATCTCGCCAATAGAGAACGTGAAGGGAGTGAAGCTCGGACAACCCGTGCCAATCAACATCGACAACGGTATCGCAGCTATGGCAATGGCGCAGCTCGCTGGATGCAACGCCGAAGAACTTAAGTATGGCATGAAGACATACCATGGCGTAGACCGTCGATTCGACTTCAAAATAAATGATAGTCGCCATGTGTTGCTCTCCGATTACGCACACCATCCGAAGGAAATCTACCAAAGCGCAAAGAGCATACGCGAGCTATATAGCGGACGACATATCACAGCGATATTCCAGCCACACCTCTACACTCGCACACGCGACTTCTATCGCGATTTCGCCGACGCACTTAGTCAGCTCGACGAGGTGATACTCACCGAGATTTACCCCGCACGCGAGCAACCTATCGAAGGCGTAACGTCGCAGCTCATCTACGACAACCTGCGCCCTGGGGTGGAGAAGAGCATCATACGCAAAGACGATGTGCTCGACCTCGTAAGCAAGCGCGACTTCGACGTGCTCGTGATACTCGGAGCCGGCGATCTCGACAACTATATGCCACAAATAACTAAGATAATAGAGAATAAGAAGTGAAACTGTCCCGTAGCAAAATCTTCTTCGTTGTAAGTGATGTGCTGATAGCCGTTTACCTGCTCGTTGCCTTCTGCTCTTTCGATAAGAAAGGCGGAAACCACACCCCGTGCAATAAGGTGAGCATCGACATCGCCGACAACGTAACAAGCGGATTTATCGATACGAAGATAATAAAGGACAGACTACAGAAGAACGGCATCTACCCAATGGGCAAAGAAATGTGCAAGATAGACACACGCCACATTGAGGAGATGCTCAGTAAAAGCCCATTCGTGCAAACCGCCAATTGTTATAAGACAGAAGGCGGACACGTATATATCAGCGTCACGCAGCGTATGCCTGTGATAAGGATAAAAGCCGAAAACGGCGACGACTACTATGTAGATGATAACGACTGCGTGATGCCGACAACCCACTACACCAGCGATTTAATCATAGCCACAGGTAACATAAATCGCTGGTATGCCACCAACTATCTCTCGCCCTTAGGCAGAGTGATTATGGCAAACGAAATGTGGACAAACCTCATTGAGCAAATCAACGTACTACCCAACTACAGCATCGAGATTGTGCCACGCATCGGCGACCACATCGTGCACATTGGCAGACTGCCCGACTGCAAGAATCGCACAGAGCGTTTCGCTGCAATAAAGAAGTTTATGGATGTGAAGATGACGCGCCTATCGAAGTTCTATAAGTACGGACTCTCTGCTGTGGGATGGAACAAATACTCGTACATCGACATCGAGTTCGACAACCAAATAATCTGTCGAAAGAAGTCGTCGAAATATGCATATGTAGCACCTGCAGCGATGCCTGTTGCTGTGCAACAAGCCGCCGAACAGGCACAACCCACCGCCGAACAGGCACAATCCACCGCTACACCGACGCAGTCTACCACCGAACCGACGCAGGGTAAGAAGGAAACCACGAAACCTGCGGCTAAAGAAGTAGAGAAGAAGCCAGACAAGGCAGAAAAGAAGTCTGACAAGACTGATAAGAAGTCGGCTAAGTCAGATAAGAAGTCGAAAGACGATAAACAACAAAAGAAGAAATCAAGTAACAAACGATAATATAACACTCAACAAGATAAACGTATGGCAAAGGATTTAATAGTAGCTATTGAGCTCGGGTCGTCTAAGATGACCGGAATTGCCGGAAGAAAAAACCCCGATGGCAGCATTTCTATTCTTGCTGTCGCAAAAGAAGACTCCACCCAGTACATACGCAAGGGCGTAGCATATAATATTGAACGTACCGCACAGGGACTGAGCAATATAGTAAACAAACTAAAGAACACTCTTAAAACAGAAATAGCGCAGGTGTATGTAGGCATCGGAGGTCAGAGCATACATAGCGTGAAGAACCCCGTAATAAAGGAATTGCCACAGGACACAATCGTGTCGCAAGAGATGGTGAACGAACTCATGGACACCAATCGCAGCATGGTATATCCCGACTACGAAATCCTGGATGCCATAACCGAGGAATACAAGGTGGGCGCACTCTTTCAGGACGACCCAATCGGCATTCAGGCAGAGCATCTTGAGGGCAACTTTCTCAATGTGTTGTGGCGTCGCTCGTTCTATCGCAACATCAACAAGAGTCTTGACAACGCTGGCATTAAGGTGGCAGAGATGTATCTCGCGCCGCTCGCAATGGCTGATAGCGTGCTCACCGAAGCAGAGAAGCGCGCAGGTTGCGTGCTCGTCGACCTTGGTGCCGAGACCACAACCGTATCGGTCTACTACCGCGATAAGCTGCGCAACATCGCCGTGCTGCCACTCGGTAGCTCTAACATCACAAAAGACCTTGAGTCGTTGCAGATGGACGAGGCTAACGCAGAGGCAATGAAGTTGAAGTACTCTTCGGCTATGACCAACGAAGAAGATATCGATGTCAACGCCACACTACCCATCGGCGACGGTAGAACAGTGTCGAGCCGTCTGTTCATAGAAGTGGTGGAGGCACGCGTACTCGAGATAGTAGAGAATGTGAAGTATCTCATCCCGAACGAACTCACCGACAAGTTGCTCGGCGGAATCGTGCTCACGGGTGGTGGTAGCAATATGAAGAACATCGAGAAGCTCTTCCGTGAAGTGTTCGGCATGGACAAGGTTGACAAGGTGCGTATCGCAAAGACCACCACACTTAATATCAACAAGAAAGACTCGGACGTTATCCTTGCTGAAGACGGCACAACAAACACAATCCTCGGCTTGCTCGCTAAGGGCGATATGAACTGCGCCGGACGTGCTATCAGCGACACTCTCTTCGGCGAGGAGGAGGAAGGTGAACATATCACCGTTACGCTCGACCCGAATGCTAATACTGGTACATCGGTAACCAATCAGACCATAGTCACAGGACCTGCCACTACACCTGCTGCCACTGCCGCCACTGCTGGCACAACAACAGTAGTGGAAGAGGAAGAAGAGGAGGACGAGAAGGAGCCAGAACGTCCGAAGGATACAAAGATAAGCCGCTGGTTTGGCTCGCTAAAGAAGTTCGGACGCTCGCTCGTTGAGCCCGATGTCAATGAATAACCATTAATACGATTATTACTATGTTAGACAATATCAATCCAATGGTGGACTTCGGTGCACCAGAAAAAGAGAATACAATCATTAAAGTGATTGGTGTAGGTGGCGGTGGCGGCAACGCCGTTAACCATATGTACCGCGAGGGCATACACGATGTGTCGTTCGTAGTCAGCAACACCGATATTCAGGCACTCAACGACTCACCAGTGCCTATGAAGTTGCAGCTCGGTAAGGAGGGTCTGGGTGCAGGCAATAAGCCTGAAAAGGCACGCCAGGCAGCTGAGGAGAGCATCAACGACATCACAGCAATGCTTAGCGATGGCACGAAGATGACCTTTATCACCGCCGGAATGGGTGGTGGAACAGGTACGGGTGCTGCGCCGGTAATCGCACGTGTGTCGAAAGAACTCGACATCCTCACCGTAGGTATCGTAACCATACCGTTCCGCTTCGAGGGAAAGAAGAAAATCAATCAGGCTCTCGACGGCGTGGAGGAGATGGCGAAGCACGTCGATGCACTCCTCGTTATCAACAACGAGCGTCTGCGCAAAATCTATCCTGAGCTCACCGTGCTCGATGCATTCGGAAAGGCTGACGACACGCTCAGCGTGGCAGCGAAGTCAATCGCTGAGATTATCACCAACCACGGACTCATCAACCTCGACTTCAACGACGTGAAGACGGTGCTCAAAGACGGTGGCGTTGCAATCATGTCTACAGGTTACGGCGAGGGCGAAGGACGTGTTAAGCAGGCTATACAGGACGCACTCAACTCGCCGTTGCTCAACGATAACGACATCTTCAACTCGAAGAAGATTCTTCTCAGCATCAACTTCTCGAAAGACAGCAACAAGGACAACCCTGCTGCAGGCGGTTTGATGATGGAGGAGATGAACGAGGTGAACGACTTCATGGAGCAGTTCGGTTCAGACTTCGAGATAAAGTGGGGTATCGGACTCGACCCCGACCTCGGCAATAAGGTGAAGGTGACAATCCTCGCTACCGGCTTCGGTATCAGAGACGTTGACGGCATGGACTCGCACATCAAGAAGATTGTGCAGGAGAAGGACGAGAAGGCTACAGAGGAAGAGATACAGAAAGGCATACGCATGGGTATGTACTACCCCGACGGCAACGGCAAGTTCGTTGTGAAGCGCCGTCCGCACATCTTCCGCTTCCAGTCTGACGATCTCGACAACGAAGAGGTTATCCTGGCTATCGAGAACACTCCGACATACAAGCGCACACAGCAGCAAGTGAAGGAGTTGCGCCGCCGCCTTACAGACGAGCGCGAAGTGGTGAAGCAGAAGGCTGATGAGGGCGTTGTGCGCACAATCCAGTTCTAATAATAGGCTATATAAATACTAATAATACTACGAAGGGCAATATCAAAACATCGTGACCAGATGGGTTGATATTGCCCTTTGTGCGTTCAATAAATGTATTTTTGGTAATTTGTTCCGTAGCAGTGGTAGTGGCAGAACGGGTTTTTCTGCATAACTTTGCCTGCGGAGAGTAGAAATTAAAACATTGACAGATATGTGCATAGAGAAGATTAAGTCGCCAGCCGACTTGAAAGGGCTGGATGTAGAGCAGTTGAACGTAGTGGCTGACGAGACTCGCAAGGCGGTGCTCAACCGCGTGAGCAAGCACGGCGGACACGTCGGTCCTAACCTCGGCTTCGTAGAGGCTACCGTGGCTCTGCACTATGTGTTCAACGCTCCTGTTGACAAGTTTGTGTTCGACGTCAGCCACCAGTGCTATCCGCACAAGGTGCTCACAGGTCGCGCCGCAGGTTTCCTCGGCAATGTCGACGACATGAACGCCATATCGGGCTACTCGTCGCCGTCGGAATGTCCCGAGTACGACAATTTCGAGGTGGGACACACCTCTACATCCGTCAGCCTTGCCACCGGTCTGCAGAAGGCGCGCGACGTGAAAGGCACGCACGAGAACATCATAGCCGTCATCGGCGACGGTTCGCTCTCGGGCGGTGAGGCGTTCGAGGGTCTCGACGAGGCATCGGAGCTTGGCACAGGCATCATCATCGTGGTGAACGACAACGAGATGTCTATCGCTGAGAACCACGGCGGAATATACAAGAATCTGCGTGCGCTGCGCGAGAGCAACGGAGCGTGCGAGCACAACTGGTTCAAGGCGTGGGGCTTCGACTACAAGTATCTTGAGGAGGGCAACGACATAGCGAAGCTCATAGAGGTGTTCAGCAGCGTGAAGGACACCGACCGCCCTACTGTGGTGCACATTCACACGGAGAAGGGTCACGGCTATGCGCCTGCCGTGCAGAACAAGGAGGCTTGGCACTGGGGCTTGCCTTTCAATCTCGACGACGGAAGCCGACCCGTGCGCAATGCCGACGGCACTATGCCCGACGTAGTGCCTACAGAGGACTACGCCGAGCTGTTCAGCGACTGGATGCTACGCGAGATGAAGCTCGACCCGACGCTCATCGCTGTTACGGCAGGCACGCCTGTCGCCGGCGGATTCACAGCCGCAAAGCGCAAGGAGGCTGGCTCGCAGCACATCGACATGGGCATCGCCGAGGAGCAGGCTGTGGCTATGATTTCGGGCATGGCGAAGGGCGGACTGCATCCCGTTTGGACCGTATACAGCACCTTCCTGCAGCGCACCTACGACCAGATAGCGCAGGACTTGTGCATCAACGCCAATCCGGCTGTCATCAATGTCATGGGCGGCGGTGTGCGTTCGATGAACGACATCACGCACATCTGTCTGTTCGACATACCGATGCTCTGCAGCATACCGGGTCTGGTATATCTCGCACCAACCAACTGCGAGGAGTATTTCGCCATGCTCCGTTGGGCTATAACGCAGGACAAGATGCCGGTGGCGCTGCGCGTTCCGACGGGCGAGGTGGTACACACTGCCGAAGCGGTAGATGCCGAGTACGCCTGCGAGCCGCAGTATAAGATTGTACATAGCGGCTCGAAGGTGGCTGTTGTGGCAGCTGGTTCGTTTTATCAGAAGGGCGAGCGCGTAGTGCGTCTGCTTGCCGGGAAGGGCATCGACGCTACGCTTGTCAATCCGCGCTACCTCAACGACGTTGATGCCGCTACGCTCGATGCGCTGAAGGCTGACCATCAGCTCGTGGTGACGCTCGAAGACGGCAGCAAGGACGGCGGTTTCGGCGAGCGTATCGCCGCCTATTACGGCACATCAGACATGAAGGTGCTCGTTTGCGGTGTGAAGAAGGGACTCTACGACCGTTTCGATGTCGAGCAGTTGCTTGCAGACAACCGCCTACTCGACGAGCAGATTGTAGAGGATGTGCTCGCCATTGTTGGATAGGCGGCACCCGTAGTGGCGGTATATTGCCGCCGCATATGAAAAGAAAACGCGCCGACCGTTACGAATGTCGTATCGGTCGGCGCGTTTGTTTGTATATGACTGTCTGATTGCTTACTCCAGATAGGTGTAGCCGTACAGTCCTGAGCGATAGTTGCTGAGGAACTCTTTGCCCTCTTCGAGCGAAATCTTGCCCTCTTTGACGCTCTTCGTCACCCATATCTCGAGCTGGCGCACGAGTTTCTTCGGGTTGTACTGCACGTAGTCGAGCACCTCTTCTACGGTCTCGCCGTCGAAGATTTGGTCGATGTGATACGTGTCGTTCTTCACCGAGATGTGCACAGCGTTGGTGTCGCCGAAGAGATTGTGCATGTCGCCCAATATCTCCTGATAAGCGCCCACGAGGAACACGCCTAAGTAGTACTCCTCGTTCTTCTTTATCGAGTGTACGGGCAGCACGTGCGATGCCTGTCGGTTGGTCACGAAGTTGGCTATCTTGCCGTCCGAGTCGCAGGTGATGTCCTGCAGCGTAGCGTTGCGTGTAGGGCGCTCGTCGAGACGCTGAATGGGCACGATAGGGAAGAGTTGGTCGATTGCCCATGCGTCGGGCAGCGACTGGAAGAGCGAGAAGTTGCAGAAGTACTTGTCGGCAAGCACCTTGTCGAGTCCGCGCAGCTCGTCGGGCATGTGCTTCATCGTCTTTGCCATGCTGTTCACCTCGCGGCAGATGCTCCAGTACATGCTCTCGATCTCGGCGCGGGTGCGCAGGTCGACGATGCCATGCGAGAAGAGGTCGAGTGCTTCTTCGCGTATCTGCTCGGCATCGTGCCAGTTCTCGAGCATCGTGCGCGGACTGAGGTTGTCCCAAATCTCGTAGAGGTCCTTCACGAGTTGGTGGTCGCTGTCTGTAGGCTCAAACTCCTCGCGCATCTGTGGCAGCGAAGTGGTCTCGAGCACGTCGATGATGAGCACCGAGTGGTGAGCCGACAGCGAGCGTCCGCTCTCGGTGATGAGGTTCGGGTGTGGTATCTCGTTCTTGTCCGATGCGTCGACGAAGGTGTAGACGCAGTCGTTCACGTACTCCTGAATAGAGTAGTTCACCGAACTCTCTGAGCTCGACGAGCGTGTGCCGTCGTAGTCGACACCGAGTCCGCCACCGCAGTCGACGAAGTCGATGTTGTAGCCTAACTTGTGCAGCTGTACGTAGAAGTTGGCAGCCTCGCGCAGTGCGGTCTGTATGCGGCGTATCTTTGTAATCTGCGAGCCGATGTGGAAGTGGATGAGTCGCACGCAGTCGTGCAAGCCCTTCTCGTCGAGTATCTGCAGTGCTTGCAGCAGCTCCGACGAGCGCAGACCGAACTTCGATGCGTCGCCGCCGCTCTCCTGCCACTTGCCCGAGCCTGATGAAGCCAACTTGATGCGTATGCCGATGTTTGGACGCACACCGAGTTTCTTTGCGGCAGCGGCGATGAGGCCTATCTCGTTCATCTTCTCAACGACGATGAAGATGCGTTTGCCCATCTTCTGCGCGAGCAGTGCCAGCTCAATGTAGCTCTGGTCCTTATAGCCGTTGCAGACGATGATGGAGTCGCTCTGACACTGCACGGCTATCACGGCGTGCAGCTCTGGCTTTGAGCCACACTCCAGTCCGAGGTTGAACTTGCGTCCGTGCGAGATAATCTCCTCTACGACGGGCTGCATTTGGTTCACCTTGATAGGGTAGACGATGAAGTTCTCGCCCTTATAGTCGTACTCCTCAGCTGCCTTCTTGAAGCAGCTCGATGTCTTCTCGATGCGGTTGTCGAGAATGTCTGGAAAGCGCAGCAGCACTGGCGGTGTCACGTCGCGCAACTGCAGTTCGTCCATCACATCGCGCAGGTCGATTTGTACGTTGTCCTTGCAGGGTGTTACGTACATATCGCCCTTGTCGTTCACACCGAAGTAGGATGTGCCCCAACCGTTAATGTTGTAGAGTTCGCGTGAATCATCAATGGTCCATTTCTTCATCTCTCGAGTATTTTTCTCAGGTTTTCTATTGTTGTTTGTATTTTCGTGAAGTTGTCGAGTAAGTCGACGTTTAATGTATAATTAGCTTTTGAGTAGAACGCCTCGCGCTGTGCGAGTTGCTCCCCGATGAACGTCCTCACCTCGTCGGGCGACTTACCGAGCAGCAGCGGGCGCACGCGGTGTCCCATCTGCAGATGCTCGTAGAGCACTTCGGGCGATGCCTTCAGGTACACCACCTGCGCCTGCGAGTTCATGTAGTCGATATTGTCGTAGAAGCAGGGTGTGCCGCCACCGCATGAGACGACTACGTTTTCAAACTCCGCCACTTCGTGCAGCATGTTGTGCTCGATGCGGCGAAATCCTTCCTCGCCTTTCTCGTCGAATATCTGCTTTATGGTGCGGCGCATACGTGTCTCTATGTACCAGTCGAGGTCGTAGAACGGCACGCCGAGTTCCTGCGCGAGAGCCTTGCCGATGGTTGTCTTGCCGGCTCCCATATAGCCGATGAGGATTATTCTTGTCATTATTTCTTCTTGACTGCGGTGCGCTTCTTCGGTGCCGGTGGGTTCTTAATGATGTCCATACACTGCTCGTAGGTCAGTTCGGCTGCCTTCTCGTGCAGGTCGCGCGGTATGCGGTAGTTGGCTCCGTCGTAGGCTATGTACGGGCCGTAGCGGCCGTTGAGCACCTCGAGCTTCGGGTCTTCGTCGAACTTCTTCAGGTGGCGCTGCTCCTCTGCCTTGCGCTTCTCCTCGATGAGGCTGATAGCTGTGTCGAGTGTTACGGTCATCGGGTCCTCGTCCTTAGGCAGTGATACGTACTTCTTGTTGTGCAGCACGTACGGGCCGAAGCGTCCTGCGCCTATGGTGACGGTCTTGCCCTCGTATTCGCCGATGGTGCGTGGCAGTTTGAACAGTTCGAGTGCTTCCTCCAGCGTGATTGTCTCCATGCTCTTGTCGGCAGGCATTTGCGCGAAGCGTGGCTTCTCGTCGTCATCGGCTGTGCCTATCTGCACCACCGGACCGTAGCGGCCTATCTTCACGAACACAGGGTGTCCGCTTACGGGGTCGGTGCCCAACTGACGTTCGCCAGCCTTGTGCTCCGAGCGGGCGTTCATCACCTTGTCTACGGTAGGCTCAAACTCCTGGTCGAAGTGCTTCATCATGTCTGTCCACTCCTCCTTGCCGTCGGCAATCTGGTCGAACTGCTGCTCTACCTTTGCCGTGAAGTTGTAGTCCATGATGGCAGGGAAGTTCTCCATGAGGAAGTCGTTCACTACGATGCCTATGTCGGTAGGTAGCAACTTGCCCTTCTCATTGCCAGTCAGCTCCATCTTGCGTGTCGGTGTTATCTTGATGCCGCGCAGGGTGTCGATGACGTACGGACGCTCCTCGCCCTTCTTGTCGCCCTTGATGACGTATTCGCGCTGCTGAATGGTAGAGATTGTCGGTGCGTATGTTGACGGACGACCTATGCCCAATTCCTCCAGCTTGTGCACGAGGCTTGCTTCGGTGTAGCGTGTGGGGCCCTGCGAGTAGCGTTCTGTTGACGAAATTTCGCGGCGTGTGAGCACGTCGCCCTCCTTGATAGGCGGTAGGTTGTGAGCGAACTCGTCCTGCTGTTCAGCGTCGTCGTCGGTCGACTCGCGATATACCTTGATAAAACCGTCGAACTTCACTACTTCGCCGTTGGCGATGAAGCGCTCGTCGCACTTCGACGAAGCGATGCTCACTGTAGTCTTCTCAATCTGTGCCTCTGCCATTTGACTTGCTGCCGTGCGCTTCCAAATGAGGTCGTAGAGTCGGCGCTCCTGCGCTGTTCCTTCGATGGTGGTGTTCGCCATGTATGTCGGGCGGATAGCCTCGTGAGCCTCCTGCGCTCCCTTCGAGTGAGTGTGGAAGTTGCGTGGCGAGCTGTATTCTTCGCCGTAGAGCTTTATTATCTCCTCCTTCGCTGCACCGATGCACAGGTTGGAGAGGTTCACGCTGTCAGTACGCATGTATGTGATGAGACCGCTTTCGTACAGGCGCTGCGCCACCATCATGGTCTGCGACACCGAGAAGCCCAGCTTGCGGGCTGCTTCCTGCTGCAGCGTAGAGGTGGTGAACGGCGGAGCGGGCATACGTTTCAATGGTTTCTTCGTCACATTGGCTACGCTGAACTCTGCGTCCTTGCACTTTTCGAGGAATGCGATGGCATCCTCGTGCGTCGTGAAGCGCTTGTCGAGTTCTGTCTTCACCTCCGACTGCGATCCGTCGGCGTTTGTGATGGCGAAGATGGCGTTGATGCGGTAGTAGGGCTCGCTCTGGAACTGCTGTATCTCGCGTTCGCGCTCTACGATGAGACGCACGGCTACCGACTGCACACGGCCGGCGGAAAGCGCCGGCTTCACCTTGCGCCACAGCACGGGCGAGAGCTTGAAGCCCACGATGCGGTCCAATACGCGGCGTGCCTGCTGCGCATTAACGAGGTTCATGTCCAAGTGGCGCGGGTTCTCGATAGCTGCGAGAATTGCCGGTTTTGTAATTTCGTGGAATACGATGCGGTTGGTAGACGCCTCGTCCAGTCCGAGCACTTCGCAAAGGTGCCATGAGATGGCTTCTCCTTCGCGGTCCTCATCGGATGCGAGCCATACCTTGTCGGCTTTCTTTGCGCTTTCGCGGAGGCGCTTCACAAGTTCTTCCTTGTCCTTCGGTATGACGTAAGCTGGTTGCAGCGTTTCTTTGTCTATGCTGAGTTCTTTCTTCTTCAGGTCGCGGATATGACCGTATGACGACATCACCTTGAAGTCGTCGCCCAAGAATTTCTCAATTGTCTTAGCCTTTGCGGGGCTCTCGACGATAACTAAGTTTTCTTGCATTTTCTATGTTGTTCTTTAATTTGGGCGCAAAAGTAAGCATATTTTTCTACATACACCTTATTATATATGGAAAATTATGTTTTATTAAAAAGCGATTGCCCCGTATCGTGGCGTTTCCTTAACTGCTATGAACACGTATCGTGGCGTTTCTTCACAAGCAAATGCTTTCTACCTCCTGCACTTGCTCGCTCCGAAAATGGCTGTCGCCGGTGATAATGATTGTGTTTGAGTTGGTGGGCGTGAAGCGTGCGAATGCTTGCTCATCTATCTCGCCCGTACAGACGTAGTGAAGGTTGCCGATGCTGATGCGCTCGCCACGCCGACAGCCACGTAGGGTTACGCGGATGAGGTGGCGCTCGTTGGGCACGAGGTGCACTATGAGTGTGTCGGCACTCTGTTCGGTGAAGAGTGGGGTGTAGATGCGGCGCATGTGGGCAGCGTTGTCAACGAGTGGATTGATGCGCACGGGCGAGTAGCCACAGATGTCCTCGGCGGAAAGGGGTGGGGAGGTGTTGAGGTGTTGAGGTGGTGTGGTGTTGAGATGTTGAGGTGGTGAGGTGGTGAGATGTTGAGATGTTGAGGTGGTGTGGTGGTGTGATGTTGAGGTGGTGTGATGTTGAGGTGTTGAGATTTGCCCTACTGCCAGCCACAGTGTCAAAGGCTGATTTGTATCTGTCCAGCGATAGGGGTAGGTGTTGCGGTTCATTGCTTCGCCACCGTCGTGTGTCTGCCATGTGTCTGCATGTCGGCAGAGCCAGCCATCGGTATCGTTCGTTGCGAAGCGCGAACTGTCGGCAGCGATGCCGTAGAAGCTGATGCTCACTTGCCGGCGTGTGCGTGTTGAAGGGCAGTAGAGTAGGGCGATGGTGTTGCTATCGGGGCGCAGAAAACGGCGCACGTCGTAGCTGATAGCCATGACAGTGGTGTCGTTCGGTGTGCGGTCGGGTGTGAAGAGGGCTGTCGACACGTTACGCCCGTTCACGTAGAGCACGAACCGCCCCGTCGTGGCGACGTGTATGTATGCTGTGCGTGGCATATCCTGCTCTTCTATCACAAGCGTGCGGCGAAACCACACGTGCGATGTGTCGTCGGGCGCAGGGTGCGACATCCAACGACAATCGAAGTCGCCAGCCGTGGCGGTGGCAAGCGATGCGGCAAAGAGTATGAGGATATGTATTAGGCGGAGCATTCTTGAGTTGGCTTTTATACAAATGCAAAAAAAGACTTGTACCCGATTTGTGTCATCTTGGTACAAGCCTTTATTTGTTTATGCGTCAATGTTAGCATATGTTGCGTGCTCTTCGATGAACTTACGGCGTGGTTCTACGTCGTCGCCCATGAGCATTGAGAAAATCTCGTCTGCCTCAGCAGCGTTCTCTATAGTCACCTGGCGCAGCAGACGAGTCTTCGGGTCCATGGTTGTCTCCCAAAGTTGTTCTGCATTCATCTCGCCGAGACCCTTGTAACGCTGTGTGTGTATCGACTTGCCGTCGTCTATGCCACCTGCGTACTTGTCGAGGAATGCCTGACGCTGCTGCTCTGTGTAGCAGTACTCCTTCACCTTGTTCTTGTAGGTGCAGAGGTAGAGCGGTGGGTTGGCGATATAGAGGTGTCCTTCCTGAATTATCTTCGGCATGAAGCGGTAGAAGAGTGTCATGATGAGTGTGTCGATGTGTGAGCCATCGACATCGGCATCGGTCATGATGATAATCTTGTCGTAGCGGAGCTTGTCGATGTTTGCTTCCTTGTCGTCCTCACCCTCTACACCGAAGCGTACGCCGATGCTCTGGATGATATTCATCACCGACTCCGACTCGAACACCTTATGCCACATCACCTTCTCCACGTTCAGAATCTTACCGCGCAACGGCAGTATGGCCTGTGTGTAGCGGTCGCGTCCCTGCTTTGCCGAGCCACCCGCAGAGTCACCCTCGACGAGGAATATCTCGCACTTCTTCGGGTCGCGGTTAGAGCAGTCGGCGAGCTTGCCGGGGAGTCCGCCGCCGGTCATCGGGTTCTTGCGCTGTACGCTCTCGCGAGCCTTGCGTGCTGCGATACGCGCTGTTGCTGCAAGAATCACCTTGTCGCATATCATCTTCGCCTCCTTCGGGTTCTCCTCAAGATAGTTGGTGAGAGCCTCGCCTACAGCCTGCTGCACGGCACCTGCCACCTCGCTGTTGCCGAGCTTGGTCTTTGTCTGACCCTCGAACTGTGGCTCTGCCACCTTGATCGAGATTACGGCTGTGAGTCCTTCGCGGAAGTCCTCGCCTGCAATTTCTATCTTCGCCTTCTCAATCTGCTTCGAGATAGCAGGGTCGTTGTCGGCGTAAGTTTTCAATGTGCGTGTGAGAGCAGCGCGGAAACCTGTGAGGTGTGTGCCGCCCTCTATGGTGTTGATGTTGTTTACGTACGAGTGGATGTTCTCCGAGTAGTCGGTGTTGTACATCACTGCCACTTCGATAGGTATCCCCTGCTTCTCTGTCTTCAGATAGATTACGTCGTCGAAGAGGTGTGTGCGGTGGCGGTCTACGTAGCGCACGAACTCCTTAAGTCCGTCCTTAGCGTGGAACACCTCTTCGCGTGTCTTGCCCTCTTCGTTGGGGCGCATATCGCGCAGAGTGATGCGGATGCCGGCGTTGAGGAACGCAAGCTCGCGCATACGGCGTGCGATGATGTCCCACTGGTAGTGGGTGGTGGTGAATATGGTAGGGTCGGGCCAGAACTGCTGGCGTGTACCGCGCTTGTCGGTCTCGCCTACTACCTTCACGGAGTAGAGCGGTTTGCCCTTCTCGTATTCCTGCTGGTATATCTTTCCGTCGCGGAATACCTGCGACTTCATGCGTGATGAGAGTGCGTTTACGCAGCTCACACCCACACCGTGCAGACCACCGCTGACCTTGTATGAGCCCTTGTCGAACTTACCGCCGGCGTGGAGCACTGTCATTACGACCTCCAGAGCCGACTTGTGCAGCTTGGCGTGCATGTCTACGGGGATGCCTCGACCGTTGTCCTGAACGGTGATCGATTCGTCTTCGTTGATTGTCACCTCGATGTCGGTGCAATAGCCTGCCATTGCCTCGTCAATAGAGTTGTCAACGGTCTCGTTCACGAGGTGATGCAGACCCTTTTCGCTGATGTCGCCGATGTACATTGCCGGGCGCTTGCGCACGGCCTCAAGTCCTTCCAGAACTTGTATGTTACTTGCCGAGTAGCTGTTCTCGGTGTTTTGTATTTCTGCCATTTTCGATTATCTATGTTTGGACTACAAAAGTACTAATTTTCCGTGACTTACGGAAATATTAAGGCTTAAAAATGCGCAAACAAAAAAAAGGTCACACTTCGTTTGAAGTATGACCTTAGTATGGGGTTCTGTCAACACGCTCTTAGCCGAGCTTGCTGATATGCAGACACAAACTTGACTTCAAGTTTGCAGCTTTGTTCTTGTGGATAATGTTAGTTTTTGCCAACTTGTCCAGCATTTTCTGAACAGAAGGATAGAGCTTTACTGCCTCTTCCTTGTCCGTCATTGCGCGCAGCTTGCGAACTGCATTACGCATAGTCTTTGCGTAGTATCTGTTGTGCAAAGCCTTAACCTTGTCCTGACGGATTCTCTTAAGTGATGATTTGTGGTTTGCCATCTTGTTTTTTCAGTTTTTTATTTTTTTATTGTAGTCCCTAGGAGAGTCGAACTCCTCTTTAGAGAATGAAAATCTCTCGTCCTAACCGATAGACGAAGGGACCAATACTACTTGCATTTTTGCGGATGCAAAGGTACTGCTTTATTTTAAACCCACCAAATTTTCTTTGTTCTTTTTTCTTTAAATAGTGCTTTTTTCATTAATTTTGCCCTTAAATAGACCAAAACAATCAAAAAATGCTGGAAAAAACGCGCGCAATAGTGCTTAACTCATTGAAATACGGCGAGTCGCAAATGATTGTGGATATGTACACCGAAGGGCGTGGTCGTCTCTCTTTCATACAGCGCATACCGCGTCAGGGGCGTGCGGGCATAAAGAAGCAGTACTTCCAACCGCTTACTATCCTCGACATCGAGTTCGACTATCGTGCTACGCAGCGCTTGCATAAATTGCACTCGGCTGCGGTGGCTTTCCCGTTTCGCTCGTTGCCCTTCGATATGGCTAAGCTGTCGATAGCCCTGTTTGCGGCTGAGTTCACCATTTACGTCACGCGCTCTGAGCAAGCCGACCCTGCCCTGTATGCTTTCGTTGAGCATAGTGTGCGGTGGTTGGATGCCTGTGACGGCAGTTTCGCCAATTTCCACATTATATATATGTTGCACCTCACGCGCTTCTTAGGCTTCTATCCTAACGTGGAGGATGCCACCAGCGGTTGTTGTTTCGATATGCGCGAGGGTTGTTTTGTGTCTGTTGCACCTCCTCATACCGACTTTCTACCTCCGCACGAGGCAGAGAAGATTGGTTTGCTGCTACGTCTGAGCTACGCCACGATGCGCTTGCTGCGTCTCACACGCGAGGAGCGCAACCGTTGTGTCGACGTAGTGCTTGCCTACTACCGCCTGCACCTGCCCGACTTCCCCGATATGAAGTCGCTCGCGGTGCTGAGAGAGCTGTTCGGGTAGCCCCTCCCAACCCTCCCCGTCGGGGAGGGCTTAGTTAGCATTGGTTTTCCAAGGCTTAGAGAGGCTTAAGGAGGCTTAGCTCGGCTTAGTTGGTTAAGGCTTAGAAAGGCTTAAAGAGGCTTAGCTCGGCTTAGTTACCCAAGGCTTAGAAAGGCATAGGAAGGCTTAGTTCGGCTTAAACGCCGCCTTAGAGAAGGCTTAGTTCGGCTTAAACGCCGCCATAGTTCGGCTTAAACGCCGCCCTAAAAAAAGAATTATAACCTTAAAAACCAAAATAATATGACAAAAATCCGCATTCCGGCAATGGACATCGCGCGTCGTCACCCACTTTTCTTGAAGGGAACGACCGATGCTGCATATGCACGCTTTGCCTCAGACTTGGCAGAGCTGATGGAGAAACTGAACATTGAAGAATTTAAAGGCGACAACCTGCGTGAGCTTGCTATCGTGCTCACGATGTATTATGAGGATATGATTTCCGACCTCGGCATCTGGAACGCGCTCACCGATAGCTTCCAGGAGTTGTACGGTCGTCAGCTGCCGTTCTACGATGTAGACATGCAGAACTACTATCGCAACGAGCCGAACGTAGAGGACATACGCTTCCTCATCTGGTTGCTTATGACGCGCACCGAGCCGTCGGCTGTGGTGTCGCCCGATACGCCGGCTCTTGAGGCTGCTGCACGCACGGCGTGCTCGCTCATGGATAAGCGCTTCGAGGATATGCCCGTGAACGAGGAGCTGAAGGAGTTCTTTACAAAGGCTGAGTTTGCGCAGAACTTCTACGCGCAGCTCGATCTTATGAAGTGGTCGTACTTTGCTTGCTACGCTTCGTGCAACGAGAATGCGCCGATGCTCATACGTCAACAGGCGCAGCGTCTCTCGCGCTCGCTCAACTGTCCGCCGCCCATCGCCGTGAACGTGGCTGAGAGCATCGCCATGTTCGAGAACCGCCTGCAACCGCTCGCTATGCGCCCACAGGATTGGCTGGCTCGCATCGTGCGCAACAACGGCAATGCTGAGGCTGCCGACAAGATTGCTTCGCAGCGTTATCTGCCGTTCGATTTCTATCTCATCACCGATGCCGTGAAGGGGGAGAGCATGACGTTCGAGTCGCTGCGTGGCGAGAAGTTCACGCTCAGCGACCACGGTTTGAGCCATCCGCAGCCGGAGTGCTACGACAGCAAGTCGGCAATGGCGTTCTTCGTGGAGTACGATGGCGAGTTCTACATCGGCTCGCAGGGTTCTTGGTCGAACAACACCGAGGCGTTCGATGCTGAGAAGAAGACACGCAAGCATAACACAACGCTCTGCATCGACAACCGTCGCAGGCTCATCGAGGAGAACAGTGGCTCGCCGTTGTTCTACTTCAACAACGCCGACATGCTGCGCCTGTTCCTCACCGACCGTGTAGGACTTCCGAAGAAGACTGTGTCGCAGCTCACGCTGCCACAGGAGAAGATGGACTTCACCGTCTTTGTGCGCGAGTCGGACTTCAACGTGGTCTACTTCCCCAACGTGGCGCGACTCATCTGCGACCCACGCAACCCGCTCTACGATGCCGAGTATGCCAAGGCGAACACCTTCGGCAACATCTTCATGCTGCCGGGCGATATGCTCCGCTACCTCCACGAGCACGATATGCTGCCCGAGGCGCGTATCAACTGCTTCGGCGGTGAGGAGGAGGGCAAGAAGATTGTGAAGGACAACTTCGACTTCTTCGCACGCATGATGCAGGGTAGTGCTTACTAAGCAGCGGATGCGGCACTTGCTATATATAAATTATTGCTGTCCGGTAAACAATTAGTCATATTTGTATTGCCTTGTTGTTCAGTGTTTTAATGCAATATTCACTAAAAGGGCTTGCCTATATACTATGCGGGCTGAAAGCCCAACAACCACATAGC
>DAVZJL010000043.1:0-20166 GCA_052272805.1 Prevotella sp. | reverse complement strand
TAACAACAATAGCAGTGCTCGAGTTAAGAAAATGAGTACTCTCTATGTAGTACTCGAGTAATCTCACCACTATACTCGAGTAATCTCACCACCGTACTCGAGTAATATATCCACCAGTACTCAAGTACTCTCCCCTACAAGTACTGCTACACCATTATAGAGATACCCACACCCACCATATTTTGCTTTTACTGCTGCAAAATTACTAAGTTTCAGAACGCTACACAAGTAGGTACGCTTACCGTAAGTCAGTTACTTTAAGGTGACTAATACTGAAAACAAAACGCTTGCATCGCGGTGGTTTAAAGTAGTTTAACAATATTGTTGACAACCACGTCAATTCTAATAGTTACTTTTGTATCGTAATACGAGTCGAGAAGGCATTATCTTATTAAGGATTAACCACATATTATAATAATGAAAACAATAAAAATCATGAGCATACTTACTATGCTCTGCGCCATCTTCTCTTGCAAGGCGCAGAACAAGGGTTTTGAGAGCGTATCGGCAGACGCATATGAGAAGATAATTGCCGACACAACGGTAGTGCGACTTGACGTGCGCACGGCTGAAGAGTTCGCTGTGGGTCATATCGAGAACGCTGTTAATATAGACGTGCTGAAGCCCGACTTCGAGCAGAAAGCGTGCGAAGTGCTCCCTAAAGACAGAGTGATAGCCGTGAACTGTCGCAGCGGCAAGCGCAGCAAGAAGGCAGCCGACATACTCGTGCGCAACGGTTATGTAGTTGTAGAGCTCGACAAGGGCTACAACGCATGGGTAGACGAAGGTCACAAAGTAGTGAAGTAGAGCTACACCTAAACATATCAAACCATTTAACACCAGACTATTATGAAGAAGATAGCACTCATAACCGGTGCCACAAGCGGCATCGGCGAAGCCTGCGCAAGAAAGTTTGCCGAAGGCGGTTACAATATTATTCTCACGGCTCGTCGCGCAGAGAAGTTAGCAGAGATAAAGGCACAGCTCGAAGCTAAAGGCACGAAGGTGCGCACCTTGGTGTTCGACGTGCGCGATGCCGAGGCGGCAAAACAGGCAATCGGTTCGCTCGAAGCTGAATGGCAGACAATTGATGTTCTGATCAACAACGCCGGACTCGCGCTCGGTCTCGAAAAGGAATACGAGGGCGACCCCGAAGACTGGAACACGATGATAGACACCAACATAAAGGGGCTGCTCACCATGACACGCCTCATCGTGCCAGCTATGGTGGAGCGTAACGAGGGTCACGTAATCAACATCGGTAGCGTGGCAGGCGACGCAGCATATGCCGGTGGCAATGTCTATTGCGCCACGAAGGCAGCCGTGAAGACCATAACCGATGGCTTGCGTATCGACGTAGCCGAATCGGCAGTTCGCGTAACGAACGTGAAGCCCGGGCTCGTTGAGACCAACTTCAGCAACGTCCGCTTCCACGGCGACAACGCCCGCGCCGAGAACGTGTACAAAGGTATCGTTCCGCTCACTGGTACCGACATTGCCGACGTAGCTTTCTACGCAGCTTCCGCCCCGAAACACGTGCAGATAGCCGAAGTATTAGTGCTTGCCACACATCAGGGAAACGGCAGCGTGATACACAGAGAGAAAAACTCATAAAAGTAAAAAGGTAAAAAAGTAGGAGGTATGGGCATCTTGTCCATACCACGCAACCACAAAAGCTTTTAAAAGTAAAAAGGTAAAAAAGTAAGAAGAGTAAAAGCCCTTTTTACTTTTTTACCTTTTTACTTTTATCAGAACGGTGCAGGGTCGGCAGGCGAGCCGAATGGTGCGCTTTCCATCATATCTGGTGGCAACGGCATATCGCCTGTATTCATCTTGCTACCAATTATCTCTGAGCCAAACGGAGCATCGCCAATGGGTACCGACTGCTTCTGCGGATCCTGGAAGCGTGTGAACTCGCCACGGAACGTGAGGAGCACATCGCCCGTGGCACCCTTACGATGCTTGGCAATGATAATCTGCGCCATGCCGCGAAGGTCGTTACCCTTCTCGTCGGTGAGGATATGGTAATACTCTGGGCGGTGTACGAAGAGCACCATGTCGGCATCTTGCTCAATGGCTCCCGACTCACGAAGGTCGGACAGCTGCGGACGTTTGCCTTCCAAACCCTCACGGTTCTCAACAGTACGGTTGAGCTGCGAAAGAGCGAGGATAGGTATGTCAAGCTCCTTGGCGAGACCCTTCAGCGACTGCGAAATCTTCGAAACCTCCTCCTGACGGCTGCCGAAGCGCATACCGTTGGCGTTCATAAGCTGGAGGTAGTCGATCATGATTATCTTCACACCCTTCTCGCGCACGAGGCGGCGTGCTTTGGTGCGCAGCTCGAAGATAGAGAGACCAGGTGTGTCGTCGATATAGAGTGGCGAGCCTTGTAGATTACGCACGTTCTTGTCAAGGCGCTCCCACTCGTCGTCGGAGAGCTGTCCGTTGAGCATCTTGTTGCCAGGTATCTCACAGACGTTGGAGATAAGACGGTTCACGAGCTGCACGTTGTTCATCTCAAGAGAGAAGAAGGCGATAGGCGTATGATAGTCGACGGCGATATTCTTGGCGAGCGAAAGGGCGAACGAAGTCTTACCCATGGCAGGTCGTCCGGCGATGATGACGAGGTCGGAGCTCTGCCAACCGCTCGTTTTCTCGTCGAGTTTCTCGAAACCAGTAGGCACACCAGTCAAGCCACCGGCGTTGGCAGATGCCTTCTGCAGAATGTCAATAGCACGGGTGATGACGGGGTCAACTTGCGTGTAGTCCTTCTTCATGTTGCGCTGCGAGAGTTCGAAGAGCGAACCCTCCGCCTCCTGCATCAGTTCGTCCACGTCCTGCGTCTCGTCGAAAGCCTTTGTCTCTACGACGCTGGCATAAGAGATAAGCTGGCGTGCGAGGAACTTCTGCGCAAGAATCTTGGCGTGATACTCGATGTGAGCCGAAGAAGCCACGTGCGAGCTAAGATCGACAATGTAGGGCGCACCGCCCACGTCGTCGATAGTGCCTTCGCGCTTTAGCTCGTCAACGACGGTCATAATGTCGACGGGGTTCTCGTTCATCGAGAGTGTCTGTATGGCGTTGTATATCTTCTGGTGGCGTGGCTCGTAGAATGTCTCGGGGCGCAGTGTCTCGGACACGATAGAAAACGCATCCTTGTCAATCATAAGCGCACCAAGCACCACCTTCTCTATATCCACAGCTTGCGGCTGCAGATGACCATAGTTCTTATCGAAAGCTTTTGGCGCGGATTTGGAAGAGCGTTTTGCAGTAGGATTATCTGGCATAAATGGAATTAATGTTCAACATTTGCTACACTTTATTATTCTCGGGGAATATCACTGAGGGACGGAAAGTCTTTGCCTCCTCAAAGTCCATGAGGGCGTAGGAGATGATTATCACAGTGTCGCCCACTACAACCTTGCGTGCAGCAGCACCATTGAGACAGATGCAGCCCGATCCGCGTTCACCCTTGATAATATATGTCTCGAAGCGCTCGCCGTTGTTGTTGTTCACAATCTGCACCTTCTCGCCTTCAATCATATTGGCAGCATCCAAGAGGTCTTCGTCGATGGTGATGCTGCCGATATAGTTAAGATTCGCTTGTGTTACCTGCGCACAATGAATCTTCGACTTTAATACTTCTATCATCATATTTCTGAGAAACTATTTCTTATAAGTAATGTGGTCAATCAAACGTATCGGTGTCTTGCCGCAATAAACCGTGATGCAGCCTACTACATACGCACTGTCGTCCCAATTAGCAACGTCGAGCAATGTATCGCCGTCGACGATTGAGAAATACTCCACCTCAAGTCCGTCTACAGCGTTGATGGTAGAAACTACATACTCGTGAGTCTCTGCCAATGTGTGTGTCTTGGCATATTCGCGGCTCGATTGCAAAGCCTCGTAGATGCGTGGAGCGATGGCACGCTCGTCGGCAGAGAGTAGCGTGTTGCGTGAACTCTTTGCCAAGCCGTCGGCTTCGCGTATTGTAGTACATTCGACAATCTGCACATCAAGCTTGAGGAAGCGCACCATTGCCTTCACGACAGCAATCTGCTGCCAGTCCTTCTCGCCGAAATAGGCGCGGTCTGGACGTACAATATAAAACAGGCGCGATACAACCTGACACACGCCGTTGAAATGGCCCGGACGATGCGCACCCTCCATCACCGTTGTAACTGGTGGAAACTCAAACTGACGTTTGTCCTCTACGGGATACATCTCCTCTACTGACGGAGCGAAAACATAATCGGCACCACAAGCCTCCAACAAAGCGCAGTCGGCATCAAGTGTGCGCGGATAGCGCTCAAGATCGCTCTTGTCGTTGAACTGAGTCGGATTAAGAAAAACAGAAACTACGGTCGCTCCATTCTCCGCAACACTGCGTTTTACGAGCGACGCATGGCCCTCATGGAGGGCACCCATTGTTGGCACAATACCTACCTTTTTTCCTAACTTCCGAACTTCAAACAACTCATTCTGAAGTTCAACTATACTTCTGAATAGTTTCATCTTTATAGTGTTTAAAACCTAAAATACATTCGATACGTTTCGAATTTCAATGCAAAATAACAAAAATTTTATCAGACAAGCGCATGTAAAACAGAAAATCTTCAATCGAAGCAATAAAGTTGCATTTATCGAGTGAATAATTCAATATTTTTATTTAAATTTGCACGTAATATGTGGGTTGGCGCATCATTGTACCAATCATATAATAACAAACCCAAAAAGAAACGCACAACCATTAGGAATGGAGAAAATCAGAATTAAGGATATTGCAGAAAGAGCAGGCGTGTCGGTCGGAACAGTAGACCGCGTACTACACAATCGTCCGAATGTATCGGCACCGGCACGCGAGAAAGTTGAGAAGGCTCTCAAGGAGATGGAGTATCATCCCAATGTCTATGCAAGCGCGTTGGCTTACAACAAGACATACGTGTTCTATGCGCTCATACCACAGCATGAGTCGGAAGCCTATTGGGAAGAGATAGAGCAGGGCGTGCAGAAGGCTATAGAGGTAAGGCGCGACTTCAACATTAACGTAAAGATTATGTATTATGAGCGTTTCAATAACAATTCGTTCATCGATTGTTATACACAATGTCTCGCATCGAATCCCAACGGCATAATAATAGTGCCACAGGACATCGAAACAACCAAACAATTCACTGATATTCTCCACGAGCAACAGATACCATTTGTGATGCTCGACTCCTATATGCCCGACCTTAAACCGCTCTCTTTCTTCGGTCAGGACTCATTCTGCAGCGGTTTCTTTGCTGCCAAAATGCTTATGCTCATCGCTTCAAACGAAAAGGAAATCATGCTTTTCAAGCAGATGAAGGACGGCAAGGTGACCAGTACGCAGCAGGTGAACCGCGAAGTGGGCTTTCGCCATTATATGCACGACCATTTCCCGCAGATTAAAATCACAGAACTATGCGTACCTTTCAAGGGTACACGCAGCGAATACGATGCTATACTTAAAGAATTCTTTGAGCAGCATCCCAACACACATCATTGCATAACACTTAATTCAAGAGCACACATTGTGGGCGAGTTCCTGCTTCGCAACAATATGCGCGACATACAAATCATGGGCTACGATATGGTGGCAAAGAACGCAGAATGTCTGCGCCAGGGCAGTATGTCGTTCATCATCGCGCAGCACGGCTACCAGCAAGGCTATAGTTGCGTAGACACTCTGTTCAAAGCCATTGTACTGAAGAAGAAGGTGCAACCGGTGAACTATATGCCTATAGAACTTCTTACAAAGGAGAATGTCGACTTCTACCGCCGCACACAGCTTTGATAAAAGTAAAAAGATAAAAAAGTAAAAAGGACAGATAAAAGTAAAAAAGTAGGGGGTGCAGCAGTCCCTACTGCACCAAACAAAAGATAGGAGGTATGGGCATCTTGCCCATACCACGTAGACTAAAAAAGAAACAACTATGAACAATTTAAAAGGAGTTCTTGCGATAAGCCCTCTTTTGGTATTTATCACTCTATATCTTGTAACATCGATTATAGCAGGCGACTTCTATAAGGTGCCGATAAGCGTAGCGTTCATGATTTCGGGCATATACGCCGTAGCTATAGCAGGCGGCAAGAACCTGCAGAAGAACGTTGCGGTATTCAGCCGCGGAGCAAGCTCGCCGAACATTATCACGATGCTTTGGATATTTGTATTGGCTGGTGCCTTTGCCAACTCGGCAAAAGCCATCGGAGCAGTTGATGCCACCGTAAACACTATGCTCTCGCTACTGCCGAGCAACATGGTGCTGCCCGGGCTGTTCATTGCGACATGCTTCATAAGCCTGTCGATAGGAACAAGCGTAGGAACCATCGTCGCACTCGTGCCGATAGCCTCCGGACTCGCCACCACAATGCAACTGGACGTGGCGTTAGTGACGGCTGTAGTAGTAGGCGGTGCGTTCTTCGGCGATAACCTCTCGTTCATATCCGACACCACCATTGCTGCTACGAGTACGCAAGGCTGCAAGATGAACGACAAGTTTCGCGTGAACTTCTTCATCACTCTCCCTGCAGCAATCCTCTCGCTTGCCATATACGTCTTCTTAGGACAAGAGATGTCGCCACTTACCAATGTGCATGGCATCAATTACGTGAAGATACTACCCTACCTCGCCGTTCTCTCTACAGCCATCGCTGGCATGAACGTAATGGCGGTGCTCACCATCGGACTAACAATAACCGGAGCAATCGGCATACTCGACGGAAGCTTCGACGTGTACGAGTGGTTCCACTCAATGGGCGACGGCATACTGTCGATGGGCGAACTGATCATAATAACAATGCTTGCCGGCGGCGTGTTCGAGATAGTGCACAAGAAGGGCGGTATCGACTTCATCATCGCCAAGACAACATCGCACATCAAGGGCAAGCGCGGTGCGGAAGCTGTTATCGCCCTCATGGTAGCCATAATAGACCTTTGCACAGCCAACAACACCGTTGCCATCATATCTACCGGCAACATAGCACGACGCATCAGCGAGCGCTTCGAACTCGACAAGCGCAAGGTGGCAAGTCTGCTCGACACCAGTTCTTGCTGCGCCCAGGGCTTCATACCATATGGCGCACAGATGCTTATGGCAGCCGGACTGACGCAGCTGAACCCCGTCAGAATAATGCCTTATCTGTTCTACCCCATGGCTCTGACACTGTGCGTAGTTGTGGCTATCATCTTCCGTCTGCCGCGCAGATACTCTTAACATTCAACACCCACCCCCCCGCACCCCATCATTCAACACCCCAACCCCATACATTCAACATTCTGATATGGATATAATAAAGCGTAACTTTTTCCGTATTCTGCAAAATACGGTGTTTGGAATGAGCGAAGAAATAGAACCCATGTCCAAATACAAATGGAACGTACTTGCCAAGCTGGCAGAAACACACGGCTTGGGAGAGTACTTTGCAGACCGCGCTGACATACCAGCCGTGGGCGGACTACAGAACCTGCCTGATGCGGGCTTCTCACGAATGCAGAACCTGCTACTGAATAGTCGCTTGAAGAAGATACGTAAGTCGGAACCATTGAGTAACGACTCATCTATAGAGACCCTCAACTTCCTTGACATCATAGTACAGACAACACAAACCATACTCACCAACGGTTTACACTTCGCAAACATCGTGCGTATCGGTGCGTTTCTGCGTCACGATGGTGATAAAATCGACTTTATAAAGCTTGAAGACTGGCTCAATCGTCTACAGCTGACAAAGATTGCGCAGTTGGAGGCAAGCATTCTCATTAAGACATTGGGCTTTGAGAAGGACGAGATACCATTCATAAAAGACATTACGCCGAAAGCTTACGAGCTGGCACTCGAAGCTCTCGACGCACCCATCGTCATAAAGCAAGACGAATGGCAGTTTCATCATTCCTCAGGCGTTTTCGTGTCGAACAACTCAAAAGCCATGAAAAAGACGTTCCGCAACTACAAGAAGTATTTCTTCTATGCTCCGGTAGAGGTTATGAGTTGTTGTGTGCACCGATTTGAGAATAGCATTTCTACTCTCGAAGAATAAATATAACCAATTTAATATTATTCGCATATTTATTTCTTCTAATAGAAATCAAAACGAAACAATATCATAATAAAACATAAAATGGCGTTATCGTTTTGCTATGTCTTCAAATTAACGTAACTTTGTGCAAATAATAACAAAAAACAAGGTTATATGTTTGACAAAGCAACCTACGTTGGCCGTCGCGCCAAGCTCCGAGAGCTTATGAAAGACGGTATAATAATACTCTTCGGCAACAACGAGTCGCCATGTAACTACCCCTCAAATGGCTACTATCCATTCCGTCAGGACTCCTCATTTCTTTATTATTTCGGACTCAACCGAGATGGTCTTGTCGGTGTTATCGACCTCGATAACGGCACAGAGACACTCGTCGGCGACGATATCGACATTGAAGATATCGTGTGGTATGGCAGTGTTGACAGCGTGAAAGATATGGCAGAACGTGTCGGCGTGACTAACACAGCCCCCATGAAATCGCTCAAGAGCATCTGCAACGAAGCGATGCGACAGAAACGCCGTATCCATTTCCTGCCACCTTATCGCCACGACACTAAGATACAGATATTCGACTTGCTCGGCATACACCCCGTTCAACAGAAGGAAGCGGCAAGTCTCGAACTTATTCGTGCCGTAGTGAAGATGCGCTCTACCAAAGAACAGCAAGAGATAGAAGAACTTGAGCGTGCAGCAGTAATCGGCTACAAGATGCACACCACTGCCATGCGCCTTACAAAACCAGGCCTTACAGAGAAGTTCGTAGCCGGACAAGTAGACAGCATAGCCCTATCTTACGGAGCAATGACAAGCTTTGCCACCATCTTCAGCCAGCATGGCGAGATAATGCACGGCAACCCTTCGATGGCAAAACTTGAGAGCGGACGCCTCGTATTGTGCGATTGCGGAGCGGAGACAATCAATAATTATTGCTCAGACAACACACGTACATTCCCCGTCAACGGTAAGTTCACAGAACGCCAACTCGAGATTTATTCTATCGTTGAGGCATGTCACGACCACGCACTCGATGTAGCAAAGCCTGGCGTGAAGTATATGGACGTACACTTCTCGGTATGCCGCCTGATGACAGAGCGTCTGAAGGAACTCGGACTGATGAAGGGCGACGTAGACGAAGCCGTGGCAGCAGGTGCTCACGCCATGTTCCTGCCTCACGGGCTGGGACATATGATGGGCATGGACGTGCACGACATGGAAGGTCTCGACCAGATAAACGTAGGCTTCGACGAGGAGACACGTCCGCGCCTCGACCAGTTCGGCACCAACTGCCTGCGCATGGGCCGCCGCTTAGAGGAGGGCTTCGTCGTGACCGACGAACCTGGCATATACTTCATCCCTGCACTCATCGACGACTGGAAGGCTTCAGGTCACTGCGCCGAGTTCCTCAACTTCGATAAAATTGAGACCTATAAGGACTTCGGAGGCATACGCATCGAAGACGACATACTCATCACAAAAGACGGATGTCGCTTCCTCGGCAAGGACAGAATACCCTACCACCCGAAGGATATCGAAGCATACATGGCAGAGAACAAATAGACATTGCTTAATACACAACAATTAATTTAATAAATTACAACAAAATCACATGAAGAAAATCTTAACACTCGCACTTCTCGCTGTTTTTGCGATGAGCGCAAACGCAGCTAAGCCAAAGAAGGCTGCATCGAGCAACAAGCCTGTCTTCACGACAATCAAGGAGAACCCAATCACAAGTATCAAGGACCAGAACCGTAGCGGTACATGCTGGGACTACTCTACCCTCTCATACTTCGAGAGCGAGATTCTCAAGGCTACAGGCAAGACTTACGACCTCTGCGAGGCTTTTGTAGCTAACAAGACCTATATGGACCGCGCCGTTCAGGTGGTTCGTCTGCACGGCGACTGCCAGTTCGCTCAGGGTGGTTCGGCTTACGACGTACTGCACGTATTGAAGAACCAGGGTATCTGCCCGGAGGACGCAATGCCGTTCCCAGGTTCACTCTACGGAGACTCGCTCAACAACTTCAATGAGTTCTTCGGTCAGCTTGAGCCGTACGTAGCAGGCATCGCTAAGAGCACAGCTAACAAGATCTCTTCGCAGTGGAAGGTGGGTCTTCAGGGCATCCTCGACGCTTACCTCGGTCAGTGTCCTGAGAAGTTCACATACGAAGGCAAGGAATACACTCCGAAGTCATTCGCAGCAAGCCTCGGTTTGAACTTCGACGACTACGTAACAATCACAAGCTACTCTCACCACCCATACTACACACAGTACGCTGTTGAGGTGCAGGATAACTGGCGCAACCCACTGTCATGGAACCTTCCGATGGAGGATATGGCACGCATCCTCGAGAACGCTGTCATGAACGGCTACACAGTAGCTTGGGGTGGCGACGTTAGCGAGCCGGGCTTCACACGCAAGGGTCTTGCTTACTTCGTAGATACCAAGAAGGCAGAGGGTCTCTCTGGCAGCGACATGGCTCGCTGGTTGAAACTCTCTCCGGCAAAGCGCACAAACCTCATCGACTCACTCGGCTGCAAGGTACCTGAGCTGGAGCCTACAGCAGAGCAGCGTCAGCAGCGCTTCGACAACTGGGAGCTCACCGACGACCACGGCATGCTTATCTTCGGTATCGCTAAGGACCAGCATGGCAAGGAGTACTACATGGTAAAGAACTCTTGGGGCGAGTCAGGCGACTACAAGGGTATTTGGTACATGACCAAGAACTACATCGTAGCCAACACAATGGACTACATGGTGAACAAGAACGCTATCCCGGCTGACATCCTCCAGAAGATGATTGAGGCTAAGAAGAACCAGGGAATCGGCGATTAATCGACAGTTCCGATAAACTGACAATAAAGACCGAGCAGGTGTACACCCACCTTGCTCGGTCTTTTTTTTATGCATTTATCAACGTGTGGCGGACGCAACCCAATCAGACGGCGGACGCAACCCGATCAGACGGCGGACGCAATCCAATCAGACGGCGGACGCAATCCAATCAGATGGCGGACGCAATCCAATCAGACGGCGGACGCAATCGACTGAACACAGACTACAAAAATATAATAATTAGGTATAAAGAATTTAACCTGCCACTTAAAAACACGTAAAACACTCCTCTTATTCCGTAGTTTTTTTGTAACTTTACACGCGTTTACACCCTAAACACGCTAACACCCTGCACCCCACTCCTAAACCGAAAAAATAAAAACTATATATAATGTTATTCAAATGGAATTACAAGCCACCTACGAAAGAGGAGAAACAGGCGGCTGACGAACTGGGGGCGAAGCTGAATATCAGCCCGATACTCGCCCAGCTGCTCATGCAACGCGGCATAACAACAGAGTCAGCTGCCAAGCGATTCTTCCATCCGCAGCTGGCAGACCTCATCAACCCCTTCCTCATGAAGGACATGGACCTCGCCGTCGACCGCCTCAACGACGCGATGGGCCGCAAGGAACGCATACTTGTCTACGGCGACTACGACGTGGACGGATGCACAGCGGTAGCACTGGTGTATAAGTTCATACAGCAGTTCTACTCGAACATAGAGTATTACATCCCCGACCGCTACGACGAAGGCTACGGCGTTAGTAAGAAAGGCATCGACTACGCCAAGGAGGCAGGCGTGAAACTCATCATCATCCTCGACTGTGGCATCAAAGCTGTTGAAGAGATTGCCTACGCCAAGTCGCTCGGCATCGACTTCATCATCTGCGATCATCACATGCCCGACGAGGAACTGCCGCCTGCAGTGGCTATCCTCAACCCGAAGCGACCAGATGACACCTACCCATTTAAGCATCTCTGCGGTTGTGGCGTAGGCTTCAAGCTGATGCAGGCGTTCGCCAAGAACAACGGCATCCCCTTCGCTCGACTCATCCCTCTGCTCGACTTCTGTGCCGTGAGCATAGCTGCCGACATCGTACCCGTCACCGAGGAGAATCGCATTCTCGCCTACCACGGACTGAAAACGCTCAACCAGAACCCGAGCATAGGTCTGAAGGCGATTATAGACATCTGCGGACTCGGAGGCAGAGACATATCCATGAGCGACATCGTGTTCAAGATAGGTCCGCGCATCAATGCGTCGGGACGTATGGAGAACGGACGCGAGAGCGTCGATTTGCTCGTAGAGAAAGACTTCTCACATGCGCTTGCCAAAGCAAAGCACATCGACGAGTACAACGAACAGCGCAAGGACATCGACAAACAGATGACGGAGGAGGCGAACAGCATCGTATCGAAACTGGAGAGTCAGCGCCACCGCTCGTCGATAGTGCTCTACGATGAGAACTGGAAGAAGGGCGTTATCGGTATCGTGGCATCACGACTCACCGAAATCTACTTCCGACCGACTGTCGTACTGACACGCGACGGCGACTTCGCCACGGGTTCGGCGCGCAGCGTGACTGGCTTTGACGTGTACTCGGCTATAAAGAGCTGTCGTGACCTGCTCGTGAACTTCGGCGGACACACCTACGCTGCCGGACTAACGCTGCGATGGGACGACATACAGGAGTTCCGCAACCGCTTTCAACGCTATGTAGACGAGCACATACAGCCCGAACAGACAGAGGCAATACTCAACATAGATGCCGAAATCGACTTCCGCGACATCACGAAGAAACTGCACAACGACTTGAAGCGTTTCTCACCATTCGGACCAGGTAACACCAAGCCACTCTTCTGCACAACCGACGTTTACGACTACGGAACAAGTAAGGTTGTAGGACGCGAGCAGGAGCACATAAAGCTTGAGCTTGTAGACTCCAAGTCGAGCAACATCGTGAACGGTATCGCATTCGGACAGAGTGCTTCAGCGCGTTACATTAAATCGAAACGTAGCTTCGACATAGCCTACACCATTGAGGACAACGTGTTCAAACGCAACATGGTGCAGCTACAGATTGAAGACATACGTGTGGCGGAGGAATACTAACAACAAGAACAAACCGAGAAGCTTCAATCAAATAATAAAATGGGTTACGACGAAACATTATATCTCAAAATACTCAGAGACACTTGGGGCTACTCCGACTTCCGCGGCATACAGCGCGACATCATACGCAGCATTGCTGAGGGCAAGGACACGTTAGGACTAATGCCTACGGGCGGCGGCAAATCGCTCACATTCCAAGTGCCGGCTCTCGCCATGGAAGGCGTGTGCATCGTCATCACGCCGCTCATCGCCCTAATGAAAGACCAGGTAGAGAACCTGCGCCGCCGCCAAGTGCTCGCTGCTGCCATATACTCGGGCATGAGCCGTCAGGAAATCGTCAAGACACTCGAGAACTGCGTGCTCGGCAATACGAAGATACTCTATGTGTCGCCGGAGCGCATCGGTTCGGAACTATTCCAAACCAAACTGGCGCATATAAACGTGAGTTTCATAACCATTGACGAAGCCCACTGCATATCGCAATGGGGCTACGACTTTCGCCCATCGTATCTGCACATAGCCGACATACGCCGCTTAAAGCCCGACGCTCCAATACTTGCGCTCACCGCAACCGCTACAAAGGACGTTATTGACGACATACAAGAGCAATTAGAATTCAAGGAGCGGAACGTGTTCCGCATGAGTTTCGAGCGCAAGAACCTTGCATACGTAGTGCGCACTTCTGACAACAAACAGCAACAGTTAGTGCACATACTGAACTCAATAAACGGCAGTGCTATAGTCTATGTACGAAGTCGCAAACTAACGAAAGAGATATGCGAGCTCTTATTGAACAATAACATTAGCGCAACCTTTTATCACGCTGGTCTTGAACACTCTACAAAAGATGAGCGACAGAAGAAATGGCACGACGATGAGGTGCGAGTAATGGTTGCAACAAACGCTTTCGGCATGGGCATCGACAAGCCCGACGTACGCGTAGTGATACACATTACTTGCCCCGATTCGATAGAGGCTTACTTTCAGGAAGCAGGCAGAGCCGGACGCGATGGGAAGAAGGCTTACGCCATATTGCTCTACGACAAGAGCGACAAGGCAAAGCTTTTGAAACGTATCGCACAAGAATTCCCTAACAAGGAAGAAATTTGTCGTGTGTATGAGCACATAGCCTATTATCTGCAAATTGCTGCAGGTTCGGGCTATGGACGCACATTCCACTTCGAAGTAGAGAAGTTCAGCCTACTCTTCCATCACTACCCCGTAATCGTAAACTCAGCTCTAAAGATACTCTCAAGAGCGGGCTACATAGACTATGACATTGATCCCGACTCACGAACACGCGTAAAGTTCACACTCGAACGCGATCAGCTATATATGTTGCACGAAACAACGCCAAACGAGGAGCTTGTGATGACAACACTACTGCGCGAATACAGCGGATTGTTCGTCGACTACCACTTCATCGAACTCGCATTCATAGCACATGCAACTGGACTCACCCAACAACAAGTGTACTTGATTTTGACGAGTCTGAGCCAACGCCGAATACTGCATTTCATCCCCGAACGCTCTGTGCCATTGCTCACATACACACAAGACCGCGTATTGCCTGAGGAGATAGTTATTCCAGAATCTGTGTACGAAGAACGTAAAACACAGTTTGAGAAACGCATAAAAAGCATCATCGACTATGCACAGAACGATACTGTATGCCGTAGCAGGCAGCTACTGCGCTACTTCGGCGAGACGGAAACCAACGACTGTCGCCAATGCGACGTGTGTTTGACACATCAAGACACATCACAATCATACAAAGATGCGTATAATCAAGCACTGAAAACGATAAAAGCTCTGCTCGCAGACGGCGAAAAGCACTCAATTACAGAGCTTAACAAAATAGTGCTAAGCCAGGAAGCAAAAGACGAAGCTATGGAGTATCTCGTGAACGAAGAAGTGATAAAAGTAGAACTAAACAACATCTTCTTAAAAAAGTAACTTAAAATTAATTAAATAGATAAGTTTTTATTCCGAAACTCGTTATTTTTTGCTTACTTTTGCAAAATAAGCGACGTGTATAGAAACGCCCCACAAAGCGCACACATTAATTTTAATAAAAAGAAAAGAAAATAGATATGTTTGAAAATCTTAGTGACAGACTTGAACGCAGTTTCAAAATTCTCAAAGGTGAAGGCAAGATTACAGAAATCAACGTTGCCGAAACCCTCAAAGACGTAAGACGCGCTCTGTTGGATGCCGACGTAAACTATAAAGTGGCTAAGACCTTCACCGACACGGTGAAGAAAAAAGCTCTCGGCATGAACGTACTCACAGCGGTGAAGCCAAGTCAGTTGATGGTAAAGATTGTACACGACGAGCTCGCCGAACTCATGGGTGGCGAAGCTGCCGAGCTTAACCTGAACGGACGACCATCAATCATCCTCATGAGCGGTCTGCAGGGTTCTGGTAAAACCACATTCTCTGGCAAGCTTGCTAATATGCTCAAGAACAAACAGCACAAGAACCCGTTGCTCGTAGCCTGCGACGTATATCGTCCGGCTGCTATCGAACAGCTCAAGGTTGTTGGCGAGCAGGTTGGCGTACCCGTATATTCTGAACCCGAGAACAAGGACGTTGTAAGCATCGCAAACAACGCTATTCGCGAGGCAAAGGCTAAGAGCTACGACGTAGTAATTGTCGATACCGCAGGTCGTCTGGCAGTAGACGAGGAGATGATGAACGAGATTGAGACCTTGAAGAACGCCATCAACCCGAACGAGACCCTCTTCGTTGTCGACTCGATGACCGGTCAAGACGCTGTCAACACAGCCAAGGAGTTTAACGACCGTCTCGACTTCGACGGTGTGGTTCTCACCAAGCTCGACGGCGACACACGCGGTGGTGCAGCACTCTCTATCCGCACCGTTGTCACTAAACCAATCAAATTCGTAGGTACCGGCGAGAAAATGGAAGCGATCGACGTGTTCCACCCATCGCGTATGGCTGACCGTATCCTCGGTATGGGTGACATCGTGAGCCTTGTAGAACGTGCCCAGGAACAGTTCGACGAAGAAGAGGCACGCCGCCTGCAGAAGAAGATTCAGAAGAACAAGTTCGACTTCAACGACTTCCTCGGACAGATTGAGCAGATAAAGAAGATGGGTAATCTGAAGGATCTCGCAGCAATGATTCCGGGCGTAGGCAAGGCTATCAAGGACGTTGACATTGACGACAATGCATTCAAAGGCATTGAAGCAATCATAAAGAGTATGACTCCGAAGGAGCGTACGAACCCGGAAATTCTGAACCAAAGCCGCCGTATACGTATCGCGAAAGGTAGCGGTACAAACATCCAGGAGGTGAACCGACTCATCAAGCAGTTCGACCAGACTCGCAAGATGATGAAGATGGTTACTGGTACAAATATGGCAAAAATGGCTGGCATGATGAGCAAGATGAAAGGTATGCCAGGTATGCCAAAGTTCTAAAAAAGAAGAGATATGCAACTGATTGACGGAAAAGCAACTGCTGAAGCTATTAAAGCAGAAATAGCAGAAGAGGTGAAGAGCATCATGGCTGCAGGTGGCAAGCAACCGCATCTCGCGGCAGTGCTTGTAGGTCACGATGGTGGCTCAGAGACGTACGTGAAGAATAAGGTCATTGCCTGCGAAAAGTGTGGCTTCAAATCGACACTTATCCGCTACGAAGACGATGTCACCGAGGACGAACTGCTCGCATGTGTAGAGCGTCTGAACAACGATAACGATGTAGACGGATTTATCGTGCAGTTGCCGCTCCCACGTCATATCGACGAGCAGAAGATAATCGAGGCTATCGACTACCGCAAGGATGTCGATGGTTTCCATCCGATAAACGTCGGACGTATGGCTATCGGTTTGCCATGCTTCATATCCGCTACCCCACTCGGTATAGTAACCCTGCTCAAACGCTACAACATAGAGACCTCGGGAAAGAAATGCGTTGTGCTCGGCAGAAGCAACATCGTTGGAAAACCAATGGCACAACTGATGATGCAGAAGCAATATGGCGATGCAACAGTTACGGTATGCCACTCGCACACTGCTGACATCAAGAAGGAGTGCCGCGAAGCCGACATCATCATTGCAGCCATCGGCAAACCCGACTTCGTAACAGCCGATATGGTAAAGGAAAATGCTGTGGTAATCGACGTGGGTACTACTCGCGTTCCTGATGCAACACGCAAGAGCGGATTTCGCCTCAACGGCGACGTGAAGTTCGACGAAGTAGCTCCGAAGTGTTCGTTCATAACACCAGTACCAGGCGGCGTCGGACCGATGACAATCTGCTCGCTGATGAAGAATACGCTGCAGGCAGCGAAGGGATGGTAAGATGAAAACAAGTGTCAATATCCGGCATCACAGGTGCTGACAACTGTCAACACAACAATATAACACACCCCAACCTTAATAAGTATGACAGCAGAAGACTATTACAAGCTCGGCAACGAGTACAGACGTAAAGGCGATTGGAAGCAAGCTATCGACAACTATCTCGAAGCAATAGCTCTCGACCCCGAGTCGCCTGCAGTGGAAGCAAAGCAAATGCTCGACGACATGTTCGCCTTCTACTGTAAAGATATGTATAACCCCTAACTCTAAACAACATATTACTATGGGAAAAATCAAAGGTGCTATCGTGGTTAACACCGACCGATGCAAAGGATGCTCTCTTTGTGTTGTAGCTTGCCCGAAAAATGTCATTGCTCTCACAGCAAAGGCAGTGAACGTGCATGGTTATCAATACGCCGAGGCTGTAAGACCTGACGATTGTATTGGTTGTGCATCATGCGGAATTGTATGTCCGGACGGATGTATTAGTGTTTACCGTAAAAAAATGGAGGATTAACACAATGGCAGAACAGGAAATTAAACTTATGAAAGGCAACGAGGCTCTCGCCCACGCTGCCATCCGTTGTGGTTGTGATGGTTATTTCGGCTATCCTATTACTCCACAGACCGAAGTTATCGAAACACTCTCAGAACTTAAGCCTTGGGAAACTACAGGCATGGTAGTACTTCAGGCAGAGAGTGAAGTTGCATCAATCAACATGCTTTACGGTGGCGGTGGCACCGGCAAACGCGTTATGACATCGTCATCAAGTCCGGGCTTATCGCTCATGCAGGAGGGTATCTCTTATATGGCAGGCGCAGAAGTACCGGGTCTTATCGTCGACGTCCAGCGTGGCGGTCCTGGTCTTGGCACCATCCAACCTTCACAGAGCGACTATTTTCAGGCTACACGCGGCGGTGGCAATGGCGACTACTATATCCTCGTGCTCGCCCCGAACTCTGTTCAGGAGATGGCAGACTTTGTCGATCTCTCTTTTGAACTCGCTTTCAAATATCGCATTCCGGCAATGATTCTCTCTGATGGCGTTATCGGCCAGATGATGGAGAAGGTAGTTCTTCCTCCGTTCAAGCCACGTCGCACAAACGAGGAAATCATCAAGGAATGTCCGTGGGCTGCTACCGGTTGCAAAGACCGCAAGCCTGTCGTTATTACATCTCTCGAGCTTAAACCCGAGATTATGGAACAGCGCAACCTGCACCTTCAGGAGAAGTACCGCAAGATTCGCGAGAATGAGGTTCGCTACGAAACAAAGTTCATGGACGACGCAGAATACATGATTGTTGCGTTCGGTTCGGCAGCACGCATTGCAGAAAAGACTATCGAGCTTGCACGTGCAGAGGGCATCAAGGTCGGTTTGTTCCGTCCTATCACATTGTGGCCTTTCCCCGAAAAGGAGATTGCAGAGGCAGCTAAGAAACTCAAGGGTATTCTCGTTGCAGAGATTAACGCCGGCATGATGATTGAGGACGTACGCCTCGCAGTAAACGGCACTGTACGTTGTGAACACTACGGACGACTCGGCGGCATCGTTCCCGAGCCAGAGGAATTGGTTAAAGCTTTAAAGGAGAAATTTCTATGAACGATATAATATCACCGGAGAACCTGGTTTACAAAAAGCCTGAGCTTCTCAACGATACCCACATGCACTACTGCGCAGGTTGTTCGCATGGCGTAGTTCACAAACTTGTGGCTGAAGTTATCGAGGAAATGGGCATGCAGGAGAACACCATCGGCGTAAGCCCGGTAGGCTGCTCTGTATTTGCCTACAAATATATCGACATCGACTGGCAGGAAGCAGCACACGGACGCGCTCCAGCTCTTGCTTCTGCCATCAAGCGTCTGTGGCCAGAGCGCCTTGTCTTCACCTATCAGGGCGACGGCGATATGGCTTGTATCGGAACAGCCGAGAGTATCCACGCACTGAACCGCGGTGAAAACATCACTCTCATATTCATCAACAATGCCATCTACGGTATGACTGGTGGACAGATGGCTCCGACAACGCTTATCGGCCAGAAGACATCTACATGTCCTTATGGCCGCGAACCGGCACTGCATGGTTATCCTCTCAACCTCTCAGAAATGGCTGTCACTCTGCCGGGCACATGCTTCGTAACACGCCAGAGCGTAGAGAACGTAGCATCAATCCGTAAGGCAAAGGCTGCTATCAAGAAGGCATTCACAGCATCTATGGAGGGCAAGGGTTCATCACTCGTTGAGATTGTTGCTACATGCAACAGCGGATGGAAGTTGCCACCGGTGAAGGCCAACAAGTGGATGGAAGAGAATATGTTCAAACAATACCCGAAGGGTGACTTAAAAGACACGACAAACCTATGAAAGCAGAAATAATTATAGCAGGTTTCGGAGGACAGGGCGTGCTCTCAATGGGTAAGATTCTCGCCTACTCCGGTCTGATGGAGAACAAAGAAGTAACATGGATGCCGGCTTACGGTCCTGAGCAGCGTGGCGGTACAGCCAACGTGACAGTAATCGTGAGCGAAGAGCGCATCTCATCGCCTATCCTTAGCCAGTATGATGTGGCTATTGTGCTTAACCAGCCATCGCTCGACAAGTTCGAGTCGAAGGTAAAGCCAGGCGGAATACTTATATATGACGGTTTCGGTATTATCAATCCACCGACACGTAAGGACATCAATGTCTATCGTATCGACGCTATGGATAAGGCTGCCGAATTAAAGAACTCAAAGGTGTTCAACATGATTGTACTCGGCGGCCTGCTAAAGGTTTGCCCGATTGTGAGCACCGACGGCCTCAACAAGGCTCTTTACAAGACACT
>DAVZJL010000042.1:0-20382 GCA_052272805.1 Prevotella sp. | reverse complement strand
TGACATCGGATATATATTCAAAGAAGTTAATACCTTGCAGTCTGCATGAGCATGCAAGCGAATAGAACATGGCTGCCCGTTTGGCACCGGCATGCGACCCGAAGAAAAGTGAGTTTCTTCGGGATAATGATATGTATCTGTTGAGTCGTTCCACAAGATTGTTGTCCAGATGGTAATCTCCTCTTGTGAAGATATTCATCAGGGCGTCCCACTCATTTCTCCGATCTTATGCTTGTGGTTCTTGTGGTAAAGGAAGTAGATAAGGCGTACGATAACCTTGGCATCGAAATCGTCCCCGCAGTCGAGAAACTTTCTCTTCACATGCTGGAAACATGTGAAGAGAAAACAGCATTAATGCCTAGGCATTAATGCTGTTTTTTTATATTAGTATGTATAGAATGTCTCTTATTCTGTTTCTTGTTTGCTGTCCTTAACCTGCCAGTAGGTTACCAGACTTGCCAGCACACCGTACACAACAGTCTGCATCCACAAACCCTTTATTTCGGGCAGGATATCGCTGAATGTAGCACCCAGCGTGTTGAGCTTCACGAAGCCCTGAATGCCGAACGACGAAGGGATAAGCCACGATACGTAATGCCATAGTTCAGGCACGTTGCTCTTTGGCCATGAGATGCCCGAAAGGAAGAGGAACGGCACTGATGTGAAGACCACTAACAGCATCACGTCCTCGCGACGACGCACGAAGAAAGAGAAGGTGATGGCGAAGAAGATGCACGCCAATAGATAGGGGAACGTGAACAGCAGGAAATCGCCGAAGTGGATAAGCTGCACGAAGTGGAACAAGCGTGGCACTGCCAGTATCACCCACGCTGCGATGAGCATGAAGAGTACGAGGAAACCCATTGTGCGTCCGACCATGATGCGAGCCAGTCCGAAGCGACGGTCGAGCATCGGTCGTATGCGCAGGAAACGGTTCCTCTCGTAGCTCGTGCCGTATGTGATGCCGATGCCGAGCAGTAGTATCTGCTGCAGGATGAGCACTAATACGGCAGGCAAGATGAAGTTGCCGTAGCCGCTTGTGTTGTTGAACATCGGCACATCGGTGATGCTGAGCGGTGCCATCGTCAGTTCGTCCTCACGGTTGGTCTTGTTGCCCGACAGGCGTATCTGTATGCCCGAGTTCATGTCGGTAGCTACAGCCGTGCAGGTCTGGAAGATAGCCTTGTACGTGAGCATCAGTCCCATGTTACAGTAGACACTGACGTGCGCCTGCTCCATGCGGTTGAGACGAGTGTCAAAGTCGGAGGGCAGATAAACCACGCCGTACACCTTGTGCTTGCCTACAAGACGCGAGGCTTCCTCAAGAGATGCGCAGCGTTCAGCCACGCGTACGTCGGGCGATGCGTCGACATGGCGCACAAACTCGCGACTTGTAGCCGAGTTGGAGCAGTCGACAACAGCCACGGGCACCTCGCGCACCACCTCGTTGTTGTATATCCACGAGTAGAGGAGCGGGTAGGCGAGCGGCAGGAGGATGACGAAGAGCAGTGCGCCCTCATCGCGGAACATCTCAAGATGCTCGTGCAGCCACACCTTTGCGGTGTCTTCCCAGAATGTATGTATCTGTTTTATTGTCATTTGAGTATTCTTAAAAGCGAGAAGCGTGATTTCTTACTCCATATATACATATTCCTTATAAGCTCGGTTGATGCGCAGAACGACGAACACCGGAGCCGCAGCGAACAGCATGAGTGCCGCTATGTTGAGCGCAACGTCAGAGAGCGGATTGTCGGCAAAGATGCACGTCTCGTAGATAAGGAAGAAGTGGCGCATGGGGAAGATGTTAGCTAACACCTGCAGCGGAGCGTCCATAGCCAGCACGGGGAACGCCGTGCCTACCATTGAGAAGCTGAGCACGCCCCACAGCGAACAGAGGCTCATCGACATGCGCAGCGCAGGCAGAAGTCCGAACATGAACACGCCGAAGCCCACGGCAGCGAGCACACCGAGCACTGTTAGCAGCACGATTGCGCCCCAACCGCCAGGGTGAGGGAAGTGGAGCACGCCGAAGGTGTAGACCATATATGCGCCCATCACCACGAGCCATATGGCGATGTGAGGGAGCATCTTGCCGACGACGGCGATGAACGGATTGCCACCAGCTGCAGCTACCAGTTCGGTGGCAGTGTTCTCCTTCAGTTCCATACCCATAGCGTAAGCCGTGAGGAGGAAGATGAGCAAGAGCAGACACGTAGGTACGAGCATCGTCGAGAGATAGATGTTGTAGTTCACCCACGGATTGCCCACGGTGTGCAGGTCGAGCACAATAGGCTGCAGGAATGCCATTATCTGGTCATCGGTGTAGCCTTTGGCAGACATAACCGACTTGGCAACGCCTGCCGAACCGAGTGTGGACACGGTCTTTAGGTCTTTAAAGACGAGCGCACCCGATGTCAGCGTGGCGTAGCTGTAGTAGTACGACACGTGCGGTTGGCGTTGTGCCAAGAGCTTTGCCGTTGTCTCCTTCGGGAAGTAGAGGAAACCGTAGATGTCGCCGCGCTGCATAGCCTGACGAGCCTCCTCCACAGAAGGGTAGTGAGCCACCACCTCCGACGACTGGAACGAGTCGAGCAGACGTGTCAGCTTGCGCGTCGTGGTGGTGTTGTCGAGATCTACCACACCCACGGGCATATTCTCCGGCTGCCCTTCGTGCATGAACGACGTGAAGAACACCGTGACGAACACGGGGAAGAGCAGCATCGAAAGCAAGTACATGCGGTTGGCTGCCATACGTCGGCATTCGCGTTGGGCGATAAGCAGAAGTCGTTTCATAGTTTATTGTTTAAAAACCGACGACTGCTTACTTCTTCAGCACTAACGACATACCAGGGCGGAGTCCGTCAATCTTGTCGATAGGGCGTGCTTTCACCTCGAAAGTCTTCAAATCGTACTGTCCGTTCGACTTGGTAGCCTTCCATACGGCGTATGAACCCTGATCCTTGATGTAGTACACCTTCATGCGTATCTCGCGATTGTAAGCCGGCACGAAAGCCTTTATCTCGCTACCGATTTTCATGCCGTCAAGCTGGTCCTCGCGCACGTTGAATGTACCCCACATGTCGTTCATCATAGAGATAGACATGATTGGTGAGCCAGTGCCTACGAGCTCGCCTATCTTTGGATATACATCGCTCACCTCGCCTGCCATCTGTGCAATCTGCATTGTTTCGTTGATGTACGACGACACCTCAGCCACCGCACCCTTAGCGCGGTTCACCTGCGCAGCAGCAGCCTTCTTCTCCTCCATACGAGCACCGTTGAGTGCCATGTCGTACTGGCTCTGCGCAGCCTTCACTTGTGCCTCCAAAGCCTTGTAGTTGGCGAAAGCCTCGTCGCGCTTCTGCGCTGTCATCACGCCCTCGTCGAAGAGTCGCTGTACGCGGTTGTACGATTTCTCGGCAATCTCCAAGCCTGCCTTAGCCTGCTGCAGTACGGCGAACGCTGCACGCACCTGTTCCTTGCGTGCTCCGTTGTTAGCCATCTCGTCCATAGCAGCGGCAGCGTTCTCTGCCGACTCTGCCTGTGTCATCTTTGCACGCACCTCGGGCGCGTCGAGAATGGCGAGAGTGTCGCCAACATTGACGTAGTCGCCCTCCTTGACGCGCAGTTCGAGGATGCGACCTGGCACTTTGCTCGACACACGATACTCCGCCACTTCTATCTGGCCTTGTATTGTTTCGGGCTCACTCTTGAGCGACAGGGTGCCGATGACAGCCACTGCCACAATAACCAACGTCATAAGGACGATGGTGGTAAGAATATTCTTATGTTGTGATTGTTCTGACATAATAAAATGATATTGAAGGTTATTACTGCAAGACACCGAGTGCCTTCTTTAGATTTACTTGACTGAGTCGGACATCAATTTCGGCATCAATCTTCTGCGACTGTGCCTGGAGCCATGCTGTCTGTGCCGCCATCACATCGGTGGTTTGCAGCACGCCCTCCTTGAAGCCGACGTTTGCGCAACGCAGGTTCTCCTCTGCGTTCTCCACGTTCTTGCGAGCGAGCAAGAGTCGGCGGTTAGCCTCGTTCACCTTGAACTTACACTGGCTTACCTGCAACTCAATCTTCTCGCTTATTTCGTCGCGCTCAAGCTGTACAATGCTCGATGCTATCTTGCTGGCACGCACCTTGTACGTGCCTTCCATCCAGTTCCAAAGTGGCACGCGCACCACTACGCCAACGTTCCATACGCCCGAGAGCTTGCGCTCGAAGCCGTTGAAGAGGTTGGGGTTGGATGCCATGTATCCACCGGTGAGGATAACCTGCGGCAGGAAGGCAGCACGCACAAGCTTTGTCGACTGTCGGCTGAGGTCGAGAGCGTTGTCGAGCAACTTCAGTTCGGGGCGGTTCTCCATAGCCACGCTGTTGTCGGTGTTCTCCACATTAGCCGTAGCTACCAAGTCGGCAGACTCCTCATCCTCAAGATGCACGTCGTTCTCTATGGGCAAGCCGCAGAGCTGGCAGAGCAACATCTTCGAGAGGGCGAGTCCGTTCTCTGCCTGGGTGAGCGACATCTCCGCCTCGTTCACCTTCACTGCCACCTTCAGTCCGTCGGCACGTGTAGCCACTCCTTCGGCAATCATCTTCTGTACGTCGTTGTCGAGTTTCTTCACCACTTCGAGGTAGCTTTCAGCCAGCAGCTTCTTATGATGTACAGACACCACGAGCCAGTAAGCCTGATC
Source organism: Prevotella sp. (assembly GCA_052272805.1). Lineage (GTDB taxonomy): Bacteria > Bacteroidota > Bacteroidia > Bacteroidales > Bacteroidaceae > Prevotella. The sequence continues at coordinate 15,673 of DAVZJL010000042.1, read as the reverse complement.
GATGGAGTGGAGTGTAGACTGTGTAGTGGCTTCGATGTTGTTAGCCGCCATCTCCTCGCCAATCTTCGCCATACGGTTGGCAGCAATGATGCCGCCACCCATGTAGATTGGCTGTGTAAGCATTACCGATACGGTGTATATCTGTCGAGTGTCGGTGTGGAGAGCATCCACTACTTTCTGGCCGACACCGTCTACCACGCTGCCAAGCTTTGAACCTACCTGTCCGAAGAGGTTGCCCAGTCCGTTAGCAAGTTCGGGAGAGATGGCTCCCTGCTGCGCCAGTCCGGAGAGTGCAGACGAGAGGTCGTTATGCAATGCACCAGTGGCGTTTGTACCTGCCGAAGAGAGCGATGCCTTTTGGTCGTCGCTAAGCAACGAAATCTCACGACTCGTCAATTCGTAGCCACCGAGTGCACTCACATGTGGCAGATACTTCGTCTTTGCAGCCTTCACCTTGTAGTGAGCCATGTCCAGCTGCAAGCGCGAGGCACTCAACGTCTTGTTGTTGCGCAGAGCCATAGCTCGGCAACTATCAAGACTGAGCCTCTGCTGCGCCTGCACGTTAGCCGCACAACAAGCCAAGGCGATAAATAGAAATCTTTGTATCATTTGTATTATCCACTTATTTAAAACTAAAGCTGCGTGAGCCAATCATATTGCCGTCGGCGAATATGCTCACCTGATATGTGCCCTCCATGAGCGACTGCGACACATTCCAATACAGAGTAAGCGACTTCTCCTGACCATCATACTCTATGGTCTTCTTCATTGTAGCCTCGAGTTGTCGGTTCTGATAAGCGAATGAGCCTCCTCCGCTGAGCACTGTGCCCGAAGGTGTGGTGATGCGCACGTAGAAGGTCTTTGTGCCGTTGGCAGCAGTGACGTTCTTCGCAATAGAGAAGTTTACCTGCACTGACTTACACTTAGATGTGTTGTCGGTAGACTTTCCGCGCTTGTTCTTCAGCTGCATTGAGATGCCCGTAGCATCGAGTTGGGCAGCGATAGCCACCTTCTCCGAGAGCGAAGCACGCTCAGTGTTCAAACCCTCAATCTGGCGTGTAGCCTCGTTATATTGTCCTTTGATGCGTGAGTTTTCTTCTGTGAGGTTCTGATTTAAGCGGTTGAGCGAGTCAATCTCGATGACATAGTTGCGCAGGATGGCGCGCACGGTAGCCAGCTCCTTCTTCAGGCGTGCTATCTCGCGAGCATCGTTTGTCTTCGTCTCTTTCAACTCCTTAAGCAATTTCTCTGTTTTCTCCTGCTCTGCTGTGAGCTGTGCGATGATTGAGTCGTTGCTAATCTGCATACGCATCTCGCTATACTGATTGGCAAACTGCTGGTACTCGTTCTCCATCTCCTTCTTGTCGAGTTCTGCGAGTTCCTGCATCGCTTTGTTTTCTTTTCTTTGGTTGTCCAAATTAACGTAGAGATAAGCCACTGCGCCAATAAGCGCAAGACCTACAACACCCCCTACTATCCCAGCAATGAGCTTCTTTTTGTTTTCCATAACTTTTGATATATCAAATAATTAAACAGTTTAAACTTATTTGCAAAGTTAAATGTTTAATTTTAATGCACAAAGCGAGGTGTGTTATAAATAAGGAATATTATCCAAAATCGGTGAATTTTAATGAAAAACAGAACAGAAACACACTATCTCACCATATCAACTTCTGAACTCTATTGTTGGTGTTTCCATTTATTTCGTGTAATTTTGCACGTATGAATGAGACATATCAAAATATGGAGTTAAACGATAAGCGGATTGCCGTGCTGCTCTCGGGTGGCGTGGACAGTTCTGTTGTGGTGTACGAACTGGCGCAGCGTGGGCTTCACCCCGACTGCTTCTACATAAAGATAGGTCCGGAGGAGCAGGAGGAATGGGACTGCACTTCGGAGGAAGATCTCGAGATGGCGACGGCTGTGGCGCGTCGCTTCGGCTGCAAACTGGAGGTGGTGGACTGCCACCGCGAATACTGGAATCAGGTGACACGTTACACCATGGACAAGGTGCGTGCTGGCTTCACGCCCAACCCTGACGTGATGTGCAACCGACTCATCAAGTTCGGTGCGTTCCACGAGAAGCGCGGACACGAGTACGATCTCATCGCGACCGGTCACTATGCGCAGACCGAGATTGACGAGCAGGGCAGAAAATGGCTCACAACGAGCCCCGACCCCGTGAAGGACCAGACCGACTTCCTCGCGCAGATATACGACTGGCAGCTGAAGAAGGCACTGTTCCCAATAGGTCATTACCAGAAGGGCGAAGTGCGCGAGATAGCGGAACGCGAACATCTCATCAATGCAAAGCGCAAGGACTCGCAGGGTATCTGCTTCCTCGGCAAGATAAACTATAACGACTACATACGCAAGTTCCTCGGTGAGCAGCCGGGCGAAGTGCTCGAACTGGAGACGGGCAAGCTCATAGGCAAGCACCGCGGTCTGTGGTTCCACACCATCGGACAACGCCACGGACTCGGCTTCGGTGGCGGTCCGTGGTACGTCGTGAAGAAGGATGTTGTTAACAATGTGTTGTATGTAAGCAAGGGCTTCGAACCGCGTACCGCTTACAAGAAGGACTTCCCCATACACGATTTCCACTTCCTCACGCTCGACCCGTGGGGCGAACCGGGTACGTCGGCGCATGTGCGCTTTAAGATACGCCACACCCCCGAATACCATAAGGCAGTGCTCGAACGCACGGGCAAGGGCGAGTTCATCGTTCATGCCGAGGAACTAATACAGGGCGTAGCACCGGGGCAGTTCTGCGTAGTCTACGACGAGGAGCACCACCGCTGCTATGGTTCGGGAGAGATTACGGTATAAAGGTACCATTAGTTGTATTGCTGTCCGCTAAACACAATTTGTTTAGCGGACAGCTTTGTTTTATACGCCACGGTTGGCATCTTGTAATCGTCGTAGTGCCTCGTCTTCGCCTACAATCCAAAGGATGTCGCCAAGACGCATCTTGTATGTAGCACCAACCATAGAGAGGTTTTCTTTTCCTTCCTCTCTGCCCACCACCATGCAGTTGAACTCTGAGCGCAATCCCGTCTCGGGCAATGTCTTGCCTACGAACGGCGAGTGCTTGTCGATGATAATCTGTGAGAGTCGCATCTCGCGTTTCTCTATGTCCGGGTCGTCGGGTTCGATGTCGACAGCGAGGGCAGCGTGCGCAGCAGCCAACTGCGAGTCGCTGCCGATGACCTGCAACTTGTCGCCGGGGAATACGATGTCGTCACCACCAGGGATGTTGATGCGGCGGTGTCCGCGCAGTATGCTGCTCACGTGTATGCCGAAGCGATTGCTTAGGCGTAGGTCGGCAAGGCAGAGTCCGCTCCAAGTGGAGTTCTCGGGTATTTCAATTTCTGATATGTGTATATCGCGGTCGAGCAAGTGACCCTCGTACAGTGGCTTCTTCAGTCCGAGCACCTGCTGTTCGATGTCGCGCGAACGCAGGTTCTGCACGAACATTCGCTCCATCTTGATGCTCTGCTTCTTCAGTCCGCGCGACAGAATCATTATGCCCACCACAGCCACGGCGATGGTCATCATCAGCGCATTGGTAAAGCGTGTGAGGTAGTTGCAGATGTAGAACACGAATGCCGAGGCAATAATCAGTCGCACGAGGATGGTAACGAGCAGCGGCATACGGTTCGACCGGCTGTCGTTCCACAGCGCACGGAACTCCTCTGAGTGGTTCTTCTTCATCACGATGGCACGCAGGAACGGCGCGATGAACATCACCGTGAGCACACCGCAGATGCCGTTAGCCCACCAGTGCATTCCTGGCATCATGCGGCGTATGAACGGCAGGAAAAACGTGAACATCAGGGCGATTGTAGCCACGGAGAGGATAGAGTAGATGAGCGTGATGCGAGCCATCTGCGCTATCAGCGAGTGCCAGTTGCTCTTCGGAGCCGACGATGGGTGGGAGAGCGTGATGTTGTTCAGTGCGCGTACCCATGCCTTTGGCAGGTGGCGCTCCAGCACGTTGTACGAAGGCACCGAGAGGCGTATCATGTAGGGCGTGAGGAACGTCGTGATGACTGACACTGCTACGACGACGGGGTAGAGAAACTCGCCCGTGACGTGCAGCGAAAGTCCCAATGAGGCGATGATGAACGAGAACTCGCCAATCTGCGCCATCGAGAAACCGCAGCGCATAGCCGACTTCAGCGACTGGCCGCCGATGAGGAAGCCGAAGGTGCCGAAGATAGATTGTCCGAGGAGGATGGTCAGTACGAGTACGGCTATCGGTATGGCGTACTCAACGATAATCTTCGGGTCGACAAGCATACCTACCGATACGAAGAACACCGCTCCGAAGAGGTCTTTCACGGGCGCAACAAGCTTCTCTATCTTCGCCGCTTCGATGGTTTCAGCAAGGATGCTGCCCATCACGAATGCACCGAACGCTGAGCTGAACCCCACCTTTGTAGAGACGACAGCCATGAGACAGCACAAGCCGAGCGACACGATGAGCAACGTCTCGTTGTTGATGAGCTTGCGCGTGGAGCGCAGGAACCAAGGCACTGCGAAGATGCCGACCACAAACCACAGCACGAGGAAGAAGCCTATCTTAACGACCGAACCTATCATCTCGCCGCCGTCGGGGTTGTTGCCGCTGGCGATGGCAGACAGCATTACCATCATCACAATGGCGAGTATGTCCTCAAGGATGAGCACACTCATAACGGGCTGCGCAAACTTCTGCTGGCGCAGTCCCATGTCGGTGAATGCCTTATATATAATAGTGGTGGAGCTCATGGCGAGCATACCGCCGAGGAATATGCAGTCCATACGCTTCCAGTCGAAAGCGTGTCCGACGACGATGCCAAGTGTCATCATCGCGAAGATAATGGTGAGCGTAGTTATCACAGGCGTGATACCCATCTTTATAATCTTTTTGAACGAGAAATCGAGACCGAGCGAGAACAGAAGGAACATCACGCCTATGTCTGCCCAAATCTTGATGTCTACGGTGTCCATGACGGACATGGTGTAGGGCATGTGCGGACTCACGATGAAGCCAGCCATGATATAACCCAGCACAAGCGGTTGCTTGAGTTTCTTGAACAATAGTGTAACGGTGCTCGCAACGATAAGAATGAGTGCGAGGTCGTTGATTAATGTAGGTACTTCGGACACTTTGTATTCTTTAAAACAAGACAACCCAAACGATATTGTTTGGGCTGTCTTTCATTCTATTAAATTGTTTTCTGTAGTTGCTTGATAGCAACGCTTAGTCATTGTAATGTGCAGTCAGCTCGCAGATTTTGATGATAACCTGCATAGCTTTCTCCATCACCTGCACGCTCACAAACTCGTGAGGACCGTGGAAGTTGCAACCGCCTGCGAAGATGTTGGGGCAGGGCAGACCCTTGAACGAGAGTTGTGCGCCGTCTGTGCCGCCACGGATGGGCTGCACCTTCGGAGCTACGCTGCTTTCCTGCATCGCCTTCAGCACAATGTCGATGACGTGCATGTTCGGGTCTATCTTCTCCTTCATGTTGTAGTACTGGTCGTAGAGGTTCACGCTCACAGTACCCTCGCCCCACTTCTCGTTCATCTTGCGTACACACTCCTCGATGAAGTCCTTGCGGTGCTCGAACTTCTCGCGGTCGTGGTCGCGGATGATGTACGACAGTGTCGCCTTCTCGCAGCATGAGTTGATGCCCAAGAGGTGATAGAAGCCTTCGTAGCCTTCTGTCTCCTCGGGAGTGTCTGTTGCAGGAATCATCTCTGCGAACTCTACGGCGAGGCGCGAAGCGTTTACCATCTTGCCCTTGGCATAACCCGTGTGCACACTTACGCCCTTGATGTTCACCTTGGCACCAGCAGCGTTGAAGTTCTCGTACTCCAGCTCGCCGAGGTCGCCGCCGTCGATGGTGTAAGCCCACTCACAGCCGAACTTCTCGACGTTGAAGTGGTGTGCACCCATTCCGATTTCTTCATCGGGGTTGAAAGCTATGCGTATGTCGCCATGCTCCACTTCGTCGTGGTCGCGCAGCCAGCACATTGCCTGCACAATCTCAGCGATACCTGCCTTGTCGTCAGCACCGAGCAGAGTAGTTCCGTCGGTAACGATGATGTCCTCGCCGATGTGAGCCTTCAGCTCAGGGAACTTTGTCGGCGAACTGACGATACCTTCAGAGAGCACGATGTCGCTGCCGTCGTAGTTCTCTACGATGCGTGGGCGGATGTTCGCTCCACTGCAGTCGGGAGAAGTGTCGTAGTGCGAGATGAAGCCAATCGTCGGAATGTTCTTCTTCGTGTTTGCCTTCAGCGTAGCGTATATGTAGCCTTGCTCGTCCATCTCTACGTCGCTCATGCCCTCGCGCTCAAGCTCCTCTTTCAGATACTTGGCGAAGACGAGCTGCTTCGATGTGCTCGGCACGGTCTGCGACTCCTCGCTCGACTGCGTGTCGAATTGTGTGTATTTAAGAAATCTTTCGGTAATATCCATTGTCGGTTACTATTAGATGATGCTGTTCTTCTTTGTCCACTCTACAATCTCTGGGATGTAGCCGAATGCGAGACCCGTAACGGTGTCTGCGCAACCGTAGTAGACAGCGATGCGACCAGTCTCAGGGTCGTGAACCTCAGCACATGGGAAGCATACGTTTGGCACGTCGCCCATGCACTCGTAAGGAGTCTGCGGAGAGATGAGGTACGGACCTGAACGGTGTGTTGCCTTCCAAGGCTGCTCGAGGTCGAGGAGGGCTGAACCGAATGCGTAAACATAGCCGTTGCAAGAGCGGAGCACACCGTGGTAGAACAGCAACCAGCCCTCAGAAGTTTTAACAGGAACAGGACCTGCACCAATCTTCATGCACTGCCAAGCTGAAAGCTCGAAGGCAGCCGGTGCCATAACGTGGCGGTGGCGTCCCCAGAACTCCATGTCGGGCGACTCGCTGTAGAAGATATCGCCGAACGGTGTGTGACCGGTGTCGCTCGGACGAGAGAGCATAGCGAAGTTGCCGTTGATCTTCTCAGGGAACAATACACCGTTACGGTTGTAAGGCAGGAATGCGTTCTCGAGCTGGTGGAATGTCTTGAAGTCCTTTGTCCAAGCGATGCCGATTGTTGGTCCGTGGTAGCCGTTGCACCATGTTACATAGTAGCGGTCTTCGATGAAGCAGACACGTGGGTCGTAACCATATACCCACTCGCCAATCTCCTTGTTGTCGCACTCGAAGCGGAGTGGCTCCTCGTTGATGTTCCAGTTCACGCCGTCCTTAGAGAAGCCTACGTGGAGCACCATGCGGCGGTTTGTGTCGTCGCAGCGGAATACACCTGCGAAGCCCTCACCGAACGGAACTACTGCACTGTTGAAGATACTATTTGATGTAGGCAGCAAGTCGCGCGGAATGATTGGGTTCTTTGAACAGCGCCATAACGGAGTTCTCTGACCTTCGGGACGATCTTCCCAAGGCATGTTTGGCAATGGGTTGCCTGAAATGATAAGTTTGCTCATAGTTTTTTAAGTTTTTTAAGCCACCTCTTCAGTCCCATTCATAGGAGAGAAGAGGTTTGCTTGGTTGTTATTGTTATGTGAATTTATTTCTTGTCAGGGTATGTGAACGGCACAAACCATGTGATGAGGAACGACGGAATCGTGAAGAACAACACATAGATAAAGAAGTCATGGTAGCCGAGCCAATCACTCATATAGCCACTGAGCATACCAGGAAGCATAACACCGAGATTCATAATGCCCGAAGCGAATGCGTAGTGAGCCATCTGGTGCTTGCCCGGTGCTATCTGCTGCATCATAAAGAGTGTCAGACCAACGAATCCGAAGCCGTAGCCGAAGTATTCAAGCATAATAGCTCCACCGATAATCCACATTTCTGTTGGTTGGTAGATAGCGAGCAGAGTGTATGCAACGAACGGAAGGTTGAACACGCAGCAGAGCGAGAAGAGCGACTTCTGCAAACCGCGGTGAGCTACGTAATAGCCAGCAAGCAGTGAACCGAGCACGAATGCTGCAGAGCCATATGTGCCATAGTATGCACCAATCTGTTCGTTAGTGAGTCCAAGACCCTGATTTGCGCGGTCTGCCATGAGGAAGAGCGGTACTATCTTCATCACAAATCCCTCTGCGAAACGATAGAGGATGATGAAGCAGATGTAGTAAACGATGTGGCGTTTGCGGAACAAGTCGATGAATGTCTCTACGAGTTCGTCCATTGTCTCCTTAAACGTTGGCTTCACCTTGTTCTCGTTCTTCTGCTCAGAAGGCAGGAACTTGATGTGGTAGAGACCGAATGCAACCATCAATGCACCAGCGAAAAGCAGAATGCCCATCCATGCAATGACTGCTGCTTGGTGTTCTGATGAAGCTTGTATGAAAGGTGTAACACCGTCAATGTTGCCTGCAAAGTATTTTATGAGTACACCTGATACATATACAAGACCGCCTTGTGCTACCAACTTAGCTATGTTATAGAAAGCTCCTTGCCAACCGATATATTTTGCTTGGTCATCTTTCGATAAAGCTGACATGTAAACACCATCGGCTGCAATGTCGTGAGTGGCACCGCTGAGGGCTATCACTGCTAATATAGCGATACAAATAGCGAAGAAATGAGGGAGGTTTAGAGCCAATGCCGTAAGTCCGAACATCAAACCTGTAAGCGTTTGTGTAAGGATTACGAAGAATTTCTTGGTCTTATACATCTCCAGGAACGGACTCCATAGTGGCTTGAGAGTCCATGGCAACATAATTAGTGATGTCCAAAAGGCAATCTGTGCATCGCTAATCTCAAGGTTTCGGAACATCACTGTAGCTGCCATGTTTATCATTACGAATGGCAAACCCATTGCGAAGTAAAGAGTTGGAACCCATGATATCGGGCTGCGCTTCTTGTCTTCAATAGCTATCTCTTTCATTGATTTGGTTTGAAAATATTAGTTTTTAATTTGTTAAATTCAAGTGTGGGGCTTTTATTGCATGTCTTTCGCTTGTATGGCAAGCAAGTGAACTGCTTGCATTGCGCGTTTTCACGGTGTGAAGTTACTAAGAAAATGTCGAATGACAAAGCAACTGCGCCTAAAATTTGCTCAACACGTCGATGATTGTCTCCACTTCCTCTTGTGTGAGTGTTTGGTTGAGCGGAATGCTCAGTTCTTCGGCGTGTATCTGCTCGGTGATAGGCAACTGTAGTTCTGCCATTTCCTTGTAACAAAGCTGCCGGTGTGGCGGTATGGGGTAGTGTACCATCGTCTGTACGCCGTGCTCAAGAAGGTACTTCTGTAGTTCGTCGCGCTGTTTGCATAGAACGGGGAAGATGTGATGCACGCTCTGCTTGCAGTATTCCATTGAAGGAAGCAGCAGACGCTCGTTGTGGATGCGCGCTGCGTACAGCAAAGCGATGTCGCGTCGGCGTGCATTGTCTGCATCAAGATAGCGCAACTTCACGCGCAGCACGGCAGCCTGCACCTCGTCCAGTCGGCTGTTTCTGCCCTTATAGTCGAACACATACTTGCGGCTCGAACCATAGTTGGCAAGTGTTGTAATCATCTCTGCAAGCTCGGTGTCGTTGGTTGTTACAGCTCCACCGTCGCCTAATGCGCCGAGATTCTTGCCAGGGTAGAAGCTGTGAGCAGCCGCATCGCCAAGCGAGCCGGTGCGTCGTTTGCCAAAATAGCAGCCGTGAGCCTGCGCGTTGTCCTCGATGAGTCGTAGGTTATGTTGTCGGCAGATGTCGCCGATATGGTCGGTGTAGGCGCACTTGCCGTAGAGATGCACAATCATTATGGCACGTGTTCGGGGCGTTATCGCCTCCTCAATGCGTGTGTCGTCAATCTGGAACGTGTCGATGCGCGGCTCTACGAGCACCGGTTTCAGATTGTTCTCGGTGATGGCGAGTATGGTTGCGATGTATGTGTTCGCAGGCACAATCACCTCGTCGCCGTCCTGCATTACTCCCATCTCTTTGTAGGCACGCAGAATGAGTGTAAGGGCATCAAGTCCGTTGCCGCAACCTACGCAGTGAGTTGTTCCGATGAAGTTGGCAAACTCCTCGCAGAACGCTTTGTTCTCCGCTCCCTGCAGATACCATCCGCTCTCTACAACGCGCTGCACGGCTTCGCTTATCTCACTGCCGTGTTGTGCTGTAACCGACTTTAAATCAAGATATTTTATCATTTCGTAAAACTATACTTTAATGTTACGGAACAACCTATGTTCTCCTTAAACTCGCATAAACCATAGTTGGGTATGCCGTCTTCCGTCGACGGACCGATGTCGAGCGTACGCAGTCCGGCTTCATAATAATGACGAAACAAAGAGTAGGTGAGGAAGTTCATCGGGCGCAATGCCGAATACTCGCGTATGTCGCCCCAATATACCACCTGCGCAACGCCCTCGGCTACATGAAAAACCTGCGCCGCAGCCACGTCTTCGCCTTCATGTTCGAGCACGAAGAAGTCGGCTCGTATGACGTTGCTCACCGTCTGCCACACTTGCTCCAGCGTCATGCGCAGCGGAAAGCCGCGCTCTTCGCGGTTGCGGCGTATCACTTCGTAGGCACGTGTTACGTCTTCGAGGTCGTTGCTGTTGAGCTTTATGAGGTTGAACGGCACGTTCAGCGCATGATGAAGGTTCTTCCTTGCGCTGCGGTCTATAATCTTTTCGTAGTTAGCAATGCGTTGCAGGTCTACATGATAGTTGAGATCCGTGCAACGAACGTTCATCTTTCGTGCAAATACGCTCGTCCATTTAGACAGTTGTGTTTCGTCGTAGACAAGCGGTTGCAGCGTTACGGCAAGTTGCAGCGAGCGTTCTGCAGCGTATGCAAGCAGCAAGTCGACTGCCTCCTCCATGCGTTCAAGAGTCTGAACGCCACGTGTTGTGAAGCCTCCGAATGGAGCCGAAAATGGTGAGCGCAACATTCCGTTGCGCTCACCAAGTATAATGCCGAAGCGGTGCTTCGTGTCGTGAACAGACAAATAGTGCAGATCTTCAGCCTTGTCGCGGTTCAGTTCGGTGAAGCCCACCGAGTTGAACACATGCTGCGGCGTGTATGTCTTTGCATATTCGTCGGGAGATAGTCGTTCTATCTGCATCATTTCTTTACACCTTTTTATAATTAAGGAGGTTATGCTTGATTGGTGCAGTTGAGACAACTGCACCCCCTTTAAATTTAAAGCACTCCTTTATAATTAAGAAACTCCTCGTAGTCGTAGATGTAGTCGCTCTCGTCGTACAGTTCTGAGGCGAGCACGAGACACACCGCACCCGACGAGAAGTCGTCGATGGTGCGCCATATTCCAGTTTCGATGAGCAGTCCTTGATAAGGGCGGTTGAGCAGAATCTTGCGCTTCTCGTGTCCGTCGTCGAGAGTTACGGTGAACGAGCCACTCAATGCAATGAGCAGTTGCTTCAATCGCTTATGTGCATGACCGCCACGCATCGCACCTGCCGGCACATCATAGAGCCAGTAGGCGCGTGCAATATGGAACGGCACGTTCTTGAACTCCTCTACTACAGAGAGGTTGCCGCGTCGGTCCTCAATCTTCGGGATGTCAATTATCTTAGCATCTGCTACTTTCATAATAAGTTCTTTTCTGGTCGTTTATTTATCCATATACGGGTCTGTGCCCAATACGGTGGCAGCCAGGCGCTTCGCCTTGTTGCGCAGCTCGGTTGTGTCGTCTGTCGGTTCGCCGTAGCAGAGCACAACGCCCATTCGTCTGCCGAAGTGAGCCTCCTCCTTACCGAAGATGCGTATGCGTGTGTGGTCTTCCTTCAGAGCGTCGACGAAGTTGTACGGTAGCGGGTCGTTCGACTCCTTCGGCGAGAGGATAACCGCACTTGCGCCTGCGTGCTCCAGGTGTATGCCTGCGATAGGCAGACCCATAACGGCACGGAAGTGGAGCTCGAACTCAGAAAGGTTTGTTGTGTGTCCGAGAGTCACCATACCCGTGTCATGCGGACGCGGAGACAGCTCGCTGAAGATCACCTCGCCCTGCTTTGTGAGGAAGAACTCAACACCCCAAATGCCGGCACCGGTCAGCGCGCGTGTCACCTTCTCAGCCATATCCTCAGCCTTGCGCAACTCGTCCTCAGGAATAGCGAACGGCTGCCAGCTCTCGCGGTAGTCGCCGCCCTTCTGCACGTGTCCGATAGGCGGGCAGAACAGCGTCGGTCCGTCCTTCTGTGTCACGGTGAGCAGTGTAAACTCTGAGTCGAAATGTATGAACTCCTCGATGATAATCTCCTGAACGTCGCCACGACTGCCTTCCATTGCGTCGTTGAACGCCTTCTCGAGGTCGGCTTCGCTGCGCACGATGCTCTGTCCGTGGCCAGACGAAGACATGAGCGGCTTGATTACGCATGGGAAACCAATCTCCTTGGAGTGTTCGCGCAACTGCTCGAGCGTAGTAGCGTAGAAGTACTTGGCTGTGCGCAGACCTAACTCCTTTGCAGCGAGGTCGCGAATAGCCTTTCGGTTCATTGTATAGTTCACGGCGCGTGCGCTCGGCACTACCTGTATGCCTTCCTTCTCAAAGTCGAAAAGACGCTCGGTGCGTATCGCCTCAATCTCCGGCACAATGATATCGGGGCGGTGTTTCTCTACAACAGCTGTCAGAGCGTCGCCGTCGAGCATATTGAACACTTCGTGCTCATCGGCAACCTGCATTGCCGGGGCATTCTCATATCTGTCGCATGCCACGACATACTGTCCAGCACGCTTTGCGGCGATGACAAACTCCTTGCCCAGTTCGCCCGAACCCAATAACAATATCTTCTTCATAGCTTATTCTCCTATCTTTATTATGTATTCGCTCATGAACGAAGCACCCGGCTGTAGGTGATTCATCAAGTATTTATCACGGAACTGACCGCGATACTCGTAGTGGTCGTGTACGCCATACCACGGCTCGATGCAGAGGAACGGAGCATTCTTGCCGTAAGGTGTCCAGATGCCAACGCAAGGAGCGTTGAAGCTTACTGTGACTGCAGGACGCGCTGTCTGAGGGTCGAGTATTTCTATCTCGCGCAACTGACACTTGTCGATGATTACTGCGTCATCCTTGAAGCTCTCCTCGTTGAAAGCCCAGAGTCCGCCGTTGCATCCCTCCAGTTCGTAGCGGTCATCGGTGATGCAACCCTCGTGATTACCATAGATGCGCTCAATCTTGTCGCCACGGTCGAAGCGCAAGCAGCCTTTGATAGGCTCGCCTTTCTTAACGCCCGGCAGGTAGAATGCAGGGTGGGCACCTATCTGGAAGTGAATCTCGCGTGTGTCGGTGTTGTGAACATGCCAGATGACGTGTATCTCGTTCTCCACGAGCTTGTATGTTACAGACAGCATGAAGCGGTATGGGTACTGGCGCAGAGTAGCCTCTGTGTCTGAGAGCACGTATGTCACGCGGTCGTCAGCCTTCTTTAGCACACGGAAGTTCATGTCGCGTGCAAAGCCGTGGCGTCCCATCTGATAGGTGTCGCCTTCGGTGCGGTATGTACCTTTCCACAGTCCGCATACAATAGGGAATAGTATCGGTGAGCGGCGTCCCCAGTAGCGGTCGTCGCCCTGCCACAGATACTCCTTGCCTTCGTCGTCCTTGATGCTCTGTAGCTCGGCTCCAAGGTCGGACACTTCAACTGTTAACAGTTCATTGTGCAATGTTTCCATTTCGATAATCTATTAAATTATTCTTGTGTTCTCTCGTTGAACTTCTCCATGAGCCACACCTTCTGTTCGGCGATAGTAAGGTGGCTGTTGTCGAGTACGAGTGCGTCGTCGGCTTGGCGCAGAGGCGATGTCTCGCGGTGGGTGTCGATGTAGTCGCGCTGCTCCACATTCTGCAGTATCTCGTCGAAATCGGCAGGCATACCCTTTGTTTCAAGCTCCTTGAAACGGCGTTGTGCGCGTATCTCGGCTGAGGCAGTCACGAAAATCTTCAGTTCGGCGTTGGGGAACACCACCGTACCGATGTCGCGTCCGTCCATCACGATGCCCTTCTCATTGCCCATAGCCTGCTGCTGCTCCACGAGTTTCTCGCGTACAAAGGGCAGAGCCGCAATCGGACTCACGTGTTGCGACACCTCCAATGTGCGTATGTATCGCTCTACGTTCTCTCCGTTGAGGCAGACTTCAGGCAGCTTAGTCTCATTGTTCAGTTGAAATGTGAGTTTTACATCGGGCAGCAAAGCCTTCAGTCTCGTTTCGTCGATGTTGCCTTCAGCATCGAACACGTCGTTGCGCATGGCGAATAGCGTTACCGCACGATACATAGCACCCGTGTCAACGTATATATATCCCACTTCGCGTGCAAGATCCTTTGCCATTGTGCTCTTGCCACACGATGAGAAGCCGTCGATTGCTATTGTAATTTTCTTCATATTATAGTTGTATGTGCTTGTTTAAGTTGTTTTCTTTTGTTTAAAGCGAGAAGGCGAGGTTCAGCATGAGCGACGAGCTCGACACGTGGTACTTGCCGTAAGCTAAGTTTATCTTGAAGCGGTTGAGGCTAACGCCTGCTCCCACCGAGAAACCTGCCAAGTGGGTGCTTCCGCCTTCTGAGGTGTTTATCTCCATCTCGTCGGCACGTCGGAAGTTATAGCCTAATCCGAGCCAGAAGTTCTGCGAGAGGGAAGCGTCCACGCCCAGCACCAGATGGTTGAAGAAGCGGTAGTTCCAGTGTGTAAGGTCTACGAGCGTAGCCGACACGCGCAGCGGCGTGTGCGCAAGTCGCTTGCTTGCTCCGAGTTGTATGTCGATAGGCATCGGGTCGTATTCGTCGTCGTATGCCTTCAACTGTCCTCCTAAGTTCTTTGCTACGAGCGAGAGCGACCAGTCGTGTTCGGGGTCGAAGTAGTTGAGACCGAGGTCGATGCCTGCGCCAACCGAGTTGTATCCTCCTATGTGCGATGTCAGGAACTTGGCTGTTATGCCGCCAGCGAAGCGGTCGTTGAGCATATACGAGAAATATCCGGCTACTGAGATGTCGCGTGCCGAGAACTCGCCCAACTGGTTGTTGTTGGCATCGGTGTGTCGCATCTTGCCGTAGTTCATATATTGTCCTGACACAGCCCACGATGCACGTTCGCCTACGGTGCGGTTGAATGTGGCACTTGCCGTTGTGGCTCCAGCCATGTAGGTCATGACGTTCAGACCGATTGTCTTGTCGCTTACAGAAGAGAGCAGGGCAGGGTTGTTGAATATCAGCGCGGCATCGTCTTCAACGAGTGTCACGTTATCGCCACCCACGGCTGCGGCGTGTGCGCTGACCGGCAGACGCAGAAAGTTGTAGGCTGTTTGGCTCTCCTGCGCTGATGCTGTCGTCGTTGCTAACACGGCTATGGTTGTTATTATTGCTTTCTTCATTCTTCTGCAAAGTTAGTTATTTATTTTAATAATAACGCAGGAGTTTCCGATTTGTTGTGTTTGGGAAAGCAAAAAGGCGTGCCAACAAGCACGCCTTTTTGCTTAATTAGTCATCGTTCGCGTTCGCCGTCTGGTCGGATTGCGTCCGCCGTCTGATTGGATTGCGTTCGCCGTCTGATCGGATTGCGTCCGCCGTCCGATTGGATTGCGTTCGCCGTCTGATTGGATTGCGTTCGCTTGAATGGTTTGCGAACAGCAGTAAGTTTCCTATTTATTGTTGTCCGGTAAAACTAATAATGTGGTCAAAGACGGGCTGAAAGCCCAAT
>DAVZJL010000041.1:0-21295 GCA_052272805.1 Prevotella sp. | reverse complement strand
AACCCTAGACCCACTGATTAAGAGTCAGTTGCTCTACCAACTGAGCTAAGGGTGCGTACTCTTTTGAAACGCTGCATTAGACAAGTACACCCTTAGGGATTCGAACCCTAGACCCACTGATTAAGAGTCAGTTGCTCTACCAACTGAGCTAAGGGTGCATACTCTATCTTTATGCAAGCAACTCATTTCTGAATTGCGAGTGCAAAGGTAGTTACTTTTAGGGAAACCACCAAATTTTCGCTCCACTTTTTCGTAAGAAATTGCACTTTTTCATGCGTTTTATACTAAACAAACAAAGTTTCGACTATACAGTTGTTCTATATCAAGTAAAGCCCCACTCTATATCTGCAAAAAGACAATCTCAACTATCTATCTCCACAAAGAGCAACCAAGTACATAAAAACAAAAACGCTCTGCAAAAACAAAGCCTTGCAGAGCGTCTATCATTAAAGTTTATTGCTTTTTCAATTCCTTCATAACCTTCTCAAAGTATCTTTGAGTGCGTTTCTTGTTGTAATTATTGCCACCGTTCCATGCACGTATGGCTTTCTCCACGTTATTACTTGGATTAAATTTCGACTGCATAAGCAAGAACATCTCCTTCGACTTTTCCAAGTTAAAGCGATCACGTAGCGTATAACGTGTCTTACTATTGCGTCCTTTGAGAATGTTGTTACATTCTGCTACGAGAATTGGTGTAATCTGCATCGCACCACACGACTTACCACTAACGGCTTTTGTATTTCCCGCACTTTCAACCTGAATGATTGCATTCATCACCGGTTCCCAATCAAATTCTTTTGTGCAAACAGTTTTCTTTTCAACCGTTTCTTCCGCTAACATTACGGGCGTTACCCCAAATACACATACTACAAATAATACAATTCTAAAAATTCTAATCATGTTAAATTGTTTGTGGAGCCCGAACCCTTTCCCTTAAACACATACAACATCTCTTCCACCACGGAACAAACGTTATATCAATGTAGAGCTTCCACTTCTTCAAAACAAACAGAAGAAGTTTTCACTGGAAACAGCGTCCATGATAGGCGATAAAACCAATTCATACGCATATCAAAACTCCGTTAGATACTTTCAGATAGCCTCACTAAAACAACAAGCATACGCTATCCTTTTTTCTTACCGTGTGCAAAATTACTCAAAATTATCGAATTGTGCAAATTTAGAAGCAAGCACGAAAGGTTTTTTAAAGTTTTTTAGAACAGACAATTACCTGAATATCAACGACATAACAACAAATCAATCCTTATAACAAACCTGCGAAGCACGCCAAAGCAAACAACATGTAAGCCGCCTCAAAACAAAAGAAAACCACCCTCTACATACAAAAAAAGGATGCATTGAACCAACGTTCAATGCATCCCATTATATTTAAACTTTCAGAATATTACTTCTTGAAAAAGTCCTTTACTGCCTCATTGGCAACCATACGCTCGTCAAATACGTAAGCACCAGTCTTCGGGCTACGTACCATCTTGATAACTTTTGTGTATGCGCGACCATCCATAGAACCTTCACGGAGGGTAGCGACCGCTTTCTTTGCCATAGTCTATGTATTATTACTTTATCTCCTTGTGAAGAGTCATCTTCTTAAGGATGGGGTTATACTTCATTAATTCCATACGATCAGGAGTATTCTTACGATTCTTGGTAGTCACGTAACGGCTTGTACCAGGCTGACCGCTATTCTTCATTTCGGTGCACTCGAGAATTACCTGAACTCTATTGCCCTTTGCTTTCTTTGATGCCATTTACTTATTCTCCTATTACTTTAATGTCACTCCAGTCACAATAGCCTTTAGACACAGCCTGCTTGAGGGCAGCGTCCAAGCCCACTTTGTTGATGAGACGCAGACCCGCTGCGCTAATTTTGAGGCTAATCCAGCAACCTTCCTCTACATAGTAGAACTTCTTGCTGAACAAGTTCACATCGAAAGAACGCTTTGTGCGGTGCTTTGAGTGTGATACGTTGTTACCTATCTGGGCTTTTTTTCCCGTAATCTGACAAATTTTCGACATTTCTATCTTCTTTTTTGTATTCGTTTTTGATACCTATTCCAAACAGAGTGCAAAATTAACGACTTTTTTCGAAACCGCAAAACATTCCATTAAATAAAGTTGTGTATTTAATGTTTTTTTTGTTTTCAGACGTATTTTATGTGCTATAGTGCTGATTTTTACCCATTTTGGAGAATAAAGACTTAACCAAGTTCACCTACTTTACTCCGTAACAGGAATCTTAGGAGCTACACCATTGTCTTCTGTCTTTGGCATATTGTCCTTCAGAAAGCCGATAAACATCTGCAGAGCCTTGCTTGTTGCGATGGCAAGGTTGATGTCGCGACCGTAATCCTCCGTGAGTTTCATGGTAATAATGTTATCTGCATTGCCACAGGCGAGCCAAATTGTACCGACAGGAATTGCTGCTGTGCCACCACCAGGACCAGCTGTTCCGGTAGACGCAATGGCGAAATCTACATTGAGAGCCTTAATTGCACCCTTTACCATTTCCTTTGCCACATCCTCGCACACAGCAGTCTTCTCCTCAAGCAGACTGTGATCAACACCGAGCAGGTTTTCCTTCACCTCATTGGTATATGAGATAACACCACCCTTAAAGTAAGTTGACGCACCCGGAACAGCGATTATCGACTCTGCGATGCGTCCGCCTGTGCAGCTTTCTGCCGAACCTACTGTAAGACCAGAGCCATAAAGAAACTGTTGTATCTCGCGACTAAGTATTTTCTTTTCAAATTCCATTTTGTATTTCTTTTTGTTTATGATTATTTACTTATTTAAATGTAACCTTGCTGAACGCCGGCTTATCTATTGAGCAGAAGTCTTTATCCAGGTATTTATAGTATCCTGTGATGCCAATCATCGCCGCATTGTCCGTTGTATAGCTGAACTTCGGAATATAGATAGTCCAGCCAAAACGCTTCGCGTGATCGTGGAAAGCGTTACGCAGTCCGTTGTTGGCAGACACACCGCCCGCAACAGCAACATGCTTGATGCCGGTCTGCTTCACAGCAAGACGCAGTTTCTTCATCAATATGTTTACGATAGTATGCTCAAGACTCGCTGCGAGGTCGTTCTTGTGATGCTCAATGAAGTCGGGGTCGTCCTGAATCCACTTGCGCAAGCTGTAAAGGAACGATGTCTTCAAGCCGCTGAAACTGTAGTCCAAGCCCGGTATGTGCGGCTCAGAGAACTTATACGCAAGCGGATTGCCCTGACGCGCCAAGCGGTCGATGATAGGACCGCCTGGATAACCCAAGCCCATCACCTTCGAACACTTGTCGATAGCCTCTCCTGCTGCGTCGTCGATAGTCTGACCGAGCACCTCCATATCGTTGTAGGCGTTCACCTTTACAATCTGCGAGTTGCCGCCCGACACGAGCAGACAGAGGAACGGGAACGGCGGCGTGGTGTCCTCCGGCTTCTCCTTTATGAAGTGAGCCAGCACGTGCCCCTGCAAGTGGTTTACGTCAATCATCGGTATGCCCAGACTGCGCGCAAAGCCCTTTGTGAAGCTCACGCCCACGAGCAGCGAGCCCATAAGACCCGGTCCGCGTGTGAAAGCCACAGCCGACAGCTGCTCCTTCGTGATGCCGGCACGCTTCAGCGCAGCGTCAACCACCGGCACGATATTCTGCTGATGAGCACGCGACGCAAGCTCGGGCACCACACCACCATACTCGCGGTGTACATCCTGAGAAGCCGTTACGTTGCTCAGCAATATATTGTCGTTGAGCACTGCTGCACTTGTGTCGTCGCAGCTGCTCTCTATACCTAATATATACATTTTCTTAATTATTAATGTGTCAATATCTCCACGCCGTGCTCAGTCATCACGAGAGTATGCTCCCACTGTGCGCTCGGCTTCTCGTCGCCCGAGATAACCTCCCAGCCGTACTCGTCGTCGGCATCAATGAACACCTTCCACGTACCCATGTTGACCATAGGCTCGATGGTGAACACCATGCCCGGCACAAGCAGCATACCCGTACCCTTGTGTCCGTAGTGCATCACGTCGGGCTTCTCGTGGAACTTCAATCCAACGCCATGACCGCAGAGGTCGCGCACGATGCCATAGTGATACTTGTCGGCGTGCTTCTGTATGGCGTGACCGATGTCGCCCACAAAGCTGTAAGGCTTAGCTGCCTCCATACCAATCTCCAGACACTCCTTAGCCACACGCACCAGCTGCTCCTTCTCGGGTGTAGTCTTACCGATGATGAACATGCGCGAAGCGTCGGCATAGTAGCCGTCGAGTATGGTTGTGAAGTCAACATTCACTATGTCGCCCTCCTCAAGTATATCCTCCTCCTTCGGAATGCCGTGGCAAACCACTTCATTGATACTTGTGCAGACACTCTTCGGATAGCCCTCATAGTTGAGACAAGCCGGCACACCGCCATGCGCTGTGCAGTAGTCGTAACAAATCTTATCAATCTCAAGAGTACTCATGCCAGCACGAATATGCTTAGCCACCTCGTCGAGCACACCGGTGTTCACCACTCCACTGCGGCGTATGCCTTCTATCTGTTCCGGAGTCTTGATAAGGTCGCGCGACGGCACCTCCTTACCCTTATTCTCCCAATACATTACCTTTTTGTCAAGTTCTGTCGGCTCCTGTCCAGGCAGACAGTGCCAAACTCTTTTCTTCTTGAATACCATAATAATTATATTAAAGCCCCAACCACGTGGGAAGTATTTTATTCTAACAAATTAAGTTCACTCGAACAAATTAAGTTTATTCTTGCGAGCCTCGTCAAGCGACGAGAGTTTCTGCTGATGCGCAGCATACTCCTCGCGCAGACGGGCATAGCGTTCGTCCAGTTCGGCTTTGAACTTCTTGCGGTCGTCGGCGTTCATCAGTCGCTGCGCCACAAGCGGGTTCTGCGCAGCGTCCTTCACCCACACCACGATGCCGCTGTAGACGGGCGCTATCTTCAGCGCCACGTGCATCTCCGACGTAGTAGCGCCGCCCACCATGATAGGCAGATCGAGCCCTGCGCGCTCCATCTCTGTAGCCACGTTCACCATCTCCTCCAGACTCGGCGTAATGAGTCCGCTCAGTCCGATCATGTCAACCTGTTCAGCCACTGCCTTCTTCACTATCTGCTCTGCCGGCACCATCACTCCGAGGTCAATCACCTCGTAGTTGTTGCACGACATAACCACATCAACGATGTTCTTGCCGATGTCGTGCACATCGCCTTTCACGGTAGCCATGAGCACCTTTCCGGTTGTCGTTGTGCCTTCCTTCTTGTCGGCTTCGATGTAGGGCTGCAGAATAGCCACCGCCTTCTTCATGGTGCGCGCCGTCTTTACGACCTGCGGTAGGAACATCTTGCCGCAACCGAACAGTTCGCCCACCTTGTTCATGCCCGCCATGAGCGGACCTTCTATTATGTCCACCGCCTTCGGATACTTAGCAAGAGCCTCCTGCAGGTCGTCCTCCATATAGTCTGCCACGCCTTTCACGAGAGCCGTAGACAAGCGCTCAGCCACATCAGCCTTGCGCCATTCGGGCTGGGCAGCCGAAGCTGTTGCCGCCCCCGTAGCCGCACCATTCTTCAGTGCTTCCTGCTGCAGCTTTATATTCTCCGCAAGTTCCACAAGACGCTCCGAAGCGTCGGGGCGTCGATTGAGCACCACGTCCTCAAGAATCTCGAGCTGGTCGGCAGGAATGTCGCCGTAAGCCACCTTCGTAGCCGGATTGACGATGCCGAAATCCATGCCCTTGCCAATGGCATGATAGAGGAACACGGCATGCATCGCCTCGCGTATGTAGTTGTTGCCGCGGAACGAGAACGAGAGGTTGCTCACACCGCCGCTGATATGCGCTCCGGGCAGGTTCGTGCGAATCCACTCCGTAGCGCGAATGAAGTCGAGCGCATAATTGTCGTGTTCGCTCATGCCGGTAGCTATGGCAAGCACGTTAGGGTCGAAGATGATGTCGAGCGGATTCATGCCCACCTTCTCCGTGAGCAGACGATATGCACGCTCGGCTATCTCGATGCGTCGCTCATATGTGGTAGCCTGTCCTTTCTCGTCGAAGCACATCACCACGACCGCGGCACCATAGCGCATCACGTCGCGGGCATGACTGAGGAACACCTCCTCGCCTTCCTTCAGCGAGATTGAGTTGACTATCGCCTTGCCCTGCACACATTGCAGTCCGGCGGTGATTACGTCCCATTTCGACGAGTCGATCATCACCGGCACCTTTGCTATGTCGGGCTCCGAGGCTATTATGTTAAGGAACGTGCGCATCTCCTCACGAGCGTCGAGCAGACCGTCGTCCATGTTTACATCTATTACCAAGGCTCCGTCAGCCACCTGCTTACGCGCTATGCTGACAGCCTCGTCGTAATTCTTTTCGTTTATAAGGCGCAGAAACTTGCGCGAGCCTGCCACGTTGCAACGCTCGCCTACGTTTACGAAGCGAATGTCGGGCGTAACATCGAGCAGCTCCAGTCCGCTGAGCCACATGGTCTGCGACTTCGGTTGCGGCGTGTGCGGCTGCTTGCCTTCCACGATCCTTGCATACTCGGCTATGAACTTCTCGGTTGTGCCGCAGCAGCCGCCGATGATGTTCACCAAGCCCTCGTCTACGTACTCCTGCATCTGCGGAGCCATCGACTCTGCCGTCTCGTCGTATTCGCCCATACTGTTGGGCAGACCGGCGTTGGGATATGCACTAATATAATAAGGTGACTTTCGCGCCAATTCCTTCAGGAACGGCTTCATCTGCGGTGCGCCGAACGAGCAGTTGAGTCCGATAGAGAAGAGCGGATAGCTGCTCACGCTTGCCAGCACAGCCTCCAGCGTCTGTCCGCTGAGCGTTCTGCCTGCGAGGTCGCTCACGGTGATGCTGAGCATTATGGGCAGGCGTTTGCCGCTTCTGCGCTCAGCCTCCATCGTTGCATCGATGGCAGCCTTGGCGTTGAGCGTGTCGAACACCGTCTCTATGAGAATAATGTCCACCCCACCCTCCACGAGCGCCTCTATCTGTTCGAGATACACGTCGTAGAGCGTCAGATAGTCGATTTCGCGTGCAGCCGGATTGCTCACGTCGGGGCTCATTGAGCAGGTCTTGTTCGTAGGACCCACCGAGCCTGCCACGAAGCGCGGGCGTTCGTCGGTAGCGAACTCGTCGGCAGCCTTGCGTGCGAGTCGCGCTCCGGCAAGAGCCATCTCGCGTGCTGCCTCCTCCAAGTGGTAGTCGGCTTGCGAAATGCGCTGCGAACTGAACGTGTTCGTGGTGATTATGTCGGCACCTGCCTCAAGATACTTACGGTGAATATCGCTCACCACGTCGGGGCGCGTGATGTTGAGCATGTCGTTGTTGCCCTTCATCAGTCCTGGTGTCTTGCGATAGCGATAGCCACGGAAGTCCTCCTCGGTCAGCGCGTACTGCTGTATCATGGTGCCCATCGCACCATCGAGTATCATTATCCTGTCTTTAACGACTTCGTTTAAAGTCTTCTTCATCTATTTCGTGTGTGTATTTAATAGCGTTTCATCGCGCGATCCATCTCACGACGGTCTTCCTTCTCCTTTAGAGTCTGACGCTTGTCGTACTCCTTCTTACCGCGACAGAGCGCGATGTCCACCTTGGCGCGTCCGTGTTCGTCGATGAACACGAGTATGGGCACAATGGTGAAGCCGGGCTGCTTGGTAGCCGCCTCGAGTTTGGATATCTCGCGGCGCGTGAGCAGCAGCTTGCGGTCGCGACGCGCCTCGTGGTTGCTGAACGAGCCGTAGAAATAGGGCGAAACGTTCATGCCTTTCACCCACACCTCGCCGTTGTTTATATAGCAGAAAGTGTCAACCAGACTCGCCTTTCCGAGTCTGATTGACTTAATCTCGGTGCCCGTAAGCACTATACCTGCGGTGTATGTCTCCACGAAGAAGTATTCGAACGAAGCCTTCTTGTTGCGTATGCTCACCGGACTTTTCTTTCTAATGAGTTCCTGTTCCTTATTCATAATCGTCTTGAAGCCGAAAGTCGCAGGTGTAGCTGATAATTGCAAAGCATCCTGCACCGCCGACTCTACTCTCTTTTTTTTATTCCTCAATAACGACGAACTCCTCTATGTGTTCGTCTACATAACGGGCTACAGCCTCTGTCCAGTCCTCCTCGTTCTCCACGAACTCGTCGTCGTAGTCGTCGAACTCGGGGAACTGTTCGAACATAGCCATAAACTCGTCGTCGCTGCACTCGCGCTGTATCTTTGCGCCATATTCCTTGTAGAGTTTGCGTACAGCAAAGAGCATCTTCGCGAGGTCGCGCAAGCCCCAGTCGCGCAGCACCTTCGCAAACGGATTGTCGAAGATAAATCCGCCGTATCCGTTGTATATCAGCTGCACAAATCCGCCATCCATCACCTCCTCGTGCAGGATGTCATAAGCCAGCAATGTAATCTGCGCCACACTCAGCTGCTGCATATTTTCAGCATTGAGCTCGCCGCCAATAGCCTCCTTCGTAGCGTTTATGAACACGCCGAGGAAAGCATCCATATCTTGCATCGCCGCTTCACGCAGAGCAGCGTCTTTTACTTTCACTTCCATCATAATGATGCAAAGTTAGTGCAAATCGAAGACAATACAAAATAAATGCATTTATTTTTATTGTTGAGATGCAGCCTAACTTGTTAAAAGTTAATATAAATCGAAGACAATACAAAATAAATTGTGTAAATTTGCATTCATAGCACAAACAAAATCACACTCACACAGAATGAAAAAATGGCATTTATGGCTGGCAGCATCCATCGGACTCGTCGTGATTGCAGCGATGATGATAAGAGAGTTCGACCTTGACGCCATGAGCAAGATACACCTGTCGCCGCAATTCTTCGCCGGGACGGGCATTGCCGTGCTCCTTTTCGCCGTCCAGAACCTTATGTACACGCTGCGCTTCCGCTACCTCTGCCAGCGCAAGCTCTCGCTCTCACAGAGTTTCCGCATCAACGTGCTCTGCGAGTTCACCTCCGCCGTCACTCCCTCCGCAGTAGGCGGCAGCGGACTGGCGTTCGTATACCTCAACCGCGAGGGCGTGACCATGGGCAGAAGCATCTTCACCATGTTCGCAGCCCTGCTTGCCGACGAAGCCTTCCTCGCCATCAGCTGCTGCGTGCTCTATCTGTGCGTGCCCTCCGACCTGCTTTTCTGCACCGCAAGCGCCGCGTCGAGCGAATGGCTGAAGGGCGGCATACACGTCGTTTTCCTCATAAGCACACTCATCGTAGCCGCATGGACAGCCATACTGTACGTGCTGCTGCTCCACCGACCGCAACTCCTTGGCTGGGTGCTGAAGACATGCTGCAAGATACCGGGTCTGCGCAGGTTCCAGCCGAAAATAGAGCGCTTCTCCAACGATATGACCTTAGCCTCGCAGGAAGCAAAGCTCGAAGGCAGCCGTTTCTGGATGCGTCTCATGGGCTACACCTCCGTAGCTTGGCTCGCGCGATTCGCCATCGTAGCCGCCATTCTCTTCGCCTTCCAATGTCAGGGCGACATACTCATAGCGTGGTGCCGACAATGGGTGATGTGGATGATATCAATACTCAGCCCCACACCCGGCGGCAGCGGCGTAGCCGAACTCATGTTCCGCCTTTATTACGCCGACTATCTGCCCGATGCCTCAGTAGCCATACTCGCAGCAATGCTCTGGAGAGCCATCTTCTACTACCCGTTCCTCGTAATGGGCACCGTTGTGCTGCCCAAATGGATAGGCAGAAAACTGTAGAAATAGCACTTCAGATATATTCCGCCCCACACTCTTTCATCGGACACCGAACGCAATCCAATCGGACACCGGACGCAATCTGATCGGACACCGAACGCAATCTGATTGGACGGCGGACGCAACCCGATTGGGCGGCGGACGCGACACGACAACATAAGTGCAGAGATTACAGAGCACAAGTGCTGAGGTTTCCCTCACAACTCAGTATTAATACACCCTTAGTAAAACTAAAAAGTTACATCATTGAAAATAAAAACCAAAAACACTATAGATTTTTATTATTACTTTTTAGTAACTTTGCATCCAAACCCTAAAATTCTGTAAGGTTAGAGAAATAAGACTCAATAACCGTTCAATTAAACAAAAATGGCAAAGAATACATATAATCCCAAATCTGTGAAATCGATACTCAAATATGGAGAAGCGTTGCTTGGACATTCTTTGAGACAATTGCATCCAAATGCGATTCGTTTTGGTGGCAAAGGAGGGCTTGGTACTTCTGTTGAAAAATTTCATTATGGATACGAGCCAAATTCTGAGGCGGAACCTGATTTTGTTGAAGCAGGCTTGGAATTAAAATGTACGCCATTAAAGTTGCTCAAGGACAAAAGTATGGGTGCAAAAGAGCGTCTAGTGTTGAATATCATAAACTATATTGACGAAGCACAGAAGTCTTTTGAAACTAGTAGCTTTTGGCATAAGAATAAGCTCCTCTTATTGATGTTTTATTTACATGAATCTGGAGTAAATCCAGTGGATATGATTTTCAAATTGATACGAACTTGGAAATTCCCCAAAGATGATTTGAAAATTATTACAGATGACTGGAATACAATTCATTCTAAGATATTAAGAGGTAAGGCGCATGAATTAACAGAGGGGGATACTTTATATCTTGCTGCATGCATGAAGGGAAGTAAGGCAAATGCCGAGCTACGCGTGCAGCCGTATTCTGATGAGTTAGCACAACAAAGAGCGTATTCGTTAAAGCAAGGATATGTTAACAAAATAATATTGCAATCTTTCTTCGACGAAGGTATACAACATCAATTGCGTATAACACCAAAGAGAGTAGAGATTCTTAAAAAGAAATACTCTTCAGAAAAAGTTGTCAAGTCTACACGAAGCTATAAGCCTCAAGAGACTTTTGAGCAACTTATAGAACGACGAATGAAGCCATGTTTTGGTAAGACTGTAAAGCAAATAGAAAGAAAGACTCATGTTGAATTTAATGTAGGAGCAAAAGACCTTGCTTATAACGTTTGTCGAGCTATTTTAAAAGTCAAGACTAAAAAAATACAGGAATTTGAGAATGCAGGAATAACATTAAAGTCAGTTGTTCTTGAAGCGAAACGCAATTCGATAAAGGAATCAATGTCATTCCCTTATATCAGATTTGTAGACATCGTTAATCAAGAATGGGAAGATTCAGAATGGTATCGACTTCTTTCGTCCAAATTCTTGTTTACTGTTTTTCGGAAGTCTCCAGATGGAGATAAAAGAAAGATGAAACTCGTTAAGGTGTTCTTTTGGAATATGCCATATAGCGATTTACTTGTCGCTAAGGAACTTTGGGAAGATACAAAGCAGAAGGTTATGATTGGTGATTATAATAATTTTATAACCACTAAAAATCATAAAATATGCCATGTTCGTCCTCATGGTACAAAAAACCAAACCGTTCTTACACCACAAGGCAATAGAGTTCAACCGAAATGTTTTTGGCTAAATAATGATTACATTCTAAACATTGTAATAAAGAATATAGAAAATGGCGGTTACTGACGATAGAAAGTTCACAAAGGAACAAATCTATAATATATTGGAAAATGCCAAAGGCAAAACTTTAGGAGAGGTTGATAAATCTCGCCAGTTTGACCGTACCAAAGAAAGCGAGAAAATAACTGGCATTGCAGGTGATGTGATTGAGCAGTCTGTATTCGGATATGAAAGAGATAGTGACCAAGAGTGTGATATTGAAATTGATGGTGTTCTTACCGAACTGAAAACAACAGGTGTTCGTATCCCTAAAGGTGATTTGAAGAGCGTTAAAGGTAAAACTGGCGCTGCATATAATGTTTACCTTGCTGCTAAAGAAGGAATAAGTATAACTGGCGTGACTTTTGAGCCTACTATACAAACAGACTTCAATACTTCTCATTTTTGGGAGAAGTCCGAACATCTTTTGATTGTGTTTTACGAATACAAATCATACGAGGTTGTTCCAGCATCTGGTTATGCTCAATTTCCTATTGTTGATTATTGCTACAACTCATTTTCTGATGAAGAGAAAGCAAAGTTGCAAAATGACTGGGAGTTGGTGCGAGACCATTTACAAAAGGTTTACGAGGAATATCCAGACGCTGCAATGCGAAATGAGCAATTGGTAGGTTTTACACATGTTCTGCGCCCTAACTTGCTATTAATAGAGTTAGTGCCAGGCTTTAAACGCAAAGCTACAGGTTCGTATCAAAAGCCTCGATACAGATTAAAAAAGACATTTGTTGACTACATCGTCCGAGGGCATTTTGATAAGAGTAGAACACAGAATGAGATTGTTTTAAAAGATTCATTCTCAAGTTTTGCTCAGTTGGATGCCAGATGCCATGCATTTTCTTTGCAATACAAAGGGAAAACTATAGCAGAGTTGAAAGAAATGTTTGGTATAACAACTTCTACTAAAGATATGGCTGCAAAATGTGTCATTCGTATGTTCGGAACAGATTGTAAACAACTTAATCAGATTTCTGACTTTACAAAAGTTGGCATTATCGCTAAGACTATAACCATAACGCCGCAAGGTGGCAGAACGGAAGATATGAAGTTGAAACATATTGACTTCGAAGAGTGGGCTGACAGAGATGCCGACTTTGAGGATTCTGATGTTTATGATTACTTCTGTGAGCATAGTTTCCTTTGCCCTATATTCTGCGAGCATGATAGTAATGATCAAAGCAAGACGACCTTTGAGGGTTTCAAGCGATTTGCCTTTGACGATGATTTCATAGAGAATGAAGTGCGTCGAACATGGGAGGATTCAAGAAAACTGATACATACAAATCAACTTGAATGGGAATACTTATATGACAAGCAAGGCAACAAACGCATCAACGAAAGTGGTGCTTATATGGGAGCTCCTAACTTTCCCAAGAGTTCAGATTACAGAGTTTTCTTCCGTGGCGGAGCAGACGTATCAACAGAAAAAACAAGAACAGAATGTGTGAATGGAATACGAATGCTTCCACAGTTCTTCTGGCTGAAAGGTTCATACATTGCTGATAAATTACAAGAAATACCATATATATAATATGCCGAAAAGAAATGATAATAAGATAAAGGTTGTAGAGTTGTTCGCGGGTGTCGGAGGCTTCCGTATCGGATTGGAGGGCGCTTCAGATGCCTATGAAACCATTTGGAATAATCAATGGGAGCCATCTACTGTACACCAAGATGCTTCGCTTGTATATAGAGCACGATTCGGTTCAAAAGGACATTGCAACAAGGATATAAATACTATTCCTACAAATGAAATACCAGACCATGATCTTCTAGTTGGAGGATTTCCCTGCCAAGACTACTCTGTTGCATCTACCCTCAGTCGTTCAGGAGGTATTGAAGGTAAGAAAGGTGTACTTTGGTGGCAGATTTATCGCATCCTCAATGAAAAGGGAGAACACCGTCCGAACTACATTTTCTTTGAGAATGTAGACCGTTTGCTTGGTTCACCTGCAAAACAACGTGGTCGTGACTTTGCTATCATACTTGCTTCGCTTGCAGACCTTGGCTATACAGTGGAATGGCGTGTGATTAATGCTGCAGAATATGGTATGCCGCAACGTCGTAGACGTACTTATATCGTAGGCTATCATGAAGATTCTCACGTTTCATGTCAAGTACAAGACTTGAAGGACTGGACACTTTATGAAGGTGTGTTGGCAAAAGCATTTCCTTTTAAGCCTAAAGATAAAACTTATTCTGAATTTGAAATTGAAGGCTCTATAAAAGAAGTTTCGGATAATTTCAATAAGGGCGGAAAAAATAGCCCATTCGGTTCTGCCGGTATTATGCGCAATCGTTGTGTATATTCTGTGGACGCAGAAGCTGTCTATGATGGTCCGATAATGACACTTGGGGGTAATGTAGTTGATGAATCATTAGTTCCAGAAGAATTCTTTATACCACAGGAAGAAGTCGCACGATGGGAATACGAGAAGGGAGCAAAGAAGGTAGAACGCACAACTAAAGATGGTTTCAAATATATTTTTTCAGAGGGTGGAATGGCTTTTCCTGACTCTTTGGATAAACCATCAAGAACAATTATAACAGGAGAAGGTGGCTCTGCTGCTTCACGTTTTAAACACGTGATACTGACACCGTCTGGTAGATATCGCCGTTTGATTCCTATTGAGTTGGAGCGTTTGAATATGTTTCCTGACAATCATACATGTCATCCAGAGGTGACAGATGGTAGAAGAGCGTTCCTAATGGGTAATGCCTTAGTTTGTGGTATAGTGCAGCAAATTGGTAAAAGTCTCTATCGTTTTATCTATGAGAAAGAACCAGTTTCATCTCGTCCTATAGATACAAAGCGTGATGCACTACCAATGTTGAATTTTGACTTGTTCTCTGAAGATGAGCCTCTACTGAAAGTTAATAAGCCAAAGAAGAACTACACTTTGGATATGAACAAGAATTTGTTGATAGGTTTTGTGAAAGCTGACAATACTGATTATTTCCTTGATGGTGGACAGACAAAAATCTACTATACAGGAAAAACAAAGTCTTTCCCTTCCACAATTGCTCTAAATAAACTTTATTACTTCATGCCATATATCAAAGGTAAAGGAGTAAAAGATTTGTATTTGATAAGAATTGCTCGCATCGGCAACAAGTCAGAGATTTATCCAGATACGGAGGATAAGGAGCCACGCCTTGTATTTGAGTTGGAATATCTTGAGAGTTTGCCCAACTATATTATGCTGAAACCCAATATCTTCAATACGTATCGAGATACAGTTCTTGGTAGAGTAATGGGAGATTTTATATAGTTAATATAAAAAGCCATAATAACCCCAATCATGGACAAACGAATCACAGAGCAACCATCGCACTACGACCATCTTGAGCAGATGAACATAGAGCAGCTGACGGCGGACATAAACAACGAGAATATGACGGTGCCGGCGGCCGTTGGAAAAGCACTGCCGGCGATAAACAAACTGATAGAAGCGGTAGAGCACAAACTGAAGAACGGCGGCCGACTGTTCTACGTAGGATGCGGCACAGGCGGACGACTGGCTACGCTCGACACCATTGAGGTGCAGAACACATACGGCACAGACGGAACGCAGATACAAGCCGTGTTCCCAGGCGGCATCGGCTGTCTGACGCAGACACGCGAGTCAAGAGAGGACGACACCGAGAACAGTTGGCAGCAACTTCTCGACAAGCACGTCTCTACCGACGACATCGTGGTGGGCGTATCGGCAAGTGGCACTACGCCCTTCGTGCTCGCAGCACTCCGTCACTGCCGCGCCGTGGGCATAACGACGGGCTGCATCGTGAACAACCCCAACTCGCCTATCGCCGCCGAAGCCGACTATCCGGTAGAGGTGATAACCGGACCGGAGTTCGTGACGGGAAGCACACGCATGAAGGCTGGCACATCGCAGAAACTTATCTTCGACATGATAAGCACCACGGTGCAGATACGCCTCGGACGTGTCGAGGGCAACAAGATGGTGAACGCCAAGCTGATGAACACAAAGCTGATAGACCGCGCCGTGAGGATTTTCATGGAGCGCAATCCGCAATACACCGACTACGAGGAGGCGAAGACTATCGTACTGAAAGCAGGCAGCGTGAAGAAAGCGGAAGAGCAAAAGCATTGAACAATCGTTGATGCCTTTACTCGTCTAAAGCGAACTCTGCAACAAGAGGCAGATGGTCGCTGAAACCATCGCGCCACCGCGGACCGAGATAGTTGCGACGTGGCTGCACACCGCCATACTTCTCATCCTCAACAAGCAGGAAACGAGCATCGTGAACACGGCATGAACGTACGTCAGGCATCATGCTCGTGCTTACAAGAATGTGGTCAAGGCTACGCCACTCGCCACGATATTTGTATGTGGCTCGTGCGCCATTCTGCCCAACAGCCTTTGCCGACACGTCGGTGAAACCAGTAGAACAAACCATGCGCACACTCTCCGACGTAGTGTAATCGTTAAAGTCGCCAGCTACGATTATCTTCGCATCTGCAGAGACAGCCCTCACAGAGTCGGCTATGGCGCATATCTTCTCCGCCACCACACGGCGGAACGGACGCGAGTGTTGCTCGCCACCACGACGACTCGGCAAGTGGGCAACGATGACGTGCAGCGTGTCGCCCGAAATAATCAAGCCTGAAGCATACAGAAGGTCGCGTGTGGGCGACATTCCTCTTATGGGCGCAATGCGCACCGCCCTACTGTTTATCAACCGAAACGAGAACGGCGAGTACATCAATGCCACGTCTATGCCACGCTCGTCGGGCGAATTGGTAACGACATACTCATAGCGCGCAGTGCGCAGAAGCGAACGCTTCGTAAGGTCGCGCATCACAGAGTCGTTCTCCACCTCGCACAACGCCACCATATCGGGCAGATGCCAGTTGGCAACCGCCTCTTCTGATATAGAACCGTCCTGCTCCGCAAGAACTTCCATACCACCTTTACGTTCTCCGCACGACACGATGGTCTGCCCCACGCGGTTCAGCTTGCGCCAATAGCGGAAAGGCGTCCAATGGTACGACCCGTCGGGCAGAAACTCAACGTCGTTCTTCAGCGAGTCATGCTGACAGTCGAAGAGGTTCTCGCAGTTGAACTGCACGAACGTGAAGAGCGAAACAAACAATGCGGACAAGAACATAAGCCTAACTCTTTAATGCCCTCATAGCGTTCAACACGGCGAGCACCGTAACACCCACATCGGCGAATACAGCCATCCACATCGTGCCCAAGCCGAAGGCTGCAAGCAGCAGTATCGCCACCTTAACGCCGATAGCAAACCAAACGTTCTGACGAGCGATGCCTATCGTGCGGCGTGCGATAGCCACAGCAAGGGCAATCTTCGACGGTTTGTCGTCCATCAGCACCACATCGGCTGCCTCTATAGCCGCATCGCTACCCAAAGCACCCATAGCAATGCCTATGTCGGCACGCTTCAGCACGGGCGCATCGTTGATGCCGTCGCCCACGAACGCAAGCGTAACGTTCGCTTTCTTCTCGTTCAGCAGGCGTTCTACCTGCGAAACCTTATCCGTAGGCAGCAAGCCTGCGTGATATTCTTCAATGCCTACACGCTCGGCTACGTCCTTAGCCACCTCCTCGCAGTCGCCCGTAAGCATAACGGTGCGCTCAACGCCCACCTTACGCAATGCGCTGACAGCCTCTATGGAGTCGTCCTTTATATGATCGTTGATGACGATATGTCCGACATACTTGCCGTCTACAGCCACATGTATTATAGTGCCTACACGATGGCAGTTGTGCCACGCGGTGCCTAACGTCTCCATCATTTTTTCGTTGCCAACGCAGACGAGTCGACCGCCTACATTGGCACGCACGCCCTGACCTGCTACTTCCTCAATGTCGGTTATCTTGCAGCCGTCGTGAGCCTCCTGTGGGAAAGCGTCGCGCAGGGCGGCTCCGATAGGATGCGTAGAGAAGTGCTCTACATGCGCAGCCAGATGAAGCAGTTCGTGAGCATCGAACTCCGTTGGATGCACCGCCTCTACGGCAAACTCGCCGTATGTGAGCGTGCCGGTCTTGTCGAACACCACAACGCCGAGCTTAGCCAACGCATCCATATAGTTGCTGCCCTTGACGAGTATTCCGCGGCGCGACGCGCCACCCAATCCGCCGAAGAACGTGAGCGGCACACTGATGACCAGTGCACACGGACACGAAACGACGAGGAAGATAAGTGCTCGATGCAGCCATACGGCGAACGAATCGACGAAACTACCCGATGCGAACAACGGCGGAACGATGGCAAGTAGCAGGGCCGCAAAGACGACAATCGGGGTGTAGACGTGCGCAAAGCGAGCAATGAACGACTCGCTGTGCGACTTATGTGCGTCAGCACTCTCCACCAGACTGATTATCTTCGACACGGTGCTCTCACCGAAGCTCTTTGTGGTCTGCACGCGGAGCACACCGGTAAGATTCACACAGCCCGATACGACCTCATTGCCCTTCGCAACATCATGCGGCACCGACTCGCCGGTGAGCGCAACGGTGTTGAGCGACGACTCGCCTTCTACGATGCGTCCGTCCAGCGCCACCTTCTCGCCTGGCTTTATCACTATCGTCTCGCCCACCTGCACATCAGACGGCGAGACAACAACGAGTTCGCCGCCACGCTCTACGGACACCGTGTCGGGACGTATATCCATCAGATGGGCTATACTATCGCGACTCTTGCCCTCGGCATAGCCTTCAAACAGCTCGCCTATCTGGAAGAACAGCATCACGAAGACTGCTTCGGGAAACTCGGTCTCTGCGCCTGGCAGGAAACCGATGCAGAGCGCAC
The DNA here is from genome assembly GCA_052272805.1 of Prevotella sp. Taxonomy (GTDB): domain Bacteria; phylum Bacteroidota; class Bacteroidia; order Bacteroidales; family Bacteroidaceae; genus Prevotella. The sequence continues at coordinate 2,937 of DAVZJL010000041.1, read as the reverse complement.
CGATGGTGGCAACGGACATAAGGAAATGCTCGTTGAACATATCGCCACGGACGATGCCACGAAAGGCTGATACAAGCGTGCCTTGACCGATAATCAGATAAGGCACGAGATAGACTAACAGCAACCTCCAAGTAGGCAGATTGCAGAACTTCTCAACAACTACTGCACCGATGAGTAGCAACGTCGTAAGAATGATGAGAAGTAGAGTGCGCTTACTGTCGCCATGCTCATGGTGATGGTGATGTCCATGCTCATGGTGTTCATGATGATGACGTTCGTTACAATGCCCGCAACCGCAGCCGTGGGTATGATGATTGTGTTCCTGTTCCATTTTATTTGTATTTTAAAACATTTCTACTTATATTTTTTGAACACTGCAAAGGTATGGCGTTAAATGTGCAACTGGGTTGCAAAAACAAGCAGGCTTATTTTGTATTGCGCCTTATTTGCAGTAACTTTGCACTCAAAACAACAAGAATGTCAACAAACAACAAGATAGTGTACCGCGCCATCGCACTCGACCTTGATGGCACACTCACCAACAACAAGAAAGAGGTTACGCCTGCTACACGCAAGGCGTTGCTTACAGCACAAGAGAATGGAGCTAACATCATATTAGCTTCAGGCAGACCCACGTTCGGCATAGAACCCGTAGCCGAATGTCTCGAACTCGCAACACGTGGCGGATACATCCTCTCGTACAACGGTGGAAAAATCATCGACTGGCGCACGAAGGAGGAGATTTACTCGCAGCATCTGCCAAGCGACGTGATTCCCGTGCTGTACAACTACGCGAAGGAGCATGGCTACGCGCTGCTCGGCTACGCGGGAAAGGAGATTATAACCGAATCGGCTGACGATATCTACGTGGCTGAAGAGTCGCGCATCAACAAGATGCCGATACGCAAGGTGGAGAATCTGCTTGCAGAATTGGAACCAAACCCAACAAAGTTGCTTATGACCGCCAATCTAAATGAGGCAGAGAAAGCAGAAAAAGAATTGCAGGATATCGTAGGCAACCGTATGGATGTGTACCGCTCTGCACCATTCTTCGTCGAGCTGGTGCCGAAAGGCATCGACAAGGCCCAGTCGCTGCGCCGCCTGCTGGCAAAGCTCAATCTCACTCCGCAGGACATGATTGCATTCGGCGATGGATATAACGACCTCTCGATGCTGCGTCTTGCAGGCATGGGTGTGGCAATGAGCAACGCAGCACCAGAAGTGCGCAGCGAAGCCAACTATGTGACGCTCTCAAACGAGGAGGACGGCGTGGCTGTGGCTATAAACAAACTATGCTACAACAACGACTAATCTTTTTAAGCACGCCAACGATTAATCATCATCTTTAAAAAGACATTAAGGAAAATGAAGATAGATACAACTACATATAAGGAAATTAACCGCCCGATGTACATCATTGAGGAAGCGCGTCTGCGCAACAATCTGCGCATAATCAGCGACGTGGCAAAGAGAGCTGACGTGGAGATTATCCTTGCATTCAAGGCTTACGCACTGTGGAAGACATTCCCGATATTCAGAGAGTACATCAGTTCGACAACAGCAAGCTCGCTGTCGGAAGCGCGCTTGGCTTTCGACAAGTTCGGCAGTAAGGCACACACTTTCTCGCCTGCATATACCGACTACGAGATTGAGGAGATTGCTGCCTGCTCAAGTCATCTTACGTTCAACTCGCTCACACAATACGAACGCTTACACGAAACGGCACGCAAGCAGAACCCGGAAATCAGCTTCGGACTACGCATCAACCCTGAGTATTCGGAGATAGAGACCGACATATATAACCCATGTGCACCAGGCACACGCTTCGGAGTAAGTGCCGACAAGTTGCCGGAGCAACTGCCCGAGGAGATAGATGGGTTCCACTGCCACTGCCATTGCGAAAATGGTTCGGACGTATTCGTGCGCACACTCGCACATATCGAGGAGAAATTCGCTGGATGGTTCAAGCAGATAAAGTGGATAAACTTCGGTGGCGGTCATCTGATGACACGCAAGGACTACGACATCGAACTGCTCGTGAACACACTCCGCGACTTCCATAGCCGTTATCCGTGGCTGAAGGTGATTATGGAACCAGGCAGTGCGTTCGGCTGGCAGACGGGTCCATTGGTGGCTCAAGTCGTAGACGTGGTAGAAGACAAGGGCATAAAGACCGCTATACTTAACGTAAGCTTCTCGTGCCACATGCCCGATTGTCTCGAAATGCCCTATCACCCTGCCGTGAGAGGAGCCCAAACTATAGAAGAAGATATCGACTACTCTACACCTTATATATATAGATTAGGAGCGAATAGTTGTCTGTCGGGCGATTTTATGTCGGCATGGCAGTTCGACCACGAGCTGCAAATTGGTGAAAATATCGTTTTCGAGGACATGAATCACTACACAACCGTTAAAACAACCATGTTCAACGGCATCTCACACCCCACTTTGGCAATGGTTCGTGAGAATACAAACGAACTCGAAATACTACGCGAATACAGTCCAAAAGACTATATAGAGCGTATGGACTAATAACAAAACGCACTTTTCAACTAAAAAAAACGCATTTTTACTGCTTTTTTTATTGAAAAGTTTTGGTGGTTAAGAAAAAAGTGCTACCTTTGCAACCGCAAATCAGAAATGCTTCTTTTGCAAGCATTTCCAATGCGGCAATAGCTCAGTTGGTAGAGCACAACCTTGCCAAGGTTGGGGTCGCGGGTTCAAGTCCCGTTTGCCGCTCAAACTTAGGAAACATACTTTCCAAAGCGCGAGTAGCCCAGGTGGCGGAATTGGTAGACGCGCACGTTTCAGGTGCGTGTGTTTAACGACGTGCAGGTTCGAGTCCTGTTCTGGGCACTACATAAAAGATACATATTACACGGAGAGGTGGCGGAATTGGTAGACGCGCTACTTTGAGGGGGTAGTGACAATTGT
>DAVZJL010000040.1:10133-22333 GCA_052272805.1 Prevotella sp. | reverse complement strand
ACGCATCGACGATGCTCTATCACGTATGACTCTTCAGGAAAAGATACGCGTCATCCATGCACAGAGCAAATTCTCGTCTGCCGGAATACCGCGTTTGGGATTTCCTGATTTCTGGACTGACGATGGTCCTCACGGTGTACGCCCCGACGTACTGTGGGACGAATGGGAGCAGGCGGGACAGACCAACGACTCATGCGTGGCGTTTCCTGCGCTGACATGCCTTGCCGCCACATGGAATCCTGACCTTGCTATGCTCTATGGCAAGAGTCTCGGCGAGGAAGCTCTCTATCGCGGCAAGGACATGATTCTCGGACCGGGCGTCAACATCTATCGCACTCCGCTCGGTGGACGCAACTTCGAGTATATGGGCGAAGACCCTTATCTGGCTTCCACGATGGTGGTGCCTTACATACAGGGTCTGCAGTCGATGGGAGTTTCGGCATGCGTCAAGCATTACTGTCTGAACAATGACGAGGAATATCGTAATCAGGTGAACGTCATCGTCAGCGACCGCGCTCTGCATGAGATTTATCTGCCGGCATTCAAGGCTGCCGTAGAACAAGGAAAGGCTTGGGCGATTATGGGCGCATACAACCTCTACAAGAACGAGCATAACTGCCACAACCAGCATACGCTAAACCGCATTCTGAAGGGCGATTGGGCGTTTGACGGCGTGGTGGTGAGCGACTGGGGCGGATGTCACGACACTGATCAGGCTGTGAAGAACGGACTGGACATGGAGTTCGGCTCATGGACCAACGGTCTGTCTGTAGGCACAAGCAACGCTTACGAGAACTATTATCTTGCCACACCATATCTTAAAGGTATCAAGAGCGACAAGTACACCACACGAGAACTTGACGACAAGGTGCGCCGCGTGCTGCGCCTCTTCTTCCGTACGACGATGAACAGACAGCGTCCTCACGGCTTCTTCTGTTCTGAATCGCACTACGAAGCAGCCCGTCAGATAGCCGACGAGGGCATCGTGCTGCTTCAGAACCACAACAACGTGCTGCCCATCGACCGCAACAAGGCGAAGCGCATACTCGTAGTGGGCGAAAACGCCATCAAGATGATGACTGTCGGCGGTGGTTCATCGTCATTGAAGGTGCAGCGTGAAACACTTCCACTCGACGGACTGAGAGCCAAACTCGGAGGTTCGGCAGAGATTGATTATGCCCGAGGCTATGTGGGTGACGTGACGGGCGAATATAATGGAGTGGAGACAGGTCAGAATCTGAAGGACAACCGCACCGCTGACCAGCTCATTGCCGAAGCTGTGGAGAAGGCAAAGAACACCGATTATGTCATTATGGTGGGCGGACTTAACAAGTCGGACTATCAGGACTGCGAAGGACACGACCGCAAGCAGTATGAACTGCCGTACGAACAGAACCGCCTAATCGAGGCACTCGCAAAGGTAACGGAGCGCCTTATCTACGTCAACGTGTCAGGCAACGCCGTGGCAATGCCTTGGAAAGACAAAGTGCAGGCCATCGTGCAGGGCTGGTTTATAGGCTCAGAGGCTGGCAACGCCATCGCCGATGTGCTGACGGGCGATGCCAATCCGAGCGGCAAGCTGCCCTTCACATGGTACGGAAGCCTCAACGACTGTGGCGCACACGCACTGAAAACCTATCCTGGCACGTGGCGCGAGACAGACGACAAGGCTGCTGGTTTTGACAAGATAATAGACGAGGAATATAAGGAAGGCATATACGTGGGTTACAGATGGACGGAGAAAAACCGCATCAAGCCGACATTTGCTTTCGGACACGGACTGAGTTACACCTCGTTCAGCATCAGCAATCTGCGCCAGTCAGCCAAAGAGATGACGCGCGACGGTAAGCTGACATTCACCGTAACCGTAAAGAACACCGGCACGAAGCGTGGCGCAGAGACCGTACAGCTCTACGTAAAGGACGTGAAAGCATCGGTAGACCGTCCTGTAAAGGAGCTTAAAGGATTCAAGAAGGTATGGCTCAATCCCGGTGAACAGCAGGACGTGAACATCACCATAAACAATACAGCCCTCTCCTTCTACGACGAAACGTCAAGCTCATGGAAGTCGGAGAACGGCTTATTTGAGGCTCTCGTAGGCAACGCCTCGGACAATATCACGCTGAAGACACGCTTCACACTCAAATAAAAGCGCTAACCGCAAGAATAAAAAACCTAATAAAATATATAAAAATCTAAGTTTATGAGCAAATCCAAGTTATTACTTACAGCCATCGCTATGACGCTGTCCTCATCGCTCTATGCCCAGAACCATAAGTTCGCAGGAACGGTGGTGGACGCCAACGGCGAACCTATCATCGGAGCAACAGTTAATGTGAAAGGCTCGAAAGAAAATGCCATAACCGACATAGACGGCCGTTTCTCCATTTCAGCAGCTCCCGGACAGACACTTGTCATCAATTACATCGGATTCAGCCCGCTGGAGACAAAGGCTGCCGACAACATGCAACTCACGCTCAACGAAGACCGTCAGACGCTTAACGACGTCGTGGTAGTAGGTTACGGTGTGCAGAAGAAGAGCGTCGTGACGGCTTCCATCGCAAAGGTAAGCGCCGACGACTTGGCTGGCACAGCCCCCGTACGTGTGGACAATGCCCTTAAAGGTCTGGCGTCAGGCGTAACGGTGACGTCGGCTTCCGGTCAGCCGGGCGCTGCTTCGCAGGTGCGCATCCGCGGTATCGGCACCATCAACGACTCAAATCCGCTCTACATCGTGGACGGAATGCCCATCGAAGGCGGCATCGACTATCTTAACCCTAGCGACATCCAGTCCATCGAGGTGCTCAAGGACGCTGCTTCGGGCGCCATCTACGGTACGCGTGCCGCCAACGGCGTTATCCTCGTCACCACAAAGGGAGGCGAGAAGGGCAAGATGCGCGTCAACTATAACTTCTCTTACGGATGGCAGAACCCGTGGAAACATCGCGACGTGCTTAACGCCACTGAGTATGCGGTGATGATGAACGAAGGTCTGGTGAACGCAGGACAGGCCCCCATCTACAGCGACCCTTACAGCTTCGGCAAGGGAACCGACTGGCAGGACGAGATATTCAACGACAATGCAGGCGTGACAAGCCATGAGGTCAACCTTAGCGGCGCATCAGACCGCGTCAACTATTACCTCTCTTTGGGATATTTCCACCAGGACGGTATCGTCGGTGGCAATTATGACCGTTCCAACTATCGTCGTCTGACAATGCGCAGCAATACCACGTACACCGTTTTCGACAACCAGAAGGAACGCTCGCTGTTCAACAAGCTCACCGTAGGTGTCAATCTTTCTTACGCCCGCGTCAAAAGCAAGTCCATCGATGCCAACTCGCAGTGGGGCTCGCCACTCGGCTCTGCCCTTTATCTCTCGCCCATCCTCTCCCCCACTGTCAGCGGAGCGGAGGCAGACGCACAGGCAGCTCTCTACGGCAAGCAGTATATGCTCTACGACAAGCAGGGACGCATGTACACCATACCGGGCAGCTCTTATCAGGAAATGAACAACCCGCTCGCCATGCTGTCATTGCCCGGCGACAAGAACTGGAGCCATAAGTTCGTGGCTAACTTCTTCGGCGACCTCAACATCGGCTACGGACTGAAATACCGTATCAGCTATGGTGCCGACCTTTCGTTCTGGGGCGCAGACGGATATACACCGCTCTATTATCTCTCTGGCAACAACCGCGCCACCATCACCAACGCTCATCAGTCGAGCAATCGCGGCACGGTATGGCAGATAGAGAATGTGGTAACATGGGACCGCCAGTTCGGAAAGCACTCCGTTAACGCCGTGCTCGGACAGAGCGCCATGCAGAATACGGGCATGAATCTCTACGGTTCGCTGCAGAATCTGAAGGACATCAACAAGCCGTACATGAACAATACCAACGCCGACCAAAGCCGTGGCGAGATGTCGGCAAGCGGTGGTCCTGCCTATAAGCACACGCTCAGCTCTTACTTCTTCCGCGCAAGCTATAACTACGGCGAGCGCTATATGGCTCAGGTGACGGTACGTCGCGACGGTTCGTCACGCTTCGGTGCCAATAACCGTTACGCCACATTCCCCTCATTCTCGCTCGGATGGAACGTCATTAACGAGCCTTACTTCAAGGCTCCCAAGTGGCTTTCCGCATTGAAGGTGCGCGGAAGCTGGGGTAAGAACGGTAACGACAACATCGGCGACTTCACATACGCAGCATGGACAGCCTCACCTTATAATACAGTATGGGGACGCGGCGAGAACGTAGTGAACGGCGTTCAGGCTGGAGCGCTTTCCAATCCAGACCTGAAGTGGGAGGAGAGCATTCAGACAGACCTCGGACTTGACCTCGGATTCTTCGACAATGCCCTCACATTCTCTGCAGACTGGTTCAAGAAGAAGACCAGCGGCATGATCATATCTATGCCCATCCCTAACTATGTAGGTTCTGAAGCGCCGCTCGGCAATGTCGGCGACATGGAGAACAAGGGCGTGGAAATGGAAATCGGATATAAGTGGCACGTCGGCAAAGCCAAGTTCCACGTCAAGGGCAACGCTTCTTATCTGAAGAACACACTGACCAATCTCGGCAACACATCAGGATACCTCGAACTTGACAATATGCAGAACACCGGAACCATCACACGTGCCACCAACGGTGAACCGTTCCCATACTTCTACGGATATAAGACCAACGGTATCTTTCAGACTATGGACGAGGTAAGGGCATACGTCAACGACAAGGGCGAAATGCTGCAACCTAACGCCAAGCCTGGCGATGTGCGCTTCGTGGACGTAGACAAGAACGGAACCATTGATGCCGCTGACCGCACAAAGATAGGCAAGGGAATGCCGGACTGGACGTACGGATTCACCTTTGGAGCGGAATATAAGGGATTCGATTTCATGTTTATGATTCAGGGAACCATCGGCAACGACATCTATGACGCCACACGACGCACCGACGTTCGTCCTGCCAACCTGCCGTCATACATGCTCAATCGCTGGACAGGTCCTGACACAAGCAACAAGTATCCACGCTTCATTGTAGGCGACGGCACCAACTGGCAGAGTTCAGACCTATACATCACGGACGGTTCGTACATGCGACTCAAGAACATACAGCTCGGCTACACGCTGCCGAAGAACATCACACAGCGCTTCTACGTCAACAATCTCCGCGTGTACGTAGCTGCAGAGAATCTCCTTACCTTCACCAAGTATGCGGGATATGACCCTGAGATTTCATCAGGCGGCACCTCACTTGGAGTTGACTATGGTGTCTATCCGCAGAGCCGCACGTTCACTGTAGGCGTGAACGTCGGATTCTAAGAAGAATAAAGATGTGCGCAAATACGTTAAATCTAAAAAAACAGAAACCGTTATGAAATCAATAAACAAATATATAATCGTCGCAGCACTCGCTACGCCGCTCGCACTTACAAGCTGCTCGGATAGTTTCCTTGAGGTCACACCTCCCGACAAGGCCACCGTCGACGAATACTTCAGCTCATACGACCATATCATCGAGGCTATGGCTGCCACATACAATCCTATGCGCCAGTACGACTGGAACAACAGTCAGTATGCTCCGCTCACACTCTGCTCTGACGTTATGGGCGATGATGTGTGGCCAGGCGGTTCGGGTATCAGCGACAACCAGCACCTGCACAAGATGTTCAATTTCGAGTCATCACAGAATTCTTCCGACGCTCTTACCGGCATCTGGGATCAGAGCTTCAAGGGAGTGCGCAGTGCCAATGACGTGCTCCGCTACATAGACAACTCAAAGCAGAGCCTCACTGACGCACAATACAACACGTTCTCGGCTGAAGCACGCACGTTAAGGGCGTTCTACTATATGCAGCTGTGGAAGTTCTATGGCAACATACCTTTCTATATGGAGAACCTCAAGGCTCCATACATCGCCGAGCAGAAGCAGGCTGATGAGGTTTACGAGACGGTCGTCAGCGACCTTGAGTATGCCATCAGCCTCAACGCCCTGCCTATGAAATGGGATGACGACAACATCGGACGCATGAGTCAGGCTGCTGCATACATGATTTACGCCGAAATGGTGATGTATCAGAACGATGAGACGCGTTATCAGAAAGCTCTCTCGTTCATGCAGCAGATCATCGGCGACACCGACAACTACGACCTCAACCCTGACTATGCAGGCATCTTCCTCGAAAGCGGCGAATGGACAAAAGAGAGCATCTTCGAGATTTGCTATAAGGACGACAATGCTGTGCGTGCATGGGGCGGCGGCGTGGTCAATGCAGGCGGAACCATCTATCCGCGTCTTATCGGTCCGGCTGGTGGTGTGACAGCGGACGGAGTGGACAACGGATGGGGATTCGAGCCAGTTCGCGAGGAGACTTACAATATGTTTGCCGAAGGCGACAGCCGTCGCGACGCAACAGTATATGATGCCCGCAAGGCTTCTTACACGAAGCGTTATCAGGACACCGGACTGTGGCTGAAGAAGTATCTGCCTTACACGGAGAACAACAAGGACCAGAAGGCTGACGGCGACCTCAACTTCAACAACAACCTGCGCATCTATCGCTTTGCCGAGACACTGCTCAATGCCGCCGAACTGCTCGTACGTACCAACGGTGACCAGACCAAGGCACAGGATTATCTCAATCGTGTTCATCACCGTGCAGGACTGACCGACAACCGTGCCGCCACCATCGACAACATCATCGACGAGCGTCATCTTGAGTTCGTAGGCGAAGGCAAGCGTTATTGGGATCTTGTACGCACCGGCAAGGCAGCCTCTACACTTACTCCTGACGCTTACGGCTACCGCACAAACACATGGAGCGAGAGCAAGAAGTATCTGCCAATACCGCTGAGCGAGATTGACGCATCACACGGAACTCTGAAGCAGAACAATTATTAAAATCTAAAAAAAACAACGAGACTATGAAACTCAACAAGATATACACTCTGGCTCTTGCTGCCCTTTCCTTGGCGGCTTGCAGCCCCGAGGATTTCGACGGTGTGTCGGAAGCTGGTCTGCCAGTAGCCGAAAACGCTAAAGTGACAGCAACCGTAGACGAAGCCACCAACACCGTAACCTTCAATATTGAAGGCAATGGCATCTATCCGATGTGGTACATTCCGGTGGACGGCAAGGAAATAACAAAGAATCCTGTATACTCCACTCTCAACCCTCTGCAGAAGATATGGAGCAATGCCGGCGACTATAAGATATATTATCGCGTGGGCAACCATAATGGTCTGTCGCAGGGCATGGGCGAGACCACATTCCACATTGCTAACTCGCTCACCAACTACGACGAGCTGCTTGCCATGCTTTGCGGCAAGGAATGGCGCATTGCTTCTACTGAAGCAGCCCACATGGGCTGCGGTCCTTCAGGTACGGACGGCACAGAATGGTGGTCAGCAAAGCCTAACGACAAGGCTGATTTCGGCGTTTATGATGACCGCATCAGCTTCGGCACCGACTATTCATATACATACGATCCAGGCGAAGGTGGAACAGTATACGTCAATAAAGATTGTAGCGTTCTCGGCGGACCGCAGTCAGAAGATTTTATGGTTAATGTTGACGGCAAGAAGAAGAGTTCGTTCAAGCTCTCTACAGAGGGCGAGGACATCTATATGACAATGCCTGCCGGCACTTACTTCCCTTACATTCCAGCAGACGGCGCATTCAACGGCGAGCTGAAACTGCGCATCGAGAGTCTTGTAGGCAGCACAATGACGCTTGTCTGGGACAACGGCGAAATAGCTTGGCATTACATTCTGACCAATGCCGACGAAGGATTCCAGGGCTTCAACGCTGCAAGCGACTGCAACCTATGGAAGTCATGCCAGTACAGCAATACGTTCTTCTATGCTCCGGGTTGGGCGCAGATAGCTGATCCTACGGTTACTGCCGACGGCAACAAGTATGTCATAGAGCTGCCCACCGCCACTACAGACCAGTGGCAGGCACAGGTGCACTTCCACACTGATATGGCTACCAACGCAGACAATTCGTACGACTTCTCTGCCAAGCTGCTCTCTTCCACCGATCACAACAACGTTACTGTCAAGCTTACCAAGGAAGGCGACGACAATACTTACTACTTCGTGGAGAACATACAGCTCAAGGCCGGTCAGGAATACATATTCTATAAGAGCAATATGGCTGGCATAGATATGGACAAGATTAATCTCGTGTTCGACTTTGGTGGAAATGCAGAGAACACAAAGATAACCGTACGCGACATCGACCTTCAGGAGCATGGCTGCGACGGCGTGGAAGCACCGGCTGAGGATGAAGACAAGACAGTGTACACGTACGACAGCGAGTCGAACCTGTGGAAAACATACGTAGACGACAAGGGCAACGAAGGATTCACCACCACATTCTTCTATGCTCCGGGATGGAACCAGATTGCCGATCCCGAATTCTCTGTCGACAACGGCAAGTACACTGTGGTTCTGCCTGAGGCAACAAGCGATCAGTGGCAGGCTCAGGTACATATTGTGACCGGCATCCCTGCTGAGGCAGACACCGAGTACGACTTCTCTTGCAAGTTCCTCGCCAAGAAGGACATCAATGGCGTGACAGTCAAGCTCACCGACACCTCCAGCGACGACAACTTCTTCTTCGCCAACCGCTACGACCTCAAAGCCGGCACCGAATATCAGGTGAAGATTCCTGCTGTCAAGATGGCGCAAGGCAAGGCAGATGCCCTTAAACTTGTATTCGACTTCGGTGGTTGTCCTGCCGATGAGAAGATTGACATATACAATATTATATTGCAGAAGACTGCTAAATAAAAAACTCAACATTTATGAAGAATACTATGATTCTGACTTCTCTCTTCGCTGCCGCCATCTGTATGATGGCGTGCAGCAACGAGACCGACATATCATACGCTCCGCAACAGAACATCACGATAGCACAAAAAACGCTGTCGATAGGCAATAACGGAGGCTCTATCAGCGTTGAAGTATCAAGCGACCATGAGTTTTCTGCATACACCAACGACGCTTGGCTCGCCGTTTCACCAACCAACAGCGTAAGCAAGACAGCCACACTCACCATCACAGCCGAACCAAACACGGGGGCTGAACGCACCGGCAAGGTGGTAGTTTGGTCTGGTGGATCACGCGACAGCATCAGCGTTGTGCAGTCTGCAGGACAGCAAGAAGACATCAAGTGTCCGTTGAACGGCTACGAACTGGTATGGAACGATGAGTTCAGCGGCTCGAAGGTAGGCAGTGACTGGACGTGGGAGGTGAAGCCAGCAGGATGGGTGAACAACGAACTGCAGAACTATGTGCAGGACGACAAGGTGGCGCAGGTGAGCAACGGTACACTTAAGATAAATCTCATCAATGACGGGGGCACCATCAAGAGTGCCCGACTCTATGCCCGTCAGACTACTGGCTGGCAGTATGGCTACATCGAAGCAAGCATCAAGCTGCCTAAGGGCAAGGGCACATGGCCCGCTTTCTGGATGATGCCCGTCAACTTCAAGTCATGGCCCGGCGACGGCGAGATAGACATTATGGAGGAAGTTGGCTATAACGCCAATGTCGTCGTGTCAACCATCCATTGCAACAAATACAACAACGGCGGTTCTGCCATCGAGTCTGCAAGCAAGAACGTTTCCACCGCACAAAGCGAATTCCACAAGTATGCTATGGAATGGACCAAAGACTACATGACGTTCTACGTTGACGGCGAGAAACTCCTTACCTACAATAACGACGGAACCGGCAAGGACGCATGGCCGTTTGACGCAGCCTTCTACCCCATCCTCAATCTCGCTTGGGGTGGTGCTTGGGGTGGACAGCAAGGCTTGGACGAAACTTGCCTTCCCGCCACAATGGAGGTTGACTACGTGAGAGTGTTCCAAAAGAAATAAAAAACAAACCGTACGAATGAAGAAAACAAATATTGCATTGGCAGCCCTGTTTCTCTTCTCTCCTGCAACCCTCTTTGCAGGAAAGAAGAAACAGCTGCCTCCTATGAATGAGTTCGTTACCGAACTGATGCAGAAGATGACTCTGGAGGAGAAGATTGGACAGCTGAATCTGCTCCCCGGAGGCGACCTTACCACGGGTGCCGTAATGAATTCGCCGCTTGCAGAAAAGGTTGGAGCAGGCGAGCTGGGTGCCATCCTTAACGTCAAAGGCGTAGAGAAGATAAAGAATCTGCAGGAGATAGCCGTCAAGAAGACACGCCTCGGCATCCCTCTTATCTTCGGACAGGATGTCATTCATGGCTATCAGACCGTATTCCCATTGCCGTTGGCTCAAGCCTGCTCATGGGATTTGGCGATGATTGAGCGTGCTGCTCAGGTGGCAGCAGCCGAAGCCACAGCCTCGGGCATCAACTGGGTGTACAGTCCTATGGTGGACGTAGCCGTCGATCCGCGCTGGGGACGAGTGGCTGAAGGTGCAGGCGAAGACCCTTATCTCACCTCGCAAGTTGGTGCCGCCATGATTCGTGGCTATCAGGGCAACTACTCAGACCATAACGCAATGGCTTGCGTCAAGCACTACGCACTGTACGGAGCCTCCGAATCTGGACGCGACTACAACACCGTGGACATGAGCCATGTACGCATGTATAATCAGTATTTTGCTCCTTACAAGGCAGCTGCCGAGGCTGGAGCCGGTTCGTTCATGACCTCGTTCAACATCGTTGACGGCGTTCCTGCCACAGCCAACAAGTGGCTTATTGACGATGTTCTGCGCAAGGAATGGAAGTTCGATGGATTCGTAGTCACCGACTATGGGTCAATCAATGAGATTATGATGCACGGCGTAGGCAATCCGTTCTCCAACACAGCACAGGCTCTGAAAGCCGGCACCGATATGGACATGTGTTCGGAAGCATTCATCAGTAACCTTAAGACCTGCCTTGAGAAGGGCATAGTGAAGATAAGCGACATCGACCAGGCTTGCCGCCGTGTGCTTGAGGCGAAATACAAACTCGGTCTCTTTGCCGACCCCTACCGCTTCTGCGACACCAAGCGTGAGAAGACAGAGCTTTACACCGAAGCCAACCGAAACGTGGCGCGCGACATGGCTGCCGAGACATTCGTCCTTCTGAAGAATCAGAACAGCCTGTTGCCGCTCAAGAAGCAGGGCACCGTGGCTCTCGTAGGTCCGCTTGCCGACACCCGTAACAATCTTCCCGGCTCATGGTCAACCGGAGACAAGCCCGAGAAATACTCCACTCTGCGCGAGGCGATGACCCGTTATCTTGACGGCAAAGCCACCGTTCTCTACGCCCAAGGTTCCAATATCTATCTGGACGAGAAACAGCAGAAAGAGATAGAGCATGGTCGACCTATCGAACGTGGCAACCAACAGCGTATGATGCAGGAGGCTCTTGACGTGGCACGTAAGGCAGACGTAGTGGTGGCATGTCTCGGCGAGATGGCAGAAATGAGTGGCGAGTGCGCCTCTCGCACCAACTTGGAACTGCCTGACGCACAGATGATGCTCCTGAAAGAACTGGTAAAGACGGGCAAACCGGTTGTGCTGCTCAACTTCTCAGGCAGGGCAACCGTCCTGAAATGGGAGTCAGAGAACGTGAATGCCATTATGAACGTATGGTTTGCAGGTTCTGAGACGGGTGATGCTGTCTGTGATGTGCTCTTCGGCGACAAGGTTCCGACGGGCAAGACGGTCAACAGTTTCCCACAGAACGTGGGCCAACTGCCTCTCTATTACAACCACCTGAACACCGGACGTCCCGTTCCTGAAGGCACAGACCGCTTCTTCAAGTTCCAGAGCAATTACCTGGACGTGCGTAACGACGCTCTCTATCCCTTCGGATACGGACTGTCTTACACCACATACGAGTATGGCGACCTTACCCTCAGCGCTCCCTCAATGAACGCAGACGGCACTGTTAAGGCTTCGCTTACCGTCAAGAACACTGGGGAGCGCGACGGTGACGAGATTGTTCAGCTTTACATTCACGATGTCAGTGCAAGCATTGCCCGTCCCGTCAAGGAACTGAAAGGTTTTCAGCGCATCCATCTGAAGAGCGGCGAAGCCAAGACCGTGACCTTCGATATCACACGTAAGCAACTTGAATTCTACAACTCTGAACTAAAGCAGGTGGTGGAACCAGGCGAATTCACCATAATGGTAGGTTCCAACAGCCGCGACGTAAAGATGGCAAAACTTACCGTGGAATAAAAAAACAATTCTTTAT
>DAVZJL010000040.1:0-10033 GCA_052272805.1 Prevotella sp. | reverse complement strand
AGCCGCGACGTAAAGATGGCAAAACTTACCGTGGAATAAAAAAACAATTCTTTATGAAAGCTCCGAAATCTTAATGGTTTCGGAGCTTTTTTATTGCAAAAATCAAAGCTATGTCTTTTTATTTTTGTAATTTTACGTTCTTAAATCCAAGAACGCATGAAACCATCAAAGCCTTACCGCATTACACTAAAACGCATATTACGACCCCGCATAGCCATGGCAGTCGTCTTGCTATGGCTCGGCATGTCCACAGCCGTGTCTGCCGTACATCCCACAGCCGCCTCAATTGACTCCATCCTGCATTGCATAGATGAAGCCATATCAGCTTCCGACCAGTACGTGCAGAAGAAGAAGGAACGCATTGCATATCTCAAAAGCCGGGCAGAACAGGCAGAAACCTTATCTGCCAAGTATGAACTGACATATCAGCTCTATGCCGAATACCTTCCTTTCGTCAACGATTCTGCCATTTATTACCTGGAGCGATGCTCTGATATAGCCCTACAGATGGGTGATGACTCGAAAGCAGGAGGTTGCCTGTCGCTTACTGCGCTGTGCTGCTCCAACGCCGGAATGTACGTAGAATCAGAAGCCATTCTGAAAAACATCAATCCAGATAAGCTGCACGGCATCAACCTCGGACTCTACTATTACGCCTACGGTCATATCTCAGGCGAACTGGCTTACTACGGCAAGTTTGAGAATATGCGCAGACAATACGCGGAGGCTTCCGCCAACTACTTCTTATTGGCACAGAAGAATCTGCCCGTCGGTCATAAATACTACAATCAATGCCGCGAGATCTCGGCACAAGGCAGAAAAGACTTCCGTCAGGCACTCGCCATCAACAACGAATGGCTGCATAACGTAAAGTCAGGTTCCGCGGAATATGCCCTCATATCCTTCTATCGTTATCTTGACTATAAGGCATTGGGCGACTCCATACAGATGATGTACTGGCTCGGCGAATCAGTATTGTCGGACATAAGAAACGCTGTAATGGACCAAGGATCTATGTGGGAGATGGCAAACCTTCTGATGACAAACGGCGACGTAGACCGTTCATACCGTTACATCTGTTTCACCTCTGACTGTGCCGACCGGTTCGGTTCGCGCCAGCGACTGTCCCACATCTCACCATTGCTTTCGCGCATAGCAAAGGAATATAAGGCGAATGAGGAAAGGTCTGGCCGTTCGCTGCGCTTCACCATCATAGCCATAAGCATCCTTTCATTGATGCTTCTCGCCGCCCTTGCATACGTCTATCGGAAACGCAACCAGCTCGCAATGACACGTGACCAGCTGGCAAAGTCGAACGCGCAGTTGCAGGATTCCAATTCACAGCTATCTTCGCTCAACTCACAGCTATCTTCGCTCAACTCGCAGCTCACCATTCTCAATTCTCAACTCTCCGAAGCTAACAGCGTGAAGGACATGTATGTGGGACGTTTCCTCAGACTGTGCTCCGTCTACATTGACAAGCTGGAAGACATCCGTAAGAAGGTCATAAAACGCGTCAAGAACAGGCAGTACACCGAACTGGCTGAACTGACACGCTCCGCAGAATTCACAAGCAAAGAGACGGATGAGTTGTACGCCACCTTTGACACCGCTTTCCTCCAACTGTTCCCGACATTTGTGGACGACTTTAATGCACTGCTCAACCCCGAAAGCCATATATTGCCTCCCGACAACAAATCGCTCAATACTGCCATACGTATATTCGCACTCATACGTCTCGGCATTACAGACAGCAGCAAGATAGCGGAATTTCTGCATTACAGCGTCAACACCATATACAACTACCGAGCCAACGTCAAGAACGGGGCCGTGTGCGACCGAGCTGACTTTGAGAACCGCGTGAGACAGATAGGTATGCCACAAAACAAGGCATAATCACACAAGAAGCATAAAAACGACACTTTATTATGAAGAAGATACTGATGGCGGAAGACGAGGAGAACATCGGCGCACCCGACAAACCCTGTGGAGGGTGCGCCATGCTATTCTCTTTATTGTTTTCATTCCATAGATTTTTACATGTTTCCTAATACATTCTGCGCTCTGCCCAGTCGCCACGGTCGAGGTTGCGGTAGCCGATGGTCTCGCTTATGTGTTGCACCTGCACGCGCTCTGAGCCGTCGAGGTCGGCGATGGTGCGCGCCACTTTCAGTATGCGGTTGTAGGCACGAGCGGAGAGCGAGAACTTCTCCATGGCGGTGCGCAGGATATTGATGGAGGCTTCGTCGGGCTCGGCGAATTGGTGAATCATGCGCTCGGTCATCTGCGCATTGCAGTGTATGCCTTTGAAGTCTTTGTAGCGGGCGGTCTGTATGTCGCGTGCCTTGATGACACGCTCACGGATGGCAGCACTCGGTTCACCGGGCTGCACCTTCGAGATGTCCTTGAATGGCACGGGCGTTATCTCGCATTGTATGTCGATGCGGTCGAGCAGCGGACCGGATATCTTGCTCATGTAGCGTTGTATCTGTCCGGGCGTGCAGCAGCATTTGTGCGTCGGGTCGTTGTAATAGCCGCAGGGGCAGGGGTTCATCGAGGCGATGAACATGAACGAGCAGGGGAACTCCACGGTGTACTTCGAGCGCGAGATGGTTATCTTATGGTCTTCGAGCGGCTGGCGCAGCACTTCGAGGGTCTGCTTGTTGAATTCGGGCAGCTCGTCGGCGAACAAGACACCGTTATGTGCCAGCGATATCTCGCCAGGCTGCGGATTGATGCCGCCACCTACGAGTGCCACTTCCGATATGGTGTGATGGGGCGAGCGAAACGGGCGTTGCGAGATGAGCGATGTGCCGCGCTTCAGCTTTCCGGCTACGCTGTGTATCTGCGTCGTCTCCAGACTCTCCGAGAGCGATAGCGGCGGCAAAATAGAGGGCAGACGCTTCGCCATCATCGACTTGCCCGAACCTGGAGGACCTACCATGATAAGGTTGTGTCCGCCTGCTGCTGCCACTTCCAACGCACGCTTCACGCTCTCCTGACCGCGCACGTCTGCGAAGTCGAGGTCGAAGCGGCTCTGCTGCTCGTAGAACTCGCGGCGTGTGTCGACGTGTGTCGGCTCGTATATCTCTCTTCCGGTGAGCAAATTGATGACATCTGTGATGCTCTCCATGCCGTACACCTCCAGATTGTTCACCACCGCTGCCTCACGCTCGTTCTGCTTCGGCACAATCAGTCCTTTGAACTTCTCAGCTCTTGCCCGTATGGCTATGGGCAGAGCTCCTTTCACGGGCTGCAGCGTGCCGTCTAAGCTCAGCTCGCCCACGAGCATATAGTCGCCGATAGTGTCGGCTGTCACGGCTCCGCTCGCGGTGAGTATAGCCATAGCCAGTGGCAGGTCGAACGAACTGCCCTCCTTTCGCAGGTCGGCAGGAGCGAGGTTGATGGTGATATCTGCGTGCGGAAACTTATATCCGTTCACCTGCAACGCCGACGCAATGCGGTCGCGTCCTTCGCGCACAGCGGTGTCGCCGAGTCCGGTCATGCGATACATCACGCCGGGCACGATATTCACTTCAACGGTTACGGTGGTTACGTCGAGGCCATTGACGGCTGCGGAATAAGTCTTTACGAGCATATTTTCTTTCTGGTTTTAATGGTTAGTCGTGGACGGCACTTTCACAATCTGTAAGTGCCTATTGACTACAAATTTAGTTGTTTCGTTTGTTTTATCCAAGTGTATGGCGTTTTTTCTGCCAAAAATACACTAACTTTGCCTAAATTAGGCTGCATCTCAACAATAAAAACAAGCCAGCTTGTTTTGTATTGTCTGCGATTTGCACTAACTTTGCCTAAAGAATATATTATTTGAACAACTATGAGTCCAAAGTTCAAGGAACAGAACGGATTCGTATTCAAGATTTTCTCCAACGAGGAAGCAAGAATACACATCCACATAATCAAGGCAGAGAAAGAAGCTAAATATTGGCTTGAACCTAATATGGAACTTGCTGAGAATTATGGCTTCAACAACAAAGAACTTAGTTTTATCGAAAAAATACTTACAGAATATGGAGACTACTTTAAAGTCAAGTTCACAAGACATGTCGGTAAGCGTCTTGATGATTAACGACAAGGGTTTGATGATTTCCGTGTTAGGGCAGGACTACTTCCTTTCCTACAACCGCATTCCGTGGATGCGCAATGCAAGTATTTCGGATGCGCTCAACGTTCAAATGTGCGGACGCAACGCCATAGAATGGCCTAATCTGGATGTAGATTTGGAAATTGAAAGTCTGAAACATCCTGAACGCTACCCTTTAATAATGAAAAGAAACGAGTTGGACAACTGCCAGTAATCTGGCGGTTGCTGTCCTCTCCTTTCCAAAAAGACAAACAAAACAAACATGGAAGAAGATTTCGACATACGTCAGGAGCAGGGGCGCAAGGGCGAGAAGGACTTTGAGAACGCCCTGCGACCGCTGCGATTCGGCGATTTCAGCGGACAGCAGAAGGTGGTGGAGAACCTCGAAGTGTTCGTAGAGGCGGCGAAGTACCGCGGCGAACCGCTCGACCATACGCTGCTGCACGGTCCCCCAGGACTGGGCAAGACAACGCTTAGCAACATCATAGCCAACGAACTGGGCGTGGGCTTCAAGATTACGAGCGGACCGGTGCTCGACAAACCGGGCGACCTCGCCGGCATACTCACCTCGCTGGAGCCGCGCGACGTGCTCTTCATCGACGAGATCCACCGTCTGTCGCCCGTCGTGGAGGAGTATCTCTACTCGGCGATGGAGGACTACCGCATCGACATCATGATCGACAAGGGTCCGTCGGCACGCTCTATACAGATTGACCTCAACCCGTTCACACTCGTGGGTGCCACAACGCGCAGCGGACTGCTCACGGCTCCGCTCCGCGCACGCTTCGGCATAAACCTCCACCTGGAATACTACGGACCGGAGATGCTGCAGAAGATTATCAAGCGTTCGGCAATGATTCTGAAGGTGCCCATCGACGACGATGCGGCTATAGAGATTGCACGCCGCTCGCGTGGCACGCCGCGTATTGCGAACGCTCTGCTGCGCCGCGTGCGCGACTTTGCGCAGGTGAAAGGCAACGGACGCATCGACCGCGACATTGCACGCCTATCGCTCTCGGCACTGAACATCGACCAGTACGGTTTGGACGAGATTGACAACAAGATACTGCTCACCATCATCGACAAGTTCCGTGGCGGACCGGTCGGCGTGTCTACCATCGCCACAGCTATCGGCGAGGACACGGGCACCGTAGAGGAGGTGTACGAGCCGTATCTCATCATGGAGGGCTTCATAAAGCGCACGCAGCGCGGACGCATGGTGACGCCCCTCGCCTACCAGCATCTCGGACGCCCGATGATTGGCAGCAACGCTGCAGAACCGGGACTGTTCGACTAAACACTGTTGAGAGTTGAGAGTTCAGAGTTGAAAGTTATGATTACCTTTAAAACGTACAAGAAGGTACAGCCTGCAGTACATATCATAACTCTCAACTTTCAACTCTCAACTAAAATGGCATACTTTTTGCCAAGACGATAATTCAAGTTTGTGTTTAATTTATATGTCTTGTTACTCTGACACTAATCTCATACAACACATATAGTGGTATTGTCACCAAGATTAGAGTCATCAAATCTGGAGGAGTTATAATAGCAGCGACAAACATTATGATTATTAATGCATGTTTTCTGTATTTTGCCAACATATTATAAGAAACGAATCCCATTTTAGCTAACACAAACATTATTAAAGGTAGTTGAAAGACAATTCCCATTACAAATGTGAGCGAAGTAAATGTTTCTATATAAGAATCCAACGTTATCGTGCTATGTACCTTTGCTGCAACGCTATAAGTTCCCAAAAAACGAAAAGATATGGGAAATATGACGAAATAACTCATCAGAACTCCAAGTACAAACAACAAATATATCAAGGATACGACTAAAACAGAATAGTTTTTCTCGCTTTCGTAAAGCGCAGGAGATATAAATCGAAAGAGTTCATACAGGATATATGGGGAAGCACCTAACAATGCCAGATAAATCGATGTCGTTATATGTGTCATAAATTGGCTCGACAAATCTGTTGCAATTAATTCAACATGGAACTCTTCGAATTTAAAATCAAGTCCGATGCTACTCGCCAGACATTCTATCATCCGATAAGTTGTAAAGTCATATTCACTTGGTGCTAATAGTATTGACCAAGTTGTATTTTTGCAAAAGAACACGATAATAGCCAAAATTCCGACTACGGACAATATGCGAAACAACATTCGGCGAAGCACCTCTAAATGCCCACCGAATGTCATTAAATCTTGACTATTATTCTCCATTTTCCGTTTGAGAATTCTTTATGTGTTGTCCTTCTATCTGCTTGTTGTTTTCTGTGTCTTCCGATTTTTCTTCTGACACTTTCGACTCTTCAGAATCTTCATTCACGCCTTTTTTAAATTCCCTAACGCCTTGTCCTAAACCACGCATCATTTCTGGAAGTTTCTTACCACCGAACAAGAGCAGAGCAATACCGCCAATGAGTAATAACTCTGTTGTGCCGATGAATAGCAATTGATTTACAAATAAAAAATGTACCATAGCATTACTCCTTTACTAAATAAATTTCACACGTATCAAAATTGATTTCCCAGTTACCACCTTCGATACCTTCCCATTGATATTTGGCACTCATTCTGTCCCACCATGCTTGAAAGCGTATGCCAGTTTCTCCAAGATCACCCACAAGTTTCTCATACAAATCTGTATTGTCAGCAGTTAGAATCTTTGCCAATTCGTTCAAGCCATTACGACGTTCAAAGAGCTGTTGAATCTCGCCCTTCTCTTCTTCTGTAACTTTTCCTACTACTTTTAATCTTGTCATAGTCATTTTATCTTTTTAAATAATATAGTTTATATTGGCTATTCCCATTCCTTTCTAACATCAAAAGGATCAAGATAAGTTATTTCCTGTATTTCTTCTTGGTCAGGTAGGAAGGTGCCATGTTGCCGAATGGAATTCAACAACTCACGACTTGCATTTCTTTCTAAATGCGCCATAACGCATTGTTCATGACTTGGTGTATTTACCTCAAAGGTCGTTTTTCGATTCAGCCATATACATCGTTTGCATTGGTAAGCATCGCAATGACGACACAATGGAGCATGGTCAAGTTTGTATAGTTGGGCATTCTTGATATCCAGTCCATTTTCCAAATCACCAATTGGAGTGTTCAAGTTTCCTATTTCATCCTCTTCATTCACTACATAAAATGCAGGACACACATAAAATTTGCCATTGGGAGCTAATGTTATACTTGTATCTCCAGCTCCACAATTGTTCATCTTGTTTAGCATCATACGGTCGGTCAGAAGATTTAATTGAATAGTAGAACCTTCGACATACAATGCCTCTATACTTTTCGACAATACTTGAAGCGTCTTTGAATACGTTTTGAAGTCATCTTCAGTAAAGGATTCAACATCTGTTATAACGATATTTAAGCGTCTTATCTTTCTAAGCAATGGTATGATGTCGTCTATCTCTGTAAACAAATCGCTACGCTTCGTTCTTATAACATATGAAACCTCATCAATAGAATAGTCGACAAAGCCTTTTGCTTCTGTTATACTATTGAAAACAACAACATCTGCGTCATCAGCCACTTTTGCAGGTTTTATTTTTATGTGGTCGGTACTGTCAATTATCTCCTCGTAGTTTGGTAGTAATGGATAATCTGGATACACAAACTGAATACTCATATTTTCTTTCATTGCATACACAATTGCAGACTTCAGAGTCTCCAATGGCATTAAGCGTCGCCTGTTCTTCTCATTTTGATAATGACAGAACGAAACCGATGTGTCATCGAGCAATATGACAATGTATTGTATCATTCCTTGCCTCCTTCTTTTTCAAATTTATGGTAAAGCTTATTCCAATAATAATTGTTGGCTCTTACTCTTGCTTTGTGCATCTTGCATATTGCCGTAGCACGTTGGAATATCGTTGGTGTTTCTGCTGCGTCATAGTTCTCACCTTGACACCAAGCACATCCCTCTGCAACCTCGCAATCAATACATTCTTGTGTAGATTGTGTGCATCTATCCAAAGTCAAGAATGGACGCAACTTGTTTTTATCAATGCCATTATGAATGTTTCCAATGATCCAGGCCTTTTTATTACGAAGTGAGTATTGTGCAAAGCGAGTACATGGATAGAAGTTACCTTGTGCGTCTATTGCCAACATCTTTCCAGCTCCACACCAATTTCCATTCTGTAATTCACAATCCAAAGGCTTTCCCATATTCTCGTTGAAGAAAGAACATGCGTAATCTTTATAATAGTCCATGTCTATTATTGTGTCAGCAAGCCTTGTCAATTGGTTTTCAAAGAGTTTGTCGTCACCTTCTTTCCATACTTCCTCGAATACGCAATTGATATTTACCTCATGAATACCGAGACTATACAAATGCAAGACACTCTCCTTTATATAGGGAATATCGTTACTACTGATAGTCACCTTAGTACTGGCTTTTGGAAATTGCTTTAACCATAATGGGATATTTTTCACCACATCATCGTACGATCCTTTTTCCTCTTCAGCTTTTGGCATGATTCCATGTTCCATATCCTTGGTTTTCCAAATACGATTGAGGTCGTGTTTCTGTTTCGTGCCATCAATTGTTATTCCTATTGACAAGTGGTCACGATTCTTTTCGATAAATCTCTGCACTTTCTCCGTGTCATAATTGATACCATTTGTAGAGAATGAAAAGCGATAAGAGTTGAACCAATGATGATTTCTACGAAACATCTCAGTTTTGAGATAATCACAGATTTTGTCAATCAAGTCTATCTCCAAGAAAGGTTCTCCACCGATAAAATCCCACACGACACTTTCTTCCTTCATATCATCCTCGTGACTGAGGATATAGTCAATTGCACTCTTTGCTGTCTCCCAGGACATTCGCTCCTTTGAGTTCTTTCCAACAAGATAACAATATTTGCATGCCAATTGGCAGTCCTTCGTGACAATAAACGTTATATTTTTTGCCATTCCAGACTGCCAAATTTGTTCATTGTTCTTCATCAAGTAATCTGATTAATAACTGTTCATACTTGAACATCCACCGCTACAACGACCTTGGCAAGTTCCCTTACATGTGTTTTGGCAGCTATAGGAACAAGCACCGCCACATGAGCCGCTACAACCTCCATCGCAAGCACCACGACAAGAATTACTGCAACTATAGCTGCAACTATAATTGCAATCCATCGCCTCTTCTGCGGCTTTAACGACACCTGGCGCACCAGCTAAAGCTATAGCACCAAGTATTGGCAGTGCACCTTTTGCTGCGTTTTTGAAGAACTCTCTTCTAGACTGAAGTTCCTCGTTTTTTTCATTCTTTTTCATAATGAGCCTAATTAAAAATTACCCATAGGCTCCAATATGGAAATAATTAAAAGATGTTGATATATACAAATAAGAAACGTGGAGCCAGTCCTGTCACTCGTTCCACGTGTTAAGGCCTTCGCATTGCCCGGATTGCCGAAACGAGCAACGCCGAAAGCCCCACGTATGATGTAAGTATATAATTCACCCATTTTGGCAATATACGACAGAATCGTCTGAAGCCAATGAGAGCTGTACACAATACATCCCATGAGGCGTTCCCGTTGCTTTGTTTTTGACAATCCATAGAGTTTGCGAAGTTCTAACACGTTTAAACTAAAGCGTACAGTTACGCCTTATATGTATATATGTCTGCCCAACCTCTGCCCATCGGGGCTTCCGGTATGGGTATAGACGTTACAAAGATAACACTTTTATCTTGGAAACCACTTTGTTTGACTGGTAAAGTATGATTTCAAGCTGCGATTTAACATTATTAAATATAAATATGTCACAGAATTCCACTTTTGCGTGATTTTTCCTGCCAAAAATTTTGTATTTTCAATGATTATTCGTATCTTTGCTGCACGAGAACCCGCCAAGCCTCTCAACGATGCTCAAATGTGCGGGTCGTTTTTGT
>DAVZJL010000039.1:0-23780 GCA_052272805.1 Prevotella sp. | reverse complement strand
ATACCCTCCTAAGGGGGTGCAGCAGTCTCTGCTGCACCAACCAAGCTATCCATACCCTCCTATGGATGCAATGGTGGTTGCGTGGGTATGGCAGGGATGCCATACCCTCCTATGTTAGTTGCTTGGTGTGAAGCGCAGGGTGTAAGAGTAGTTGCCCCTTGACGGCACCTCATACAGCGAGAGGCAGCCGTCGCCACCGCAAGAGTTGTTGCCCAAGCCGCGCTGTGCGTAGTCGAAGTGGGCGTAGATTTGTGGGTCGCGAGTGAGGTCGTACCAGTGGAGCTGCGAGTTCCACATCGAGTCGCCCCATGTGCACCAGCGTGTCTCGTCGTAGTGACCGAGCGAGAAGGCAGCCTGACCCTCTGCCTCGATGTTCAAGGTGAGTGTCTTGCCGAGTTCGCTGTTGTTGCGCAGTGTGAGCGAGCGCATATCCTGGTGGTCGCCATAGGTCTGCGGGTGGATCATCTCGTCGACCATGTCGTCTACCGTAGTCTGATAGCGGCCGAGCATTGAGCCGGTCTTGCGGTCGGCATAGTTAGACCACGGGCCGCGTGCGTAGTACTCTACATCCTCGAAGCCTGCAGCGAACTGCATACCCAGACCCATACGTGCCAATGAGCCGCTCGGCGAGAAGGTCACCTTCATGTCAACCACGCCATCGGGGTAGAACGTGTAGTCGATGGTGTACTGGCAGGCGTTGGCTCTGCCCTTAACAGACATCGTAGCGTTGTCGCCGCTCTTGGCGAGTGCGCCCGTCACGCTGACGCTGGCAGAGTTGCTGAACGTCGGGCGGAAGTTGCGGTCGTTGTCCACCTTGCGGTAGCTGTTGAAGTCGGGACCCTCGGCGATGAGTGCCTTGCCGTTGTATGTCCATGTCTGCATCTTGCCGTTGTTGAAGCTGATAGCGAACTCGCCGTCGGCAGTCTTGCCTTTGACGGTCTGACCCTCTATGGTGAGTGCCGAGCAGTTGTCCATGTCAGCCTTGTGAGCGTCGAGCGTCGGACGCTTGCCAATCTCGAACTGCTGTTCTGCTACAGCGTAGCCCTGCTCTGCCCACAGCGTAGCATTCTTGAGGCGCAGCGAGAGGTTGAGCAGATACTCGGCGTCGTCGCCGACGGTTGTGGTGTACGGAATATCGATAGAAGCCTCTGTACCGGCAGCGATAGCCGGCATTTCTGCCTTGCCCTCCTCGACGATGCGTCCGTCGCGCAGCACCTGATAGACGAGGTCGTACATTTCGAGGTCGATGAATGAGTTCTTGTTCTTCAGTGTCACCTTGCCGCCCTCGAAGGCTGTGAACGCAGCGTTCTGATATACGCGCTTCACCTCTGTGAGCTTGCCGGTCCAAGCACGGTCGGGAGTGATGATGCCATTGTTCACGAAGTTGCCCTGGAAGCCAACGCCCACGCCGCCGGGAGAGTTGTAGTCGTAGCCCGAAACCCAGTAGTTGAAGCCGTTCTCGCTCTTGCGTTCGCCCTTCACGAGTCGTGCAGGGTCGTAGAAACTCTGGTCAACCCAGTCCCAGATGCAGCCACCGAGGATGCCGTTGCTTGCCTCGATAACGTCCCAGTACTCCTGCAGGTTGCCCACAGCCTGACCCATTGCGTGTGCATACTCGCAGATGAAGTAGGGCTTGCCTGCATATCCGTTGCTGCTGCCGCTCACGCTGCTCACTGTAGGATACATCGAAGAGCCGAGGTCTGAGTAGTTCATGTTGCCCTCGTAGTGGATGAGGCGGTCGTCGAGCAGTCTTATCTTCTGTATGCTCGAAGCGAAGTTGCTTGCGCCGCCCGACTCGTTGCCCAGCGACCAGAAGATAACGCTCGGGTGGTTGCGGTCGCGCATCACCATGCGCACCTCGCGGTCGTCGATGGCTGTGCGCCATGTAGAGTTAGAGGCGAGGTTCTGGTTGAAGTGGCACTCCACGTTCGCCTCGTCCATGGTGTACAGACCATAAGCGTCGAACATGGCGTACATCTTCGGCTGGCGTGGGTAGTGGCTGGTGCGCACGGTGTTCACGTTCGCCTGCTTCATCATCTCCACGTCGCGCAGCATAGTCTCCATGTCGATGGCGCGTCCGTATTCGGGGTGAGCGTCCTGAGTGTTCACGCCCTTGAAGAACACGCGTTTGCCGTTGATATACACGAGGTTGCCCTTCTGCTCAATGTTGCGGAAGCCGTACTTCGTAGAGAACACCATCTCGTCTGTGCCCTCGGCAGTCTGCTGCTTCACTACAACGCTGTAGAGGTATGGGTCTTCAGCGCTCCATGCGTGCAGACCGCTGAGTTGGTTGATAGTAGCGTTTACGGTCTTGGTGTCAGTGCCGCTGTATTCGGCAGTAGCCGAGCCTACGGTCTTGCCCTCATGGTCGAGCAGTTCGACGATGAACTTCTTCGCAGCCTCCACGCCGTCGCGGTTGTCCACCTTCAGCGCCACCTTCAGTGTGCCGCTTGTAGCGTCCTCGCTGAGGTTGGGCGCTGTGATATAATGGTCGGCTACGAACACCTTCGGAGTAGCCACGAGATATACGTCGCGGTGAATGCCCGAGAGGTGCCACATGTCCTGACCTTCGAGATAAGAGCCGTCGCACCAGCGGTAGACGCGTACCGAAAGCTGGTTGTCGCCCACCTTGGCGAAGTCGGTGATGTCGAACTCGGCATCGGTGTTAGAGTCCTGCGAGTAGCCCACGTACTTGCCGTTCACCCATACCACGGCAGCACTGTACACGCCGTCGAAGTGGACGAAGAGACGTTTGCCATTCCACGATTCGGGCACGTTGAACGAGCGGCGGTAGAAGCCTATAGCGTTGTGGTCCTTCACGCCGTAGTCGGTGTAGCCCACGTTGGCGTTAGGCGGGTTGTTCTGGAACGGGTAGCCCACGTTGGTGTATACCGGAGTGCCGTAGCCTGCCATCTCCCAAGAGAGCGGCACGCGGATGTTGTCCCATGCAGAGTCGTCGTAGTCGGCAGCGAAGAACTCGCTTTCGCCAGGACCATTCTGTGTTCCGGGTACGAACTTGAACTTCCACTCGCCGTTGAGCAGCTGTGTCTCAGCGTTCTGCGGAGTGAGCCACGGCTCGTTGAACGCAGCGTCGCTCTTCATCGCCTCTACCGATGCGTAAGGGATGAACGTAGCGTGAGCATCCTCCTTCCAGTCGCCCACCTTCTGCTGGTTCTGAATCCACGAAGCAACGAACTTGCGCTCGGTGGGGTTTGTAGTGCCACCGCCGCCGGTTGAGCCGCCCTCCACGTCTTCGAGCGAAATCTCCTTGTACGTAGCCCACGAACGTGTGTTGCCTTGCGTGCTGCCGTAGAGGATAGACGACATGGCGAGGATGTTGCTCACAGCAGAAGCGTCGCAACGCTGTACACCGTTGATGTACAGACCGTCAGACTTCAGCTCGATAGTAAGCTCGCCGGAGATGTCTTTCAATATTTCGTAGTGAGTTCTGCTTTGTGGGGTGAAGCAGTCGAGTTCCAAATTATTATTGTTCTTTGTGTAGAAAAGATGGATGACGTTGACACCGCCCCATCCGTTTGCGCCCTGCAGGTCGTCGCCGATAGAGAGGATGTTCTCGTTCGCTTTCGAGTCGTCGCAGGTGCTGAGGTCGAGCACAGCCTTGAAGCTCTGCTTCTGGAAGTTTATCGCCGTCTCGTACTTGAACGGCTCGCCGTTAGGCGTATAGTTGGTGAGTAGCGACTGGCGTGCCTGCACCTTCAGCGTACCGCCTGCGAGGAGGCACACAAGAGAAAGTAAGAGCACGAGGCGCTGTTTGATATTTGCTATCATAATGTTTTTAGGTTTGTTGTAATATCTACTATATATATAATGTGTAACAGCTTACTTCTTCAGCAGCGTCTTCTTGCCGTTCACGATGTATATGCCCTCCTGCAATCCGTCGGTGTTGCTGTCCGTGCGCAACTGCTGACCACCGATGTTGTGTACACCGGTTGTGGTGTTGGTGGTTTGCTCTGTCTGTACATCATTGGTCTCTACGCTCTCGATAGCTGTCTCTGGTGTGCTCGGGTCAACGAAGAGCCATTGAGCTGTCTCAAACTCCTTGCCAGGCATCTGTGCGGTAGCCGACAGACGGTTGTAGATAGTGTTCTGATAGAGATACATCGATGCGCTTGCTTCCGTGTTGCGACTTGAGATGGCGTATGCACCCTCCACTGGTTCGATGCGCCACTCGTTGAATGTGTCTCCGTCGGCAGACGGCGTACCCCAAAGTTCGGCTCCCCACATACTGTTGTCAGAACTGATGCGGTAGAAACCCGGAGTGGTTGTGCTCTCAATCAGTTCGAGAGTAACCTTTACTTTCTCTCCTCCAAGCACCAAACGTCCGTTCTCGGTACCGAGGAACTGTTTCTTGCCGACATTGTAGAGGTTGTAGGTTCCTCCGCTTTTCGGTGTCTCGCCCTTGTAGTCTTCGGCTGCTACGGCTGTGCAAGTGCCGAGCAGAGCAAAGGCTGTAATTAAAAGTTTGTTCATAATTGGTTTGTTATTAGTATTTTTTCTTTGTTTTAAGTAGAGCAGACTTATTGCTTACCGTGCTTCATCGTTGTCGGTAGCGATTCTCTTCGGTCCGCGCACACGTTCGTTCTGCTTCACACCGCTGCGTATCTCGATATTTATGCCGTCCGAAATGCCGGTCTGCACCTTGCGGCGCTCGTATGTCTGCTTGTCGCCTTCTCCCTTAATGACGTACACATACGTGTCGTTGCCCTCAAATTCTATGGCGCTCTCTGGTACTGCCAATACGTTCTTCGCCTCCGCCAGCACTATCTCTGCATTGGCACTATAGCCCGAACGGATATTTGTGGCGTTGGATGGAAGGTTTACGGCTGCCTTTATCTCAAACTGGTTGGCACCGTTCTGGTCGGTTGCCTTCGGGGCGATATACTCTAAGCGGGCATCGAACTTCAAATCTTGCAACGCACCGATGGTTATCTTCATCGTCATGCCAGTAGATAGACGACCCACTTCCGTCTCGTCGATGTTACCACGGAAGATGAGGTCATTCATGTTAGCGACGGTGGCGATGGTTGTTCCGTCGTTGAAGGTGTTGGCAAGAATTACGGAATTGCCCACCTTCACGGGGATGTCGAGAATCAAGCCGGTGATGGTGGAGCGAATGAGCGTAGACGAAGCCGAAGCGTTCGACTTCGATACGCCGTCGCGCACCACCTCCAGGTTGTCCTGAGCTGCGTCTACCTCTTCGCGAGCCTGGCGCAGTGCCTGCGCTATCTTGTCGTACTCGTCGGCAGCTACAAGACCTTTGTCGAAGAGTGCCTTCTCGCGGTCGTAGTCGATCTGCGCCTGCTTGCGGTTTATCTCGGCAAGACGCAGGCGCGACTGGGCTGCGCTGAGCGACCCCATGTCCGGGATTACCTTAACCTTAGCAATCACCTCGCCCTCCTGAACCGTTTCGCCAGCCTCTTTGAGTATCTCGGTGATGATGCCCGAGATTTGTGGCTTCACGTTCACCTCGTTGCGCGGCTCAATCTTGCCGGTGACAACGGTGGTCTTGCGGATGTCCATTCGCTGCAGTGTAAACTCGTCGTAGACCTCCGGCTGAGGTTGCGACTTGATGTAAAGGAACACGAATGTTCCGATGAAGATCACGGCAACAAGTGCCATGAGGATGTATTTGAAGTATTTTTTCATAAGCAGGGTTGTTTAGAATTGAGAACTAAGCCTTTATTTTATAAGTCGAACTAAGTCTTTATAAGCCGAGGCTAACTAAGCCCTCCCCGACGGGGAGGGTTGGGAGGGGCTATTCATCTCTCATCGCGTCTACTGGTTTAATGCTCATGGCTCTCATGGCAGGGGCGAGTCCGGCGAGCACGCCGAGCAGCGATAGCACTGCCACAGCGCCCACGGCTGTCCAGAAACTAATCTGGAAGTGAGCCTTGATGATGCCGTCCGTTGTGTTAGCCATTTCGAGTCCTTGCAGGATAAGCACCACGAAGAGTATGCCGCTCATGCCGGCTATGGCTGTGAGGAGTATGCTTTCGGATATGATTTGCGAGAGTATGCTGCGTGGCGTAGCACCTATGGCGCGGCGTATGCCTATCTCCGTGGTTCGTTCGCGTACGGTCACCATCATGATGTTCGACACGCCGATAGCTCCGGCAAGCAGCGTGCCAATACCTACAAGCCAGATGAGGAGGTTGATGCCCTGAAACATACTGTCGACCATCGAGAACATCATCTCGGTGTTGAATATCATCACTCCCTTGTCGTCCTTCGGACTCACGTCGTGCGCCTGCGCTATCACGCTGCGTATTTGTTCGGTGATGTTGCTCATCTTCACGCCTGGTTTGCCCGTCATGCAGAGCAGGTCGATGTTGTGTCCGCGGTTGTACACCTGCTGCACGAGTGTGATGGGCATAATCACAGCCTGCTCGTCGCTACCGTTGATGTTCATGTTGCCGTCGCTATAATTGACACCCACTACATTATAATATATGGAGTCGATGCGTATCACTTGTCCGCATGGGTCGCCGCCATTGGTGAAGAGCGACTTGTACACTTGCTTGCCGATGACGCACACCTTGCGTCCCTGACTGATGTCCATCTCGTTGATGTATCGTCCGTAGTACATCTTTGGTGCTGCCACCTCCTGCATGTCGGGCATCACGCCCTTCACGATGCACGAGGCGTGCTTGTCGCCGTGTGTGGCACTGGCTCCCCAGCGTGTTATGGTAGGCGTAACGACATCGAGTTCAGGCACGTGCGCCTTCAGTCGCTTCACGTCGTCGTAGTTCATCGTCCACTGGCGGCCCTTGCGAAATCCGTGGTAGGGTATGGTGGTCTGTTGCGCCCATGCTACGGCGGAGTTGGTGGCGAAGCCGTCGAGACTCTTGTTTATCATCTCCTTCATACCATCGCCACCACCGATGAGTCCGACAAGCATGAACACGCCCCAAAACACGCCGAATCCGGTGAGGAAGGTGCGCGATTTATTGCGAGATAGCGTGTCGATGATTTCACGCAGGCGGTCTGTGTCGAATCGTATCATTGTTTTCTAAGCTTTTAATTAAGGCGGTGTTTAAGCCGAACTAAGGTGGTGTTTAAGCCGAACTAAGCCTTCTTAGGCCTTTTTAAGCCGAGGGGACTAAGCATAACTAAGCCCTCCCCGACGGGGAGGGTTGGGAGGGGCTACTCTGCCCTCAGCGCCTCAATCGGTCTGATTCGGGCAGCCTTGCGGGCGGGTATTAGTCCGGCGAGAGTGCCGGCTACAATCATCAGTAGTGTGGCTTTCACGCAGACATCAATGCCCACGGTGGGGTTGGTGAACATCTGTATGGCGAAGAGTCCGTTGTCGATGGTCTCCTGCCCGATAGTAGCATCCATATACAGGTTGGCTGCGATGCCGAGCACCATGCCGATGTAGCCGAAGAAGGTGGTGATGACGATGCTCTCGATGATGATGAGGCGCAGGATAGACCACGGTTTGGCACCGATAGCCTTGCGTATGCCGAACTCGTGTGTGCGTTCGCGCACGGTGATGAGCATGATGTTCGACACCCCCACGATGCCCGATATGAGTGTCAGTATGCCTATCACCCACAACGCGGTGCGCAGTAGGCCGGTGGCGGTGTTCATGTTCAGTGCCTGTGTGAAGCGGTTCCATATCCAGATGGCGTTCTCGTCGTCGGGCGCAGCACGGTGTTGTCGGTTTATTCTCGCACGATAGTCGCTCTCGAACGCTGCGTTCTCAGCCTCCGAGTTGAGGTTGCTGAACGAGAAGACTATGTTGCCCACCTTGTCGCCCTTGTTGTATATGGCGCGGAACGTGGTGAACGGTATGAAGGCTTCGTTGCCCATGCTGTTCTTCTGACTCTCGTAGATGCCTACTACGCGGAAGGCGAGCGTCGTTGTGCGTATCATTTGTCCGTTCAGACTGAGCGGCGACTGCGGCAGCAGTTCTTTCGCCATGTCCGAGGAGATAACTATCGACTTGCGACGGTCTTTAAGGTCGAGTTCGTTGATGAAGCGTCCGCAAATCATCGTCCGCTTGTTTATCTCGACATCGTTGGGGTAGACACCGCTCAGCTGTATGCCCGTGGTGTAGTTGCTGCCGTTGACGAGCGTTTCGCCCTGCTGCGACAGTTCCGCGCCCACGGTCTCCACGTTGTCGGGGAAGCCCTCCCTGGTGATATTGAAGTCCTTATCGTTGAGCTGCACGGAGCGTCCTTCGCCCAGTCCGTCGTACGCCTTCGACGTCTCGCCGCCGTACACCACCATTGATGTGGCGAGGAATCTGGTCGAGTTGCCCATCATGGCGTTGATCAGACCGTTGCC
This sequence comes from Prevotella sp., assembly GCA_052272805.1. Classification (GTDB taxonomy): domain Bacteria; phylum Bacteroidota; class Bacteroidia; order Bacteroidales; family Bacteroidaceae; genus Prevotella. Next base: position 15,470 of record DAVZJL010000039.1, on the reverse strand, counting down.
CGCACCGAGCAGCACGATGAGGATGAAGATGCCCCACGCCACGGAGAAGCCCGTGAGTGCCGTGCGCAGGCGGTTGTGCTTGATGGTGGTGAGTATTTCGATGAATATGTCGCGCATGTGCCTTTACTTCATTATGCCGTTGATGCCGAACGGTCGTGCGGTGTGGTCGAGGTTCTCCTCAATCTTGCCTATGATGCCGTCCTTGATGTGTACAATTTTGTTTGTCTCGTTAGCCACGCCACTCTCGTGCGTCACGACGATAGTCGTTACTCCCTCCTCAGCGTTAAGAGTCTTGAGCAGCTCCATCACCTCCACCGAGGTCTTCGAGTCGAGTGCGCCCGTAGGCTCGTCGGCGAGAATTATCTGCGGCTTTGTGATCAGTGCTCGTGCTATGGCCACGCGCTGCTTCTGTCCGCCCGACATCTCGTTGGGGTAGTGGTCAGCCCATTGCGTCAGTCCGAGTCGGTCGAGATACTCCATCGCTAACTTGTGGCGTGTGCGTCGCGCCACGCCCTGATAGTAGAGCGGCAGCTCCACGTTCTCCACGGCGGTCTTGAACGAGATAAGGTTGAACGACTGAAAGATGAAACCAATCATGCGGTTGCGGTACTCCGCGGCGCGCGTCTCCGATAGGTCTTTTATCAGCGTGCCTGCGAGTGTGTATTCGCCCGAGTCGTAGTTGTCGAGAATACCGAGAATATTGAGCAGAGTAGACTTGCCCGAGCCCGACGCGCCCATGATAGAAACGAACTCTCCCTCGGCAATGTCGAGCGTGATTCCCTTCAGTACATGCAGCGGCTGCGCACCCTGGTAAGTCTTGTTAATGTCTTTCAGATGTATCATATATATATAATATGTGGCAAAGTAACAAAAATATCCGCAAAGAGACGAAAAAAAGCTCGTCTTTTTACGGATATTTAATAGACGAAGTGGTCTAAGTATATTGTTATGATAAGCCTACGACTTCCAACGCCAGGTCTTCACAATCATGCGGCCTAAGCGCGTGAACGCCACGGTGACGCGTTGTGGCGACATCTGCTTGCCACCGATGATGAGCAGCACAGCGGTGAGAATGAGTGCTATGCCCACTGCGAGGCGTGTTGTGAACGACTCGCCGAAGCAGAAGCAGCCTATGGCTACAGCCGTTAGCGGTTCGAGCGCACCAAGAATTGCGGTGGGAGTAGAGCCGATGTCTTTAACGGCTATCGCCATTAACACTAACGAGAGCACGGTCGGCATCAGTGCAAGCTGAGCTGCGAAGAGCCACTGGCGCGGCGTGGTGAGCAGCTGCACCGTCTCGCCCATGGCGAAGGTGTAGCCGAGAATGGTCATTAAACCGAAAATGAGTACATAGAACGTGAGCTTCACCGACGACATCCGCAGTTTTGACTTGTTTACCACGACGATATATACAGCGTAGGTGAGCGACGAAGCCATGACAAGCAGCACGCCCAACGTGCTGAGTGACGAGCCGTCCGAGCTTTGGTTAAGCAGAGCTATGCCGCCAAACGCAAGCATGATGGAGACGGCTGTCGTTGGGGTCACTTTTTCTTTGAACAGCAACGCCATAATAACCGCCACCATAACCGGATAGACGAATAGTAGCGTGGAGGCGATGCCCACGTCCATGTAGTTGAAACTGATGAATAACGACGCAGACGACGAGCCCATGAACATGCCTAATATAGCAAGCAGGAGTAGTTCGCTGCGTGTCACGCCGAACTTCTTACGTTGCACCAGCATCATCACGCCGAGCATCACAATAGCGAGTCCGAAACGATAGAAAAGGGTAGAGTTGGCACTGATACCGTCCTGGTACAGATTCATGGCGCCGAGCGGGTTGGTACCGTAGAACACGGCTGCGCCCACGCCACAAAGTGTTCCGCGAAGTTTTACGTTCATACTGTGTGTCTTGATTTTTAAGCAAAGGTACAAATAAAAGTAAAAAAGTAAAAGAGTAAAAAAGTAAAAAAGTAAAAAGGGTGGATTTGCAATTGAAAAAACCTTTAGCCGTGTTCGTGAAATTTAAATATAAATATTTTTTTGCTTTCGGTAATATCAATACCTTTGCAATCGCAAAACGGAAATCACAACACATGACTTCGTACATTATTATATATAGCATAGAAAATTAATCAATAGCGTAAGAGATATGGAGATTTTAAGAAATCTGTTTTATGGTTTCCCCGACCTATGGGGTGGTGGCGTGGCACACTCGGTGATGATTCTCGCCCTCGTTATCACGTTAGGCTTGAGTCTTGGCAAGCTGAAGGTGAAAGGTGTGTCGCTCGGACTCGCTTGGATTTTGTTCATCGGACTCATCTTCGGTCATTACTCGCTCAATCTTGATGCCCATCTGCTCCACTTCCTCAAGGAGTTTGGCTTGATACTTTTCGTTTATTCTATTGGTCTTGAGGTAGGTCCAGGCTTCTTCTCTTCATTCAAGGACGGAGGCAAGAGTCTCAATATGCTCAGCATGATTGTTGTGGCACTCAGCATCGTTACAACACTTGTTATCTATAGCTTCACTGGCACGCCGTTCACCACTATGGCAGGCATCCTTTCAGGTGCCGTTACCAACACTCCGGGTCTTGGTGCTGCTCAGCAGGCATACAGCGACCTGCGCCATATCGACGCTCCGAGCATCGCCACGGGCTATGCCATCGCTTACCCGATGGGCGCGCTCGGCGTGATTATCTCGTTCGCTATATTGAGATATGTGTTGCGCGTGAACAAGGAGGCGGAAGAAGCCGATGCGAAGCGCGGTATGGGTCACTTGGAGAAGATGACACTGAACACCTTCTCGGTGAAGGTGACCAACTCGATGATCTTCGGCGACAACATAAAGCAGATACGTGAGTTGCTGAAGCGCGACTTCATGGTGTCGCGCATCATTCGCAACGGATCGGACGAACACGACGAGGTGGTGAACGGATGTACCGTGATAGGCGAGGGCGACATACTGCGCATTGTGGCTCATCCTACCGTTGAAGACCCCGTCATTGCGCTGCTCGGCGAGAAGGTAGACGTGTCGGAAGACAAGTTCGGCACCGAGCTTATTACGCGTCGCATCCTCGTCACGAAGCCCGACATCAATGGCAAGTCGCTCTCTCATCTGCACATTCGCGAGAACTTGGGCACTAACGTGACGCGCGTCAACCGCAACGGTGTGGATCTTATCGCTACCGGCTCGTTGAAGCTGCAGCTCGGCGACCGACTCACCGTTGTGGGTACGGAGCTTGCCATCGCTCATACCGAGAAGATGCTCGGCAACCAGATGAAACGCCTTAACAACCCGAACCTCATACCGGTGTTCCTCGGCATCGTGCTCGGTTGTATCTTCGCCAACATCCCGTTCTTCATCCCCGGCATCAACGAGAGCTTGCGCCTCGGACTCACCGGCGGTCCGCTCATTGTGGCTATTCTCATCGGCTACTTCGGTCCGAAGTATAACCTCGTGACGTATAACACGATATCTGCCAACCTCATGCTGCGCGAAGTGGGCATCTGTATATTCCTTGCGTGCGTAGGTCTCGGCACGGGCGAGCAGTTTATGCAGACCGTAGTGTCGGAGAGTGGTATGACATGGATAGGCTATGGTGTAGCAATCACCATGATACCGGTCATCCTGGGTGGCATCATCGGCAAGTATCTGTTCCACATCAACTATTACACTCTGCTCGGCGTGCTTGCAGGAGCCAATACCAACCCCTCGGCTCTGGCTTATGTTCGCGACCAGACATCTGTCGATGCGCCTAATGTGGGCTACGCCAACGTCTATCCGTTCGCAATGTTCCTGCGCATCGTTACGATACAGATACTGATATTCGTGTTCGGATAAATTGATAATAAGGATAGTGTTTTAATAGTAGTTAATATGTTTCGGGGTAATAAAGGGGGTGCAGTTGTCCTCAACTGCACCGATTAATAAGACCAACTTCTTGGTTGGTGTAGTTGGGGACAACTGCACCGATTAATAAAACCAACTTCTTGGTTGGTGTAGTTGGGGACAACTGCACCCCCTGATGTACCCTAAAACTTTTTGGAAGCCTTGATAAATACAAATAAATGGATAACAATACAATAGAAACAATGCAAGCAACTTGCCAATGTGGCAATCCAAACAACCCGTTTAAAGTGGCAGCAGCCGAGCTGCAGCACAAACTCGACCTGCTTCTGCGCACCGGAAGCATACTGATGGAGAGTGCTGCCGACACCTCGCGTATCCGTCGCACTATGAAGCGTGCCGCAGCCTTCCTCAGTCTCGACGAACGCTACCTGCACTTCTACATCAACTGGAATGTGCTCATGGTGAACTATAGCGACACCGAACACTCGTTCACAAAGTTTCAACGCTGCGAGAAGCACGGTATCAACCTCACATCAATCTCAAAAATAAGCAAACTCACGTGGAACGCAATAAGCAACGACTACTCGCTCGACCAGTACGAGAAGGCTCTTGATGACATTCAGAAGACACCGCGTAGCTTCACACCGTGGCAGGTGGCTATCGGTGGCGGCTTTGCCTGTGGTGGTTTCTGTGTGCAGTTCGGTTGCGATTGGCCTGCGTTCTTCTACTGCTCTTTAGCAGCCATCCTCGGCTTCCGCCTACGTATGTTCCTGCCCACACGTGGCTGCAACAACTATGTAGCCATCGGCATCGCGGCTTTCGTAGCCACACTCATCGCTTGGGCTACCACATTCCTCTCGCTCACGCCGGCTCTTGCCGACTTCCTGCCAGCTGTCATGCACTCCGACACGCCGTGGCATCCGCTTATGGCGTGTGCCTTGTTCATCGTGCCCGGTGTTCCGCTCATCAACTTCGTGAGCGATATGCTCGACGGCTACATCGAGGTGGGCATGGTGCGTGCTCTGAACACGCTGCTCATGGTGCTTGCCATGGCGTTCGGCATCGCCTTTGCCATTAAGGTGTGCGGCATCGACAACTTCGTGAAAGACCTCACGATGATTCCGCATCACGAGTATTGGGAATTTGCCGTGGCAGCTGCTATCTCGGCTATGGGCTTCTCCACCATCTTCAGCATACCGCGCCGACTCCTGCCGGTTGTCGCCGTGGGTGGCATCATCGCCGTGTGCTTCCGCAACTTCGTCAATCTCGGTCCGAGCAACGGCAATATCGGACTTGACATGGGTCTGAGCATCGGCTCGCTCGCCGGTTCGGCACTCATCAGTGTTATCGTTATTAAAGCACGCCACTGGTTCCACGTGCCCCATCAGTGCATCACCATCCCGAGCGTCATCCCGATGGTGCCGGGTGTGCTTATGTATCGCGCCCTCTTCGCCTTCATCGAGATGCACGGCGTGGTAGGCGAGGTGACAGTCGGCATGAACAACGCCATTAAGGCGTCGCTCGCCATCCTCTGCATCGCGCTCGGCGTGGCTATACCGAACATCTTCTTCCGCCGCTTCATAGAAGGCAACCGCAAGCGCAAACTCTTCAACATGCTTGTGGAGCGCAAGCGCAAGAACGGCGAGTTCGTCGACCTGAGTGCTGTGGAAATAAAATAAATGTTGTATTTTTGCATTTAATATATAATAGATATGGAAATACGACAACTGAAATACTTTCTGAAGGTGGCAGAGACGCTCAACTTCTCCGAGGCTGCGCGCAAGCTATACATCACGCAGAGCACGCTCTCGCAGCAGGTCTCGCATCTGGAGCAGGAGATTGGTCTGCCGCTCTTCGAGCGAAACTCGCACGAGGTGTACCTCACTGAGGCTGGAAAGGAGTTGCTGCCGTATGCGCAGAACGCCGTGAATTCAGCTGATGCGTGCATCGACCACATGAACGACCTAAAGGAGATGCTGACGGGCGAACTGAACATTGGTGTCACTTATTCGTTCAGCAACATCATGGCTGAGACGCTCATCGCCTTCCTGCGCACCTATCCGCATGTGAAGTTGAACATCAGCTACCGCTCTATGCAGGAGCTGATGGACGGACTGAAGAAGCGCGAGCTCGACCTCGTGCTCGCCTTCAAACCGCTCAAGAAGGATAAGGCGATAGACAGCCGAGCTATATTCAGTAACCGCCTTGCTGCTATCGTCAACGAGAATCATCCATTAGCACGCCAGTCGTCATTGCGCCTCACTGACCTTGAACGTTACGACCTCATAATGCCGTGCAAGGGGCTGCAGGCTCGCAACGCCTTCGATCATCTTGTGGAGGGCAAGGGGCTGAACTATCGCATCATGGTTGAGGTGAACAGCGTGAACATAATCTTCGACCTGCTGCGTCGCAGCAATCTCGTGACGATACTCTCTGAATCGACAACTATTTTGCAACCCAACATGAAGGCTGTGCCCATTGACGCAGCCGACAACGAGATGGACGGTTGCATCCACTTGTTGAAAGACTCGTATATGAAAAACTCAGCACAGGAGTTCATCCGTATGCTGAGTCAGTCGACATCTATCCTCGCGAACTTTGCGTTTAAGGATATTCTTTCTTAGTAATTTAGGAGGGTATGGCATCTTGCCATACCCTCCTATTACTCAATCACTTTCGTTTTATTTGCAAGCCACTCCCGATGCTCCTCGTCGAGCAGCGGTGCCAAACGCTCGTACACCATTGCGTGGTAGGCGTTGAGACACTGTCGCTCCTCGTCGCTGAGCATACTGCTGATTATCGGCTTGGTGTCGATGGGGCAGAGCGTGAGTGGTTCGAAGCGCAGGAAGCGTCCGAACTCCGTCGTTACGTAAGGCACGGTGAGCAGCGTGTTCTCGATGCGCACGCCGAAGCGACCGTCGAGGTACAGACCAGGCTCGTCGGTTACGGTCATTCCCTCCACTATCGGTGCCCCACGATACTCCTGGCGTATCTGGTGAGGGCCTTCGTGCACGCTTAGGTAAGAGCCTACGCCGTGCCCCGTGCCATGCATGAAGTTCATGCCCTCGCGCCACATCGCCGTGCGTGCCACTGCGTCGAGCTGCGTGCCCGATGCCGAGCGTGGGAAGCAGAGGTTCTGCAACGCCAAGTGACCCTTCAGCACTAACGTGTAGACGCGGCGTTCGCGGTCGCTGACGTCGCCGAGAGCAATGGTTCGCGTTATGTCCGTTGTGCCGTCGCTGTACTGCGCTCCGCTGTCGAGCAGCAGCAGACCCTTCGGTTCGAGCTTCACATCGGTGAGCGGAGTCGGTTCATAGTGGACGATGGCTGCATGATCGGCATAGGCAGCGATAGTGTCGAACGAGATGTCGCGGAACTTTGGCTGCTCGGCACGCAGTGCGTAGAGCTTCGCGCTCGCCGTCAGCTCCGTCTCGCTGCCCTTCGGCACTGCCTCCTCCAACCACTTCAGAAACTGCACCATAGCCACGCCGTCGCGCTCCATGGCACGGCGGAAGCCCTCGCGCTCCGTGTGGTTCTTCACCGCCTTCATCGTAGGGATGGGCGACGGAGCCGACACAACCGTGTAGTTGCCGCGCGGCTGCGCCAAAGTGCTGTTCACGGTTGAGGGGTCGACGAGCATCGTTGGCGCGTCGCACTCGTTGAGTGCCGCGATGATATTATCGTATTCGTCGATAGCCACGCCTTCAGCGTGCAGATAGTCGACCACGTCGGGCGTGAGCTTCTCCTCCTTTATATATAATGTGGCACTCTCCTCGCCGACGATGAGCCACGCCACGAACACCGGCGTGCAATGTACGTCGGTTCCGCGCAGGTTGAGTGTCCACGCTATGTCGTCGAGCTGCGTCACGAGCATACAGCTGGCGCCTACGCGTCGCATCTCGGTGCGTATGCGGCGTAGCTTCTCCGTCGTCGACTCGCCGGCGTATTCGAGCGGATGAATCTCAACCTTGTTCAGCGGCACTGGCGGACGGTCGGTCCACACGCGGTTGAGGATGTCGAGATTGGTGCGCAGCGTGAGTCCGCCGGCATGTCTTAGTTCTGCCTTCAGCCCCTCAGCCTCGCCCTTCGAGATGCACATGCCGTCGACACCCACCTCCGTAGAGTCGGCATCCTGCAACTCGCGTGCCAGCCAGTCGGCAATCGACGGTGTACTCTCCATGCGCTCGCGCATCAGCTGAAACTCGGTACCTTCGAGCTGCTGCTCGGCAGCGATGAAGTAGCGCGAGTCGGTCCAGAGCGCAGCCGAACGGAGCGTGACCACCGCCGTGCCAGCCGAACCGTCGAAGCCCGATATCCACTTGCGTCCCTCCCAACGCTCGGAAACATACTCACTCATGTGCGGGTCGGCACTCGGGAAAATGAATGCCGAGAGCCCCTCGCGCTGCATCTCCTCGCGCAGTGCAGCGAGTCGTGCGGCTATAGTATTCTTCGTATCTGTCATATAAAAATTATTAGGTACTGCAAATATACAGATTTTAAGAATAAACAACACTATAATTTTTGAGAAACGTTTGTATATTTCAAAAAAGTTGTATCTTTGCAGTTAGTAAACGAAACTCAATTATTAATATAATAAACATTATTTATTATGGCATTCTTATCTAACGAAAAGCTTTTGATCGTCGGTGCCGGCGGTATGATTGGTTCAAACATGGTTCAGAGCGCATTGATGCTCGGTCTTACTCCTAACATCTGTCTCTATGACATCTACGAGCCGGGTGTACACGGCGTGTTCGACGAGATTCAGCAGTGCGCTTTCAAGGGCGCTAACGTTACTTACACAGTAGACCCGAAGGAAGCATTCACAGGTGCTAAGTACATCATCTCTTCAGGTGGTGCTCCGCGTAAGGACGGCATGACACGTGAGGACCTCTTGAAGGGCAACTGCAAGATCGCTGCAGAGTTCGGCGACAACATCAAGAAGTACTGCCCGGAGGTAGAGCACGTTGTTGTTATCTTCAACCCGGCTGACGTAACAGCCCTCACAGCTCTCATCCACTCAGGTTTGAAGCCAAACCAGCTCACATCACTCGCTGCTCTCGACTCTACACGTCTGCAGCAGGCTCTCGCCCTCGAGTTCGGCGTACAGCAGGACAAGGTGACTGGTGCTCACACATACGGTGGCCACGGCGAGCAGATGGCAGTATTCGCTTCTCAGGTAAAGGTAGACGGCAAGCCTCTCTCAGAGATGGGTCTCTCAGCAGAGCGTTGGGAAGAGATCAAGCACCACACCGTTCAGGGTGGTTCTAACATCATCAAGCTCCGCGGTCGTTCTTCGTTCCAGAGCCCGGCATACAACGCAGTTAAGATGATTGAGGCTGCTATGGGTGGCGAGGAGTTCACATTGCCAGCAGGTTGCTACGTAAACTGCGAGAAGTGTGGCTTCAAGAACGTGATGATGGCTATGCCTTCTACAATCGACAAGACTGGCGTTCACTTCACACAGCCTACAGGTACAGAGGAGGAGCTCGCTTCTCTCGCTCAGTCATACGAGCACCTCTGCAAGATGCGCGATGAGATCGTAGAGCTCGGCATCGTTCCTCCGGTAGCAGAGTGGACAAAGATGAACCCGAACCTCTAATTCGGACTCGTCCCTTTTGGCTGGCAGATGCCCCTCTCCGGCTGGTAGATAAAAGCAAAGGCTGGAAGATAACAAACGTTTCTTCCAGCCTTTTCTGTACAATCTTTATAATAATATAGCTCCAGTTGGTAGATATTTATTTCTAGATCTGTTAATCTTGAGCTTTCCATTGACCCAAACCTTAATTGTTATCAATGTGTTCTCGTCTTCGCATATTGCTTCTATTGAAATAACTTTACTTTCCGTCTCGTAAGTTTTGTCAAAATTCCTTTTTATGACAAGTCCAGTTCCTCCACTATCTTTAATTCCATAAACTCTAATAGGCTCATCAGAATTCGCTTCTATTTGTACGCGAATAATATTCGAATTAGAATCGTCTTTTGAACATGCATGACATAAAAGAAGACTAAATAAGAGTATCAGACATACTGATATTTTCTTATATGTTATTGTTTTTTTATTCATTGTACAGTTATACCAAATGTTACTACTCCAGTGTTATATGTTCGAATTATATAATTATTGCCTGATTTTGACTCTATTATAGGATCATAGAAGAAAATTTTTACAGTGCCTAAAGCATCATCTTTTTCTTCTCGAGTATATGAATATTTTTTTGTTTCTTTACTTGTTGTGGAAGTATTTATTCCGGAACTAAGTTCACCAGAACTTCCCGTTCCGATACCAATCTTAATATCTCCATTTACTTTTGTAGAAGTTAGTTTTGTTAATTCGTATTCAATCTGACTTTCTTTTTTTGACGATTTATCTTCTTCAAAAATACTAACATATCGTTCCAATGCTTCTTGCGAAAGATCCCATTTTCCAAATGATATCTGATTATGCTCTAAATCAACTTTTTTAGCGGTGAACTTTTGAGGGTCTATGCTATATGTGTATTTTTTGTCTCTAAACCAAGTTTTATTTCTGTATGATCTTTTGTAATTAAAGTTCCATATATCCTCTGGTTTTAGAGGAATGTATATTACAGTTGGACGAGAACTATTTGAAGAGAATAATTCAAATCTGAAATTATATGCTCCTTCTGACCACATTAATTTAATTAATTCGTCAGATGAAAAATCATGTTTTTTTCGTGAAACAGAACCTTTTATTATTCTTGGATCATCAAAAGTCTCCTCTTCTTTTTGATCTGACATATTATAGTATGCTTTGGGATTAATTTCAATAAAACTTATATATTCTGTGACAGATCTGTTAAAATTTCCTTTTGAATTAGTGGGAGTCAATCCATAATAAATGTAATCTCTTTGAAAAGCTCTAGATTCTTTACTGCCATCATCCTTGTAAAAGAATTTATATGCCTCAATAGCTTTGTTTCCAATTTGTTCAGCTGTTCTATTAGCAGAACGTTTATACTTGTTTTTCAATCTATTTTTGTCGTAATTAGGAGAAATAAATGAAACCTTTAGCGCAGAGCTCCTAGTTCTAGGATGTTCTATAATAACTCTACTATTTTCATTTACTACTATTGTGTGAAAGTCAGGAAGTTCTCCATTGGGAATATTCATTATGAATTCTCCGTCAAGATAAAGTCCCATGCCTTTATCATTAGATAATGCAATAGGTATTTCTGAATCATTGCAGTCTAAATTTGATACTGTAATATCAAAAAGACTGAAACTTGGTATGAGTATATTCAATAGCGGAACAGATTTCTCAATTGCTGCAATTGTATCTTCAGAAGAATATGATACTAAAATGTCACGAAAAGATTGATCGGAAATCATTTTATTACTTGCCAAAGCATATAATACATCTGAATTCATATCAAACTCTTTCATAGCTTCCTTTTTCAAAAAATCTCTGACATCTTTACGTTCATAAACGGCTTTTGACAAAATTTTTGCGAAATAGACCTTTGCAGAATCTTTATTGATTGCTACAGGTTCACTATCTGTTTCTGAACGTGTAGAAATTGTATAATCATATTCACCAATTAAATCATTATTAGAACATGAAGTACAAAAAGATAAACTCAAAATAAAGACAATTAATGTAAATCTTGAAAATTTTAAATTCATTATAAAAAAATAGTGTTGTTAATATAAAATATATGATTACCTTGAATAATTAGTTACAAAGTTAGCTGAATTGTTCTAAACTTCGATTGTATCATGGTTTGTTTTAATAACTATTAACGCTTTGCAGTTCAACTTCGCGTGTGCGTACGTTATACTTTTGCCACCGCTCGCGTCCGCCGTCCGATTGGATTCCGTTCGCCGTCTGATCAGATTCCGTCCGCCGTCCGATCAGATTCCGTTCGCCGTCCGATCAGATTCCGTCCGCCGTTCGGTCGTAAATTGTGATATGCAAACAGACTTTACATCCACTCAAAACTTATGAATTAGTGCATATGATAGGGCAAAAGCTAATAAATCTTTTGTTAAAAGTTGGTTTGTATTACAATATTGATTAATTTTGTAGTTAAATAAGCAATTATAAGAGTAAATTGGAAAATTAAAAGCAAATTTTATGATTAAAGATTATTTCTTTGCAGCCCTACTCCTTTGCGCTGTTTCCACCCCGTCATTGGCGCAAGAGAGCAAGGTAAATGTACTTTATCTTGATGGTTCTGCGCATGAGGTGCAGATGTCGCAAGTGGCGAAGCTTACAGTAGCCGATGGCAATGTGAAGCTCCTCTCGAAGAGCGGTGAGGCAGTGGCTACCCACGAGTTGGAGAAAGTGGACAAGATACAGCTGACAGGCTCGGCAACGGGTTTGGTGCAGCTCACGAAGCAGTCGCCCATCACGCTGCGTTCTAACGGTTACGTCATCACGGCTGAGGGCATGACCGACGGCAAGCTGCTCGAAGTGTACACAGCCAACGGCACACTCGCTGCTAAAGCAGTGGCACACGACGGCAAGGCGAAGATTGACGCTACGCAGTTGGCTGCCGGAGTGTATGTAGTGAAGGCAGAGAACCAGTCGCTGAAGATGGTTAAACGTTAACACCGAATTGTTAACCCTTAATAGTTGATACTTAATCTCTAACACTTAATACTTAAATAGAGTGCAATGAAACAGAAGATATTTTTACTTTTCGCCATGCTCGTAGGCTTCGCCATGCAGACAATGGCTAAGGCTGCAACACCCGACAGCGTGTTCGTAGTGAAGAACGGACTTATCGTGTCTGCCTATGAGGTAGGCAAGAATGTGGACAACATCACATTTGAAAAGAAGGTTAAACTCGACGGCAACTGCGTGAAGATTGGCGACGAGGTGATCGAGATGAAGTCGGCGTTGATTACTACAGTGAATAATTACAAGTGTGTGTACCTCTCTACGCTCGAAGGTTGCACCACGATAGATGCCATGCTTAAAGGTGGCAAGCTGTTGCAGGTGGCACTGACACCTGCGCTGCTCGACAAGGAACTGACGTTCAGCACGTTCAAGAACGAGTTTGATGCTGACAACGAATTCTTCCAGGTGGCGTACACAGATGTTGATGAGGCGAAGAAGAACGATGATTACGAACCCGTGACCGTTACCTCTACCGATTGGAGCACTTACTACACAGGTGGCTCGCTCAATGTGTCTATCAGCGAGAACAAGCTCTCGCTGCACATGCAGGCTATGCCGAAGAGCGGCGAGGTGCTCTTCGCTGCTCAATACAATGGTGCTATCACTGAGATGATGGAGAACCCTAACCACTTCACCGTCGATGGCAAGCGCTACGAAATGCGTGCTGCCTTCGCTGAGAAGAAGGCTGACGGCATCAACTTCTACCTCACCCCGGGTAACATCGACAACGCTACCGAACTCGACAAGAGCTACTACTACGTGCGCCTCTTCGTGCCGCAGAGCAGTATGGACGGCAGAGTGCTTAGCGTGCAGGGCAATCAGAAGTATGAGCTGACCTTCGTCGACAACGTGACCGACGTGAACAATGCGCAGACTATAACCATCAGTAACGGTGCTTCGGCTTCGGCTACGGGCACAATCTCGGTGCTCGACAACGGCAACGGCACTTATACCATCAAGCTCAACATCGAGAAACTCGGCGATAAAGCCGACCGCACACTCGACGTGGTTTATGAGGAAGGTACACCGAAGGAGTACACGCTCGCTCTGCCAAGCGTCTACAGCGTGGCTGGCGGCAAGGCTGTCGACCTGAAGTCGGCAGTGCTCACACACGACGACGCTGCTGGTGTCTACACTGTCTATCTCTCTGCAAAGGCAGGCGTGACAACATTGGCTGGCATGGCTGATGCTGACATCGTGGTTACTATGCCCGATGCTTTCGTCAACGACAACTCGCTGCACGGCTTCTCTGGCGACGAGACAAACGCTAAGATCTCCATCAAGTACGCCGGCGACACCTACTCGCAGGCTACAGTCAAAGGCACTGCTGCACTCGCTTTAGGTGGCAACGCTAAACTGACGTTTGCCGACGGCAAGGCTAATGTCGACTTCTCAGTGTTCAACATCAAGAAGTACAAGGGTGCGCTCAAGGGACACTACGAGGGCAATGTTACACGTCTCTAACACTTAAGCAGAAACAGATTATGAAAAAGACAATATTATCAGTATTTGCCCTCGCCATGGCGTTCGTAGCTACTGCCGAGGCGCAGCAGAAGGTATTCCTCAATAAAGGCAATAAGACAATAGAAACAGTGATGTTGGGCACTGACGACTACATCGCGTTCGGACGCCCCGTGGGCGTACCAGAACAGGCAAAGGTGGAAATCGCTGACCTGACAGCTGGCAAGAACTACGTGAGGTATAAGGTGCAGGCACGCACAGCCGATCAGCCTTACTATCAGATGTGTGTCAGCGAGTCGTACCTAAAACTCTTCCTTATGCAGTATTTCGGTGGCGCGTCGCTTTCGGAGATGACCGAAGCCGAGAAGAAGAAGGTATTCTCTACGCTTATGCAGGCTGGCGGATATGGCTTCGAAGGCATAGGCACAAAGGAATATACCATCGCCGATGGCGAGAAAACAAGTGGCGTAACGCAGTTCGTCGCTGCAGGCGAGACTCAGTACATCGTGGTGTGCGACCTCGTAGAGAAAGATGAGAAGTTGGTGCTCGGTTCGGAAATGAAATACGCCACTGTGCGCACTAATGACGCAGGCGTGAGCAAGAACACGCTCAGCGTAGAGTATCTCGGACTGAATGACGAGGGTAAGCCGGAGTTCGACGTGAAGCCGGGCAACGGATTTAAGTCGCTGCACCTTGTGCTCGGTTCTACGAAGTCTATCGACGAGTTCGTCAACCTCTATGGCTATGGTGCACTGATGTACAATCTGGGCGTGAACTTCTCTGCCGAGCAGTGGGCTACATACGCCAGCGAGTATAAGTCGTGGAATATCGAGAAGGAGAACGACTACTCGTTCTACGCACTCGCTGTGGATGCCAACGGCGACTGGGTGAAGGCTTCTGTGGAAAATGTTCACATCAAGCCGGCGGCAGCCAACGATTGCCCCGAGGTGGATGTCACCAATTATCAGGTTGGCAACGGCGATCTCGCTATCGAGTACACCATCAAGTCGAAGGCTCCGTCTATCAAGAGTGCACGTATGCTCGTGATGAAGGAGAGGGATTGGGACAATGCTCTGAACGAGTATCAGGTTGAGACTCCGTCTATGGCATGGGCTGACTTCATGGCTACTACCGACAAGGCAGAGGACGTGACGGATGCAGTGAAGCAGCTTGGCAACAAGTTCACATTCAAGAAGAGCTTCTCTGACGCTGAGCGTGATTGGTACGTAGCTGTCCTCGCTGTCACCGACGACTACGGCACAACCGTCACACGCAGCACATTCCACTCGCACATCACTGAGGCCGAGTTTGGAACGCTCTCAAAGACATTCCCAAAGAAGTAGGGGAGCGAGAGGCTGTATGGCGTTAGGATGTTCAGATGCTATGGTTTTTTTCTAGTTCTTCTAGTTCTTCTAGTTTTTCTAGATTTTCTAGATATTCTAGATATTATAAGAAAACCTTGCTCCGCTCTACACGACAATAAAAAAAGAAGTTTCGCAAGCCGATAGGCTT
>DAVZJL010000038.1:0-24375 GCA_052272805.1 Prevotella sp. | reverse complement strand
GTTTACCCAGGGCGCTGCCCTGGGCTATGTGATTATTGGGCTTTCAGCCCGTCTTCGACCACATTTTTAGTTTTACCGGACAGCAATAATCATGAATTATTAATTATGAAGAAAGTCCTGCTTCGTACGAATACGAAGCAGGACTTTCTTATTTAGACCTAATCAACATTTATATCAACAACAATTCATATCATTTAGTACTAACCAAAATCAATGATTATTTAACCTCAATCTGGCGAGCAGCCTTCTGCACGTTCTGTTCGAGTTTCGGAAGGTCGATTGTGAGCACACCATCGCTAACGTTGGCTGCAATCTTCTCCTTGTCGACATCATCAGGCAAGAGAAGTGTCTGCTCGAACTTGGTGTAAGAGAACTCGCGGCGCAGATAATGCTCCTTCTTATCCTCATCCTTCTTCTCGTTCTTCTTCTCCATCTTGATGTGCAGATTGCCGTCGGCATCGATGTTGATGTTGAAGTCGTCCTTCTTCATTCCGGCTGCTGCAAGCTCTACAGTATAGTCGTGTTCTGTCTCTTTAACATTAATAGCTGGGGCGGTTGCGTTAGTACGCGGCATAAAGTCGGTATCAAAAAAGTCGTTGAAAACTTCTGGCATCCATGAATTTCTCATTACTGGTAACATATCAAATACCTCCTATTTATATTTTAATTTATACGTTTATCGTTTGCTTGCCTTTGGGCTTCCGCCCATCGGCTTGCACTATTCATAATGCAACTTACGTACCAATGCCAAAATCGCCCACAAAAACGATAAACAGTAAGCAAGATTGGCAGTTTGACGACAAATAGTCAGCATCGGCGGACATTTTGGCGTGTTCTACTTGCGACAGCAATCGCCTTAAAGAGGCGTTTGCCCGACTCGTAACGACCGACGCGGATGCTCGTATCGACCGACGCAGATGCTCGTAACGACCGATGCGGATGCTTATAGTAACACAAGCGCAACGTTGTTAAAGCAAAAAAAATATAGAAAAAACACTTGGTCGTTTCATAATTAATATGTATCTTTACCCCGTGAATTTAGAAACCGCACACTGAATAAGTTTTGTGCGTACACAGACATTATATATTTCCTATATACTGCTCGCGTGAGCGTAAGTATAACTCGGTTCTCTTCGGTGTTATTGACGGAGGAAGTGTTGTTGTATTTACGCGATTTTCGTTTTATTACGTTTCTACACAACTCTTCGCTTCCTCTTCGCTAAAGCACCGCAGGTTGCCCCTCAAAGAAGACCATAAACTTTAAAATACTACACCTATGGAACTAAAACAAGCTACTGCCGGCACAATGGAGTCCGGCGACATCATGATTCAGATTGCCCCCTGCGAGAAAGAGGGTCTGAATATTGATTTGCAAAGTTCGGTTGCCTACCAGTTTGGCGACCAGATTCGTAAGGTGATTGTTGAGACACTCGAAGGACTCGGCATCACCCGTGCTGAGGTGCACGCCACTGACAAGGGCGCGCTCGACTGCACTATCCGCGCACGCGTCACCGCGGCTGCCGTGAGAGCTACGGGCAAAGACGTGTGGAAAGACTAACCCCTAAACTTTTTGACCTATGAAACGACTAAGAAGAACTATGATGTTCGTACCGGGAAACAACCCTGGTATGATGCAGGATGCCTATATATATCATCCCGACTCAATAATGCTCGACCTTGAGGACTCTGTGACAATGGCAGAGAAGGACGCTGCACGCCTGCTCGTCTACAACGCGCTGAAGACTATTGACTACGGCACAACGGAAATGGTGGTGCGCATCAATCCGCTGAACACACCGTATGGCAAGAAGGATATCGAGGCTGTGGTGAAGGCTGGTGTGCACGTCATACGTATGCCTAAGACCGAGACCGCTGAGGAGGTGATTGAGGTGGAGCGCGAGATTGAAAAGGTGGAGCAGGAGCTGGGCTGCGTGGGTCGCACACAGATTATGGCAGCACTGGAGAGCACGCTCGGCGTTGTCAACGCCTACGCCATAGCTACGGCTTCTAAGCGCATGATGGGCATCGCGCTCGGTGCGGAGGACTACTGCGCCAACCTGAAGACACAGCGCTCGCCCGAGGGCATGGAGCTGCTCATGGCACGCCAGACCATCGTAGTGGCAGCTCGCGCGGCTGGCATCGACGCGCTCGACACCGTCTACTCTAACCTCAACGACATGGAGACATTCCGCAAGGAGGTGGAACTGATTCATCAGTTGGGCTTCGACGGAAAGTCGATTATCAACCCGCGCCAAATCGAGATTATCAACGAGGTGTTCACACCGACACAGAAGGCTATCGACAAGGCGCTCGCCGTTATCGCAGCCATCAAGGAGGCTGAGAAGAAGGGTTCGGGCGTTATCGCCGTGAACGGTAAAATGGTTGACCGACCAGTGGTGATACGCGCACAGCGCGTCATCGACTTGGCACTGGCTTCGGGCGTAATTAAACAGGAGGACATAGCATGAGCACACTGAACGAAAGACATACCCTCGCCGAGCAGGTGGCTCAGGCTATGGGAAAGAGCGTATATAATAATGTAGAGGCACACAAGGACATCACTCCGCGCCTCGAACTGCAGCAGAAGAGCCCCAAACTCATGACGCTCGAAGAGGCTATACGCCACTCGGGACTGAAGGACGGCATGACTATATCGTTCCACCACCACTTCCGCGGTGGCGACAAGGTGGTGAACATGGTTGTGGATAAGCTCGCCGAGATGGGATTTAAGGACCTGCACCTCGCTGCATCGAGCTTGCAGGACGTACACGAACCGCTCATCGAGCACATACGCAACGGCGTGATTACGGAGATTTCGACATCCGGTCTGCGCGGCGAACTGGCTAAGGAGATTTCGCACGGACTGATGGAAAAGCCGGTGGTGTTCCGCTCGCACGGCGGACGCGGCGAGGCTATCGCTTCGGGCGAGCTGCACATTGACGTGGCGTTCCTCGGTGCCTCATCGTCTGACCCGTTAGGCAACGCCTGCGGCTACTCGCGTTCGGAGAATGCTAAGAGTATCTGTGGCTCGCTCGGCTACGCGCTGCCCGACGCTCACTATGCCGACAAGGTGGTGATACTCACCGACGACCTTGTACCCTATCCTAACACTCCGAACTCTATCTCGGAACACGACGTAGACTACGTGGTGGAAGTTGAGTCGGTAGGCGACTCGTCGAAGATTGCTTCTGGTGCCATCCGCGACACAAAGAACCCACGCGACATCCTGCTCGCTCAGCAGGCTGCGAAGGTCATAGTGAACAGCGGCTACTTCAAGAACGGCTTCTCGATACAGACTGGTTCGGGCGGTGCTTCGCTTGCTGCCGTTAAGTATATCCGTCAGAGCATGATTGACCAGGACATCAAGGCTTCGTTCGCTCTCGGAGGCATCACGGCTCACATGGTGAAGATGCACGAGGAGGGACTCATCGAGCGTCTCATCGACGTGCAGTCGTTCGACAAGGTGGCTGCCGAGTCGCTCAAGAACGACCCGAAGCATAAGGAGGTGTCGGCTTGCGAATATGCAAGTATGCATGAGCAGGGTGCGGCTACGCACTATCTCGACATCGTGATACTTTCGGCTCTTGAGGTGGATGTCAACTTCAACGTCAATGTGCTCGTAGGTAGCGACGGCATCATACGCGGTGCTATCGGCGGACACCCCGACACAGCTGAAGACTCAGCACTCTCTATCATCGTATGCCCGTTGCTCCGTGGCAGAATACCGTGCGTGGTTAACGAGGTGACAACACTCATCACTCCGGGTCGCACCGTAGACGTGGTCGTAACCGAATACGGCATCGCTGTCAACCCTGCCCGACCGGAGATAGCCGAACGCCTAAAGGCTGCCGGACTGAATATCGTCACGCTCGAGGAGCTTCGCGACCGCGCACTCTCCGTAATCGGCAACCCGGCACCGCTGCCGTTCGGCGACAAGGTGGTGGGCGTGGTGATGAACCGCGACGGATCGGTGATGGATGTCATCAAGAACATCGTTGACTAAGTTTTGAATTTTGAGTTTTGAATTTTGAGTTGTTGCCTGCGGCAATGTTGAATTATTCAATGTTGAATTCACATTTCAAAAATTCAAAACTCAAAATGCGCGAAGCGCACAATTCAAAACTCAAAACTCAAAACTCAAAATTCAAAGAATGATTACGCTTCACGAACTTCTGGCGAGCCGCGATGCACGCCATGCCACGCAGCAGAAGCTGCTGGCTGAACACTCGGGAAAGACACTGGTGTGCCTCACCGTCGTCATGCCAGGAAGCGTGAAACGTAATCGTCAGTCGCTCTGTGCGGCACACGCTGCCGTAGAAGCCATGCGCCAAGCTTTCGGCATCAAAGAAAACAAAGGGCTATCCCCCCTAAAAAACCTAGAAACCCTAGAAAACCCAGAAACTCTAGAAACCCTAGAAAGCCCCACCCTCCTCGAGCGCGACCTCGAGACCGGCTACGAAGCCTACCTCATCACCCCGATACCCCTCCTCGAAGCTAAGCGCATTGCGGTAACAATAGAGGACACGCACCCGTTGGGCAGACTCTTCGATATAGATGTCATAAACACCGACGGCGTGCCCGTCGCAAGAAACGATATTGGCGAAAAACCACGCCGATGTCTCGTCTGCGAACACGAAGCACGCTACTGCATGAGGATGCGCTGGCACACGCAAGAGGAGATATGGGCGAAGATAAACGAGATGGTAGACCTTTACACTAAGGCAAGACAAACATAACAAACGACCTTAAACAATCTATGGAGATACAAACCCTTAACCCCACAACACCCCGTCAACGACAACGCATAGAGACGTTCCTCAAACGCAACGGCTTGCGCTTCGACGATATGCACTACTACGCTGCCATAACAGACGACGACGGAGAGATGATAGCTGGTGGCGGACTGAAGGGCAACGTAATAAAGTGTGTGGCTGTGGACGATGCGCATAAGGGCGAAGCTATCGCCAACACACTCATCTCACACCTCATAGCACACGCTAACGAGGAGGGACATAGCAACGTCAAGTTGTTCACAAAACCTAAGAACAGACAACTCTTCGAGAGTCTGTCGTTCCGACTGCTCGCCGAAGCACCCGAAGCCGTACTCATGGAGACGGGCATCGGAGGAATCTATAATATGGTTGAGCAACTGAAAAAGATAAGAAAGGAAACAGAAAAGTATAAAGAATACAATAAAGAGTGTAAAGAGGAAGAGGAAGAAAAAGAAAATCTCAACACCTCAACATCTCAACACCACAACACCTCAACACCTCGGAGAGGCGTAATAGTCATGAACTGTAACCCCTTCACACTCGGCCACCGCTACTTGATAGAACAGGCAGCAAAGCAAGTGGAACGGTTGTTCGTGATGGTAGTGAGAGAAGACTGCTCACTCTTCGCCTACGCAGAGCGCAAAGCAATGGTGGAGCAAGGCGTAGCACATCTTGAGAATGTCACGGTGATAGACGGAAGCGAGTACGCCATCAGTCAGGCTACGTTCCCCACGTACTTCCTCAAACGTCTCGATGACGCAGCCGACACGCAGATGCAGCTCGACCTCGACCTCTTCCGCCGACACATAGCACCCGCACTCAGCGCAACCGTGCGCTTCGTAGGTACAGAGCCGACCGACCGGCTCACACGCCGATACAACCAACTGATGCACGAGGTGCTCGCCGATGTCAGAGAGATAGCCCGACTGGAGAAGAAGGGCAACGCTGTAAGCGCATCGCGAGTGCGCAAGGCTATGGAGCAAGGTGATATGAGCACAATTAGACAACTCGTGCCACTCACCACCCTACCTTATATAATAGCACACCTCGCTACACAAGCACTGCAGGCTGAGCTCGACACCACGCCGAAGCCCGGACTCGTAGACAAGGACAACAACGGAGCACACCGCGACATGGATTATGCGCTGATGCAACGCAGCATCGACACGCTACACCCCTACTTCGTGAAGCTCGCACTGCTCGGCTGCGCCGATGCTCTCCCGTCTCACACAGCCATAAGAGAAGCCGGAATAGAAGCCGAAAAGGCTATGCTCGCAGCCACCAACGGCGTGAACACCCACAAAGGAGCACTCTTCTCAATGGGATTGGCGGTTGTAGCAGCAGCACACGAGGAGAGAAAAATAGCTGCCAACGAAGAACAAATACTGAAAGAAAGAAATGGAGGAGAAGATGTTCTCGTCTCCTTACAAACCACAATAAAAGCACTCGCTGCCAGCTTCCCCGACACCAGTGGCACGCACGGCAGCAAGGCGAAAATGCTCTCAAAGGGCACCACAGCAATAAAAGGAGCACTCGACAACGCTCGCGAAGGCTACGAGATGCTGTTCGCAGAGTGGCTTCCGTTCTACATCGAACGCAGAAAGGAGCACGATGCGCACACGCTGCACAAGACGCTGCTGCGCATCATGTGCGACCTCGACGACACCAACGTCATCTATCGCACCGACTTAGCCACAGCCGAGGAGGTGAAGCAGGAAGCCCGAGCACTGCTCAACAACTTCTCGAAGGCTGCTCTAAAAGACATGGATCGGCAATACACAACCCGAAACATATCACCAGGCGGAGCTGCTGACATGCTATCGCTCACCGTTTTCATCGGAAGCATACAAACATAGGGGGTGCACTTGTCTCCGCTCGGCTTTGCCGCTTGCCAGAGCAAGAAGTGCACCAACAGAGCAAGAAGTGCACCAACAGAGCAAGAAGTGCACCAACCTGCAAACAAGAATACAATTCTAACAATCTAATAACTTAAAACCTTGACATTATGGTAGAACTTATTAATCACGGAGTCTATCTCCTCAATGGTACCAAAGTTTGCGACAATTATGAAGGTTTGACACCTGACGAAGCTCGCGAAAACACTATCACTTACGGTATCCTCCGCTCGCACGACGTGGACGGATCGAAGGGTAAGAAGATGCGCATCCGCTTCGACGCAATGATGTCGCACGACATCACTTACGTAGGAATTATACAGACAGCACGCGCAAGCGGACTGGAGGAGTTTCCGTTGCCTTACGCAATGACCAACTGCCACAACTCACTCTGTGCCGTTGGTGGCACTATCAACGAGGACGACCACGTGTTCGGTCTGTCGGCAGCAAAGAAATATGGTGGCATCTACGTGCCTGCTAACCAGGCTGTCATCCACCAGTATGCACGCGAGATGATGGTGAAGTGCGGCAATATGATTCTCGGTTCCGACTCACACACACGCTACGGATCACTCGGCAACATGGGTGTTGGCGAAGGCGGTGGCGAGCTTGTGAAGCAGTTGCTCAAGAACACTTGGGACATCAACGCACCGGAGGTAGTGCTCGTATGGCTCGAGGGCAAGCCTAAGAAGGGCGTAGGTCCGCACGACGTGGCTATCTCGCTCGTGAAGGCTACATTCGAGAGCGGCGTTGTGAAGAACAAAGTGCTCGAGTTCGCAGGCCCTGGCGTGAAGGAGTTGCCTATCGACTTCCGTAACGGCATCGATATTATGACTACCGAGACCACCTGCTTGAGCTCTATCTGGGTTACTGACGAAGAGGTGAAGCACCACTACGACATACATGAGCGTCCGCAGGACTTCAAGGAACTGAAGCCGGGCGACGTTGCTTACTACGATATGATGATTCGTATCGACCTCTCTTCACAGGAGGCTATGATTGCTCTGCCGTTCCACCCGTCTAACGCCGTTACTATCCATGAACTTCAGGCAGACCCAGTGGGCATCCTCACACGCATCGAGGAAGACGCGAAGAAGCGCTTCGGCGACAAGGTGGACGTACATCTTGTTGACAAGGTTGTCGACGGTAAGGTTCACGCTGACCAGGGTATCATTGCAGGCTGCTCGGGCGGTACATACGACAACCTCGCAGAGGCTGGAGCTATCCTCAAGGGCAAGAGCATCGGCAACGACTACTTCACAGCTTCGGCTTATCCACAGTCTACACCGGTATCAATGGCTGTAACACGCGAGGGTATCACTGCCGACCTCATCGAGGCTGGCGTTGTGATGAAACCTGCATTCTGCGGTCCGTGCTTCGGTGCAGGCGACGTTCCGTCTAACAATGGTCTGTCTATCCGCCACACTACACGCAACTTCCCCAACCGCGAGGGTTCTAAGCCTGGTCAGGGACAGCTCTCGCTCGTGGCTCTTATGGACGCACGCTCTATCGCTGCTACAGCAGCCAACGGCGGCGTGATTACGGCTGCAACAGACGTAGAGTACGAGAACACACACAAACCATACACTTACGACGAGAAGATATACAAGTGCCGCGTTTACAACGGCTACGGCAGACCACGCCCAGAAACCGAGTTGCGCTATGGTCCAAACATCAAGGACTGGCCTACAATGTATGCAATGCAGGAAAACATGCTGCTCGAGTTAGCAGCCGTTATCCACGACCCGGTTACAACTACCGACGAGCTAATCCCTTCAGGCGAGACAAGTTCTTACCGTTCTAACCCGCTGAAGCTTTCTGAGTTCGCCCTCTCTCGCCGCGTGCCTGAGTACGTTGGTCTGAGCAAGGAGATTCAGAAGCAGGACCTCGCACGCCGTGCAGGTGAGGTGAGTGCGAACATCGCAGAGGCTCTCGCTAAGGTGGGCGCAAAGGCTGAGGACACATCGTTCGGTTCATGCGTATTCGCCAACCGCCCAGGCGACGGCTCGGCTCGCGAGCAGGCTGCTTCTTGCCAGAAGGTGCTCGGCGGCGACGCTAACGTCTGCTACGAGTACGCTACAAAGCGCTACCGTTCTAACTGTATCAACTGGGGTATCGTGCCGTTCACAATCGCTAAGGACGTTGAGTTCAACTTCGAACCGGGCGACAAGCTCTTCGTGCCGGGCATCCGCGAGGCTATCCTCGCAGGTAAGGAGGAGATTGACGCGCAGGTTATCGCTCGCGACGGCGTTAAGCCTATCCACCTCTTCTTCCAAAACCTCACCGCCGACGAGCGTCAGATTTTGGCAGACGGTTGCTTGATGAACTATTATAAGAACAAGAAATAAACTCTTAAATCAAAATAACTATGACCGAAAAAATTCAGATGACCACTCCACTCGTAGAGATGGATGGTGACGAGATGACCCGTATTTTGTGGCAGATGATCAAGGACGAGCTTATTCTTCCATTCGTTGACCTCAAGACCGAGTATTACGACCTGGGACTCGTTAAACGCGACGAGACCGGCGACCAGATAACAAAGGACGCAGCCGAGGCAACAAAGCGCTTGGGCGTAGCCGTTAAGTGTGCTACTATCACACCTAACCACCAGCGCATGGACGAGTACAAGCTTCATCAGATGTGGAAGAGCCCTAACGGCACCATCCGCTCTATTCTCGACGGCACCGTATTCCGTACACCTATCACTATCCCGAGCATCCACCCTGCAGTGAAGAACTGGGAGAAGCCTATCACCATCGCACGTCACGCTTACGGCGACGTTTACAAGAGCGTAGAGATCCGTGCCGATGAGCCGGGCGTAGCTAAGCTCATCTTCGATGGTGAGAGTGGCAAGCACGAGGAGGTTGTGGTTCACACATTCAAGGGTGCTGGTGTGCTCCAGGCAATGCACAACACCGACAAGTCGATACGTTCGTTCGCACACTCTTGCTTCAAGTTCGCGCTCGACACCAATCAGAGCCTTTGGTTCTCTACAAAGGACACCATCTCGAAGAAGTACGATGCACAGTTCAAGATTATCTTCTACGAAGTATTCGAGGAGTACAAGGAGGAGTTCGAGAAGCGCGGCTTAGAGTTCTTCTACACCCTCATCGACGACGCAGTAGCACGCGTTATCCGCTCTAAGGGCGGATTCATCTGGGCTTGTAAGAACTACGACGGAGACGTTATGTCCGACATGGTTTCCACAGCATTCGGTTCGTTAGCAATGATGACTTCTGTGCTTGTTTCGCCTGACGGCAAGTACGAGTACGAGGCTGCTCACGGCACCGTTACACGCCACTACTACAAGTATCTGAAGGGCGAGGAGACATCTACCAACCCAATGGCTACTATCTTCGCTTGGAGCGGTGCTCTGCGCAAACGTGGCGAGATGGACAACCTGCCCGAACTCGTGCGCTACGCTGATGCTCTCGAGGCTGCTTGCTTCGACACTCTCAACGAGGGCATCGTAACGAAGGACCTCGCAGGACTCATGGAAGGCGTTACTCCGCAGACAAAGAACTCTGCCGGCTTCATCGCTGCCATCCGCGAACGCTTGGAGAAGAAATTGGCATAAGATGCCCACTCTGCTAACACAAAATGCCGGATAAACGTATCCGGCATTTTGTGTCTATTCGGTAACTGATTGTATCATTGACCTCTGACTAACATATTCTCCTTGCATAAATTTTGCATTTATTTATTCAACTTCTTTTTCTAATAACAAAACTTTTTGCTATTTTTGCAGAGTAATATACAATGTTTTGATTTAAAATCATTCATTTGAATTACAAGTAAACTGATTGTCAAACCTAAAATTGATTTAATAAGAAGCAGATAGATACACAAGGATGAAACGCTAAGAACATGGTTATTAACCATTTCGACAGAGACTAAGAACAGAGGTACTTGTACCTTTAATATTAATATAGCGTTTCCGTTCTAAGACTTTATAAAGATATTGAGCTTTTAGCTCTTGTTCTCTAAAATCCGAATACCGCCAATATTCAACTACAATGGGAACAAGCAGACGAAAGGTTCACGCTATAATGGCGTGAGCCGTTCTGTGCTTGCTATTGTAGTCGGTCACTTGGCGGTAACCGGGATTTTAAGCAAGCCACGAACGGTTCCGCTTTTTTTATGCCCTACTGAAATGAAGATATTCAAAGCCTTTATTACTTTTTTTATTCTGGTATCAGCAATTGCATGCAAGAATGAAAAGGTAGATATGAGCGGTTATATGAAAGAACGAGACTCCTTAATGCAAGAAAACGAAGTAAGAACTCAACAACTTGCTGAACTTAATAGCGTTTTGGCAACTATAGCTACTGGTTTAGATAGTATAGCTATTCAAGAAAACATCCTTTTTACAAATAAAGGACGGGATGGTGTCATGCTTAACCGCCAACAAATTGCAGCCAACTTAAAAAGTATGGCTGATATTCTTGCTCGTCAAAGAACAAAAATTAAAATACTCCAAGATTCTTTAGCTAACAAGAATTCATCAGAAGGTATGGAACGGCTACAAAAAGTTATAGAATTCCTTAACCTGCAGTTGGCAGAAAAAGACCAAGTTATCAAGTCACTTCGAGCCGACCTTAACAACTCCAAGAAAGACATCACTCAGTTGCGTGCTTCTCTTTCAGATATGAAAAACAGAGCAACCAAGGCAGAAAATAAAACACAAGTGTTGACAACTGCCTTATCTAAACAGGATGATATCATCAACGAATGCTATGTGAGAATTGGTACTAAGAAGCAGCTCTCGGCAGCAGGATTATTGAAAGGTGGTTTCTTGCAAAAGAAAAAAGTCAACTACGAAGATGTAGATAAGAGCAAGTTCAATGCCGTTGACATCCGTAAGTTCCGTGAAATAACGTTGAAGTCAAACAATCCTAAAATTCTGACCCCACAACCAAGCAACCGTTCTTTCCATTTTGAAGAAAACGGAGATGGTACATGTACACTCGTCATAACAAATCCAACTCTTTTCTGGAGCGTAAGCAATTTTCTTATAATACAACTTTAAAACAATACGACTATGATTAAGAAGTATTTTCTGTCAGCACTTTTCAGTACTGTTTGTATGTTCACAATGGCTCAAAGCCAAACCGTAACCCATATAGTTCAGCGTGGTGAAACCATAGAAAGCATCGCTGAGATTTATAAAGTGAGCGTTGAGGATATCAATAAGGCCAATCCTAATGCGGATGGTATTGTATATGTGGGAATGAAGTTGAACGTCCCCGTTAAGACAATGGATACTTATACGGATGAAGCTCCACAGCAGGATGATGTTGAGCATAGAAGCACACAAACTGTTACTTACTATTCTACACCGACAAAAAGAAAAGGCAATGTTTATTCCAATACGTGGAAACGGAATCAGACACGATGTATGTGGGGATTGACATATTTCGCATGTGATTTTGAATATGTGAAATTATCCGGTCATTACGGATTTACTATTGATATGCTTAACATTGGTGAGTCATTATTTGGTTTCAATACAACATTGTCAAGTTTTAATTATGGACTTGTTGACAAGGAGTACACAACAGATATGATATTGTTTGGACCGAACATTTCATACGAAATAGTTCAGAATGTTATAGTTTCCCTTCCCGTCCAAGCTATGTGTGATGTTTCTTTTGAGGGAACCGATACAAAAACAGCTTGGGGTTGGGCAATTTCACCACGACTATATTATAGCTTTGGAAAGGTCAATGTTAATGCAGGTATATTGGTTAATGGTGGCTTTAAGAAAGAAGAAGATGTTACATGTGGTTTTACTGTAGGTATAGGATTTGGAATTTAAACAATGAGTATAAAGAGTTTTTTTCTTGTTTTTTTCTTGTTTGGGGTATGTAGGATTTCTGCCTTTGCCCAAGATGCCATTATTTTCCGTGATGGTCGTGTGAAGTCTGTCAAGATAATCCAGACTAACAACGACAAGACACTCTTCAGAGAGTCTGACAACAAGAAAGCCACTGAAGAATATGTTGAGAACACGAAAGTATTTATGCTAAAGTTCAAAACTCGTGGCAATGTGGTGTTCAATAGTAACGGTGAGCGCATACTTGCAACTTCTGAACCTACGCAAATTCCCAAAGATGCTGTTATTGTATATTATAAGGACGGTAGAGAGATCCCTGTTTATAATCTGACAATGGATGCGAATGTCGTTTCGTTCAGAACCGATAAGAAAACCAAGGACAGACTGGTGTTTTCACCAAAGTCGGACGTTTTCATGATCTGTTATCCTGATGGCACACGCGACATCTTGACAAACCTTGCCGTTGAAGAACAGCACCAGCGTGAACACGAGGCTGAAGAGGCAAGGCTGAAAGCGCAGCGAGAAGCCGAAGTGGCCGACTCGATAAAGCAGGCAACAGTAGAAGCCGCAGCCTCAGAAGCTAACCCGAAGAAAGCCACCATCATAACAAAGAAAGGCATGCGCATGAAGGTCTGGGTTTGCAGCGATACCGCTACTATGGTGTCGTACAAGAAAGTGAATTCAGCCAAGGCACCCGTCTTTAATATGAGCAAGGCAAAGATTAAGAACATCATATACTAATTTCAAGTTACATATATGAGACGAATTTATATGATGATAGTATTGTTCGCAATGATGTTCCTCTCCAATTCAATAAAGAGTTGGGGACAGGATATTGTGAATCTAAGGCATATCGTGCAGCGTGGTGAAACGATTGAGACTTTGGCTGACAAGTATAGACTTACAACTGATATTCTGAAAACTGTCAATCTCGGAATGAATACCTTTTATACAGGCTTAGAAGTCTTCATTCCTGTGGACAGTAAATATCTGTGTCTTCGTTCTGAGGATGATAGCGAGATAATTCTCGAAGACATAGCAGGATATTTCTCAGAATATCAAGAAGCGTCACGCATTTTCAATTCTGGCAACTATAAGAAAGCGGACAAACTTTTTGAATCCACAATACAGAATCACGGAAAATATCTGCCATGCGAAGAAGCCTATTTTGGCAAAGCCATGTGTGATTACAACCGCAAGAAATGGAGCTCGGCTATTGATGGCTTTACACAAGTCATCAGCATAGAAGAATGCCCGGAAGAACTAAAAGAGCAAAGTCGTGGCTTGATGGCTAATGCAGAAGAACAGCGTGAAGCAAGAAGCCAACGGACAGCTAATTTCTTAAGTGGATTATTCCAAGCGGCAGCGGAAGTCGGTACGGCATATATGGCAGCAAGCCAAGCTAATGCAGGCCAAGCGGGCTACGGTTATCCGTCAATGCCACAAGGTAAAAGTTTGGGAAGTATGAGCAATGGTGAGTTTACAAACTATGTAAATACAAGCCTTGCCCAACTTGCAAACTATTCTGTTATGCAAGTGGAACAGCAATGGAAACAAGAAGAAATTCAGGTTAAGACGGGATTTGCTTCTTCCTATCGTCAGTTGAATGGCCGAGAGCCATCAGCGGAAGAAGTGCAGGCTGCATACGATAATTATATGCAGACAAAAGTAAACGCTTATAAAACCGTGCAACAGGCAAGTAGTGGTTTGTATGACAGAGAGTTAGGAATAAGTGATAATAGTTCAACAGACTCTAAAAAGAAAACAGCATCAGGCTTTGTTTGTTTTGTTTGTCGTGACACTCATGTCTGCCAAACATGCAATGGCTCAGGTTGGCAAAGTGGTATGGGCGATATTCATGACCACTATGGAGCAGGTATCAACAAGATTCCTTGTGGAAATTGCAGCAATGGGCGTTCTAAAGGAGATGGAGTTTGCCATTTTTGCAAATAAAGAAACAATTAAAGGTTACTTTTAAAGCATTTGATGCATTATCAAGTATAAACTTAAAACAAGAACAATGAAGAAATCAACCAAATTCGCAGTGCTGTTATTGTCTATTGCCATTACAGCAATCCCACTAATGTTTACATCTTGTAGCAGTGGTGATGATGAAGAAGAATGGAATTCTCCTAATGATGATGGGGATAATGAAAACAACGGTAATTCTGATCCTACTTATGAACTTGTAAAGAAGAACATATCTGCAAGTGTTAGCTATGGGGATTATAGCTGGAATATCTCTATAAAATCCAAGTTAGGCAGTGCTTTACCTGGAAAGTATATTGTTTATGGTGTAGAAAGTGGATATGGAGATTACAAATACTACGAACATTTCAAGTTCAATAATTCTTATACCCAAAAGAATGACGGTAATGGCAATATGACTATAAGCTATCCAACATTTGTCGGCAATGAATATGCAAGCGAAGGTTTGTACTGGAGTAGCTATAAAGCATTGAAAGAGAAAAAGGATAATGGGGAGAAACTTAACAGTGACGAACAGGACTTATGGAATGACATAGTAAAATATATGAAAGCAAAAGAGAGTAAGGCTAAATCTTCTTTTTGCGGTAGACTATATGCACAATTTGACAATAAAAGATACGTATTTTACTCATTTGGGCAAAAACCCTCGTCAGGATCAAACAATGATGACGGAAATTCCAATGGTGGAGATACAGGTGGGGGCAGCACTGGCGGTTCAACTTCATACGAGAAACCTGACGTTGGCTTTAATGACTTCACAGCCTATCAAACAAAGCTGAAAGTGGTATACAAAATATACAATAAGGATAAGGCAAAGGTGACCTCTGCCAAGGTTTACTATGGTACAAGTTCAAATCCCACAAAGTCTGTTTCAGCAACCGTCTCGGGCGTTCTTATTACGGCTAACATATCTGGCCTGAAGAAAGGCACAACTTACTATGTTAAGTGTGTTGCTACAGGTAAGGGAGGCACAACTACAACAGGAACAACAAAAGTTATAACAAATTACTAAATTAAAGGTTGCGCACGACACGAATGAAGTGCATAAAGAAATGAGAAAGAAAATGTTTTATAGTATTGCGATTACAACCTTACTACTTGCATTCAGTGCATGTTCAAGTAAAGACGACGATGACAAGAAAGGAGGAAACGTATCGAAAGGTATAATTGGTACTTGGGCAGTAAAAAATATGTCATGTTTAGAATCGGGGAAACAGGGAGCCGACATTCTTACATATACAACCAATAATAGGATGGAAGCCAAACACTATGAAGACAAAACTGGTTATGGTATTTTTAAATATGATGACACGTATACGGGCTCATGGTCGGTTGACAGAGATAGATTATGGATGAAGATGCCTGTACAATGGATAGGGCCCAACAACTTGAAAATAGTAGACATTCAAGAAGACATAATTAGCTTTAGCCCTTGGGGTAATGAAGGCGCATACGCTACTATGGAAAAGTATGCTAAACCCGAAAATAGCATATATGGCTACTGGGAACTGTCAAAATGTACAGGCACATTAACGAAAGATAATGGCAAGGTGTATAATATAACTGAGGGAGCCTTTACGTTCAATTATATGTATTTCTCAAAAACAGAACTACAAAAACACAAAGGCTATAATGGTGTGATATTAGATGGAAACGAGAGAGGTGCACAATTAATGAATTATGATTTTGACGGTTCAAAGATTGTAATTTATAAAGTAGACAATGGAAGTTTCTTGGATGGCGATTTTACGATAAAGAGTATGTCAAACGACCACATCATTTTACATTTTTATGGTCATGATGCCCCAACAGAAATCGTTGACATAGATATGTATCTGAACAGAATTCCTACATTCCTTAATCAATAATTATTACGACTAAAAAGATATTACTATTTTATTATTCAACAAGAAAATGAAAACGATTAAAAGAAATGTATCATTTATTATGCTACTCCTTTTTGGGGTACTAATTACCACGCTTACTTCTTGCAGTAGTGACAACGAAGAAGGAGGCAAGTCTTCTGAAATAATAAAGACATTAAAAGCTAACAAATGGATATCCAAGGATGCTTCTATGGGAGAAGGAAATAATGATCATGTTTGGGTTGACATAGAAAGTACCACTTTATATTTTACATCCGACAATGCAGGTGTGATTTATTGGGTCCAAAAAGACTATGATTCAGACTTAGGAAATGGTCGTAATTATGATTATGAACCTTTCACTTATACAGTTGATGGTAATAATGTTATTGTGACAACAGAAACGTACACAAGCAACTTTACTCTCTCGGGTAGCTACTTGTCAAATAATAGTGGAGTTTATGCGGCTTCGCCAATATCTTCAGGAGATTACGATTTACTAAATAAGATTTCTCCAAAGACAGGCAAATGTGGCGAAAACTTATCATACATCTATTATCCAAAGACGCATGGACTAAGCATTTACGGAACGGGGAAGATGAAGAATTTTTCTCCTACCAATCAACCTTGGCATAATTTGTATATTGAACATGTTGAGATTCAAGAAGGATGTACTTATATTGGAGCTAATGCATTTACGAATATTCAACATATAACCAGCATTGAACTTCCACGCACTCTAACTGAAATAGGAGCAAGCTCTTTCGCAGGTACCATCATCACAAAATTAACAATATACGATAATGTTGTCAAAATTGGGAAAGGTGCATTCTCTGATTGCAAGTATCTCAAGACTGTATATTTAAGTGATAACATAGTAGAAATTGGTGCTGATGCTTTTTATGCGTGTCCAGTTTCTAAGACCGCATTTTCTTTACCAAAGACATTAAAACATATAGGAGATAGAGCCTTTATGGGGTGGAATATAGGCACGCTGACCTTGAATAACAATCTGGAAACTATAGGAAATGCATGTTTCACTGGCGTAAAAGGTACAATAAGCATTCCTAACTCTGTTAAGAGCATTGGAGGTTTAGCATTTGAAGGTTCTTTTAATAAGGTCGTAATTGGAACGGGGCTTAGTGCTTTGGCAAAAAGTGCATTTGCAAGCACTGCTTCTTCGGGACAATTTTATGTAAACTTAGGAGTTCCTTTAGCTATGGACGGCTGTATATTCAGTGGAAATGTGTCGGATGATGATATTCAAAAAAAATGGACATTGTATGTACCCAAAGGATCCAAGACAGCATACTCAAATAATGGATATTGGAAAAGATTTGGCAATATTATAGAGGATGCTTCTTTAACTTCAGGTAATGGAGAGGCTACAGATACTGACAACAACGGGACTGGGGAGTCAGGAAAGGATGATGGAGAGTTTGTTCCTAAATACGACTACAAAAATCTTACATATATGATAGATGGTGTAACGTATAAAATGGTACTTGTGGATGGTGGCAATTTTGCTCCGTTCTATATCATGCAGACAGAGTTACCGCCAAACGCAAGCCTTATGATAGGTTACGATTATATCGGTGTCTTAAATCAGAATACCGATGATGGTGTTATAAAGTCGGAATTCCGCGTATTTATAGACAAATTGAGAGAAGCTACAGGCATAGCCTTCCGACTACCAACCACTTTCGAATGGATGGTTGCTGCAAGAGGAGGAAAGTATAGCAAAGGCTTTACTTATTGTGGAAGTAATTCTATAGATGACGTTGCTTGGTATAAAGGTAATAGTAGTTATAGAATTCACGATATTGCAACTAAGAAACCAAATGAATTAGGTTTGTATGATATGTCAGGCAATTATGCAGAAGTATGTAATGATACGGACGACTTATACCACATTGATGGAAATTTATGTGGTGGAAATTGGTCTGAAGAAGCAAAATTTTGCAAATCAACATATGCGAAACCGCAACCCACGAGTGGCAAATTAGGTAACACGCGCTATAAGAATAAAAACGCATTTAACCCTAAATATGAAACGATTAGGTTGGTATATTCCGTTCCTAAATAAAAGAATAAGGGCTGTCTGAGGACAGCCCTTATTCTTTACTTCTTCTTTCTCGGCTTACGGCGTGCCCATCCTTCTTCAGAGAAGTCAGGCTCATCGCCTTTGAGCTGAATGTCGGGATTGTTGATAAACTGGCGCCAGTCGTCCTTGCGTCCGCTCTCGTAGCGCGACTGTCCGCGCTGACCACGCTGCGAGCGGTTGCGACCCTCCATCTCGTTGCGGCGCTTCGAGCGCTTCTCGTATGGGTTAGCATCGTTGGCAGCGTCCTTGCGGCGCGATGTGCGACCACCGTCGCGGTCGGAAGAGCGACGCGAGCCACGCTTTCCGTCGCCACTTGCAGCGGCAGCCGTGTCGTCGGCATCGTTGCAGCGCACGGTGCGGTTGCGGTATGTGGCTCCGTTCAGCGCGCGCATCACCTTCTCGGCATCCTGCTCCGGCACCTCTATGTACGAGATGCGGGCAAGCAGATCGATGTGTCCCACCTCCTGACGGCCATGCACGTTGCGGTTGAGGAACTGCATCACCTCGCCCGGATAGAATCCGTCGTCCTTACCGAGGTTTATGAACAGACGGCGATAGCCTGCCTCCGGCGCACGCTTTTCGCGTTTTCTGCCGTCGCGACCCTCGCCACGCTCCTTGCGGTCGCGGCTTGTAGACGGCTTCTGTATCTCAGGCGCGTTGGCGTAGTACTTCAGGAACTTGCCGAACTCCAGCGACACAATCTTCTTCAGAATGTCTTCCTTGTCGAAGTATTCGAAGTGGCGGTTGATGTCCTCCATGAACGGTGCTATCTGCTCATCGTCTACGTCCACCTTCTCAATCTCGTCGATAGCCTTAAAGAGCTGCTTCGAGCAAATCTCCTGTGGCGTAGGCAGCGTTCCGTCAACGAACTCCTTGCCTATCACGCGCTCCACTTCGCGCACACGTCCGCGCTCCTTGGTGTGGATGATAGAGATAGATGTGCCCTTCTTGCCTGCGCGTCCGGTGCGACCGGAACGATGGGTGTAGCTCTCGGTATCGCCCGGCATACCGTAGTTGATGACGTGCGTGAGGTCGTCCACATCCAGTCCGCGTGCTGCCACGTCGGTAGCCACGAGCAATTGTGTGATGTGCTGGCGGAACTTCTGCATCGTTATGTCGCGCTGTTGCTGCGAGAGGTCGCCGTGCAGCGGCTCGGCGTTGTATCCATCGCGAATGAGCTTGTCTGCCACCTC
The DNA here is from genome assembly GCA_052272805.1 of Prevotella sp. Taxonomy (GTDB): domain Bacteria; phylum Bacteroidota; class Bacteroidia; order Bacteroidales; family Bacteroidaceae; genus Prevotella. The sequence goes on along the minus strand of DAVZJL010000038.1, from coordinate 4,718 downwards.
CTGCGTCTCTGCCTTCGTGCGACAGAACACGATGCCGTAGATGCGCGGATAAAAATCGACGATGCGCTTCAATGCGAGGTATTTATCCTTAGCGTTCACCATGTAGTAGATGTGGTTTACGCTCTCCGCGCCCTCGTTGCGCGAGCCTACTACAATCTCCTTGTGGTCGTGCAGATAGTTGAGTGCTATCTTCTCAATCTCCTTGCTCATCGTAGCCGAGAAGAGCAGCGTGTTGCGGTCAGCCGGCACGTTGTCGAATATCTCGTTGATGCTGTCGGAGAAGCCCATGTTGAGCATCTCGTCAGCCTCGTCGAGCACCACGTTCTGCACAGCGTCGAGCTTAGCGGCGCCGCGGTGCATAAGGTCGATGAGTCTGCCCGGTGTAGCCACGATAATCTGCGCTCCATGCTTCAGGGCACGCATCTGGTCGACGATAGACGTACCACCGTACACGGCAACAATGTTAATACCTTTAATATACTTTGAGAATGACTTCAGGTCGTCGGCTATCTGAAGGCAAAGCTCGCGTGTGGGCGAGATGACGATAGCCTGCGTAGTGCGGTCTGTCGGGTCGGTACGCTGCAACAATGGTATTCCGAACGCAGCGGTCTTGCCCGTTCCGGTCTGCGCGAGCGCAATTACGTCGTTGCCGTTACCCAACAAAAACGGTATAACTTCCTCCTGAACCGGCATCGGATGTTCGAAGCCGAGTTCCTCGATGGCGCGGCGAATCTCTTCGCTTACGCCCAATTCTTCAAATGTCTTCAATGTGAATGTTGTTCGTTAATGCTCGTAAGCCTAGGGCTTCGCAGAGCTTCTTAATACTAAAAAGGGGTGGACTTAACTCTAATCTGTAGCTGCTCGGTGTCTTCCCCAGCCATGTCACAACGTCGTATCTTTAGCGAATAAGAAATTGATTGAAGACATTTGGGCAGCTTCCCGTAAAATATAAATCCTGAATTCGGGTGCAAAGTTACTAAAAAATCCCAAAAAGATTTTGAGGAATAGAAATAAAAAACGTATTTTTGCAAATGATACTATACAATTAAAACTGTCAACATGGAGAAAATCACAAAAGCAGAAGCATTGCGACGCTGGAATTCTGCCAAAGAACAGAAAAAGTCTATGGTCGAAAAGATGCGCAAAATGCTTTATGAAGACTACAAGGCGCGAACTGGGGAAGATCCCATAACATTCAATGTATTGTAATGGTAGAATTATCCTTAGACAAAATTAATGCAGTAGCGCCATACCAAGTGCAACTTGATAACACGACTGGGCTGTACAAGTTCGTCAGTGACTATCAGGTTGGCTTTAGTGTGGCTTTTGAAGAAAACGATTTATTGCAGAGTGGCGAGTCATATCAGTTTGCCTTAACCAATTATGAAGGGAAAAAATCGCCTCGCGATAATAAAGTAAGAACTACCATATTAGCCATTATCGGAGATCAGTATATAAAACCAACAAACGCCCGTGCAAAACACGGGCGTTTATTTTGTTATAATGTAGGTTTGTGACTAAACATCTCTATTGTCTCGCCGAATTCTGCCAATATCTTTCCCAATTTAGGATTGTCGTTCCTAATTATCAAAGCAGCAATATTGTCGATACCGTATTCGTCGACCAAAGTTGATGTGACCATCGTAAAGCGATTGCTGTATTCGTATGAATCAAACCAATTCTTGAACAATCTGCCTCGAGTAAGTTGTTTACCATCACTTGTAGAACAGAGATACAATATTGTAGCCGAATTGCTGTTAAAGAATTCCTCAACGATTGCGACAACAGTATCTTTCACCTTCTTGTCACGAGGCGATTTCTTATCATTCAAATTAGCTATAACAAACTCATACGATTCATCAGATTGCAACAAATCATCTGGCATAAAACCAATGGAATATTCTACTCCAGATTCTGTCACAAATGTATAAGTCTCATCATTCTCATTTAATGTAACAAGATATGGAGCCTTTTCATTTATCCTTTTTAGATTTAGACTATGCATTATAATACATTAAAGGATTCTGCTTCCTTACCTGTGCGCTTGCGGTAGTCTTCACGCATACGCTTTTCCATTTTAGAAATAAAGTCTTCTTTGCGCAATCGTGAGGCTCTGAATCGGCGCAAGAAGTCTGCTTTCTTTTCTTCTATTGTCATACTTACCTCCTTCTATTACTTTGTTATATTATATTTTGCAAAAGTACATATTTTATTCAGTAACAGCAACTTTTTATCAATTCTTTAGTTGCTGCTACTAAAAAACGCCCAATAATAGATATGTGCAAAGTGCTTAATAAAGCCTTTTTACTTCAGTCGCTCTGCCATTGCCTTGCCGAGTGCCTCGCAGGCAGCCTCGGTCTCTGCGCTGAGGCTCTGTTTTATCTCGACCGGTGTGCCGACGAGTTCGAACTTCATCTGTGTTTCGTTCCACTCCGTAATCTTCTTCACCACCTGGCCTGCCCATGTGAACGAGCCGAAGATGCCGAGGAAATGGTTCTTGATGCCGCGTCCGGCGAGTTCGGATAGTAGCATCTCCATTCCCGGATAGATACCGTTGTTATATGTAGGTGCACCGAGGATGAGACCGTTGTACTTGAAGATGTCGCTGAGTATGAACGAGTGGTTCTCGCGCGACACGTCGTGCAGCACAATGTTCTTCACGCCGGCACGGCTTGCTGCGCTTGCTATCTTCTCGGCTGCACGCTCCGTGTTGCCGTACATCGAGCCGTAGCAGATGACGAGTCCCGGCTCTGTAGCGTAGCGGCTCATGCGGTCGTACTCGCCGATGACGCGTGCTATATGCTCATGCCATATCGGTCCGTGTGTAGGACAAATGTAGTCGATCTGCACGCCGGCGAGTTTCTTCAGTGCCTGCTGCACGGGCACGCCATACTTGCCCACGATGTTCGAGTAGTAGCGCTGCATCTCGTTCCAATAAACGTCGCAGTTCATCTCGCTGTCTACGTATGCGCCGTTCAGAGCACCGAAGCATCCGAAGGCGTCGCCCGAGAAGAGCACGTGCTCCGTAACATCGAGCGTAACCATTGTCTCGGGCCAGTGAACCATCGGTATCATCGTGAACGCCAACTGGTGCTTGCCGAGCGAGAGCGTGTCGCCGTTCTTCACCTCTACAATCTCGTCTTCCTCGTTGCCCACGTTGTAGTAGCCGCGCATCATGTCGAAGGTCTTCTTGTTGCCCACGATCTTTGCGTCGGGGTAGTACTTCTTGATGAGTGCGAGCGAACCGCTGTGGTCGGGCTCCATGTGGTTGACGATGATATAGTCGATAGGACGGTCGCCGATAACGCGGCGCACGTTGTCTATAAACTGCGAGAAGAAGTCAACTTCTACTGTGTCGACGAGTGCTACCTTCTCGTCATCGATGATATATGCGTTGTAGCTTACGCCGAACGGCAAGGGCCAGAGACCCTCAAAGAGTGTTTTGTGGCGGTCGTTAACGCCTACTGGATGAATGTTGGTCATGTGATGTTTGGTGTTATGGTGAGGTGTTGAGGTATTGAGATATGTTATGGTGAGATGGTGTTATGGTGAAGTGGTGAAGTGGTGAGATATGCACTAATGTCAACATCTCAACACATCAACACAACAACATCTTTTCTCAACACTACAACCTATTTCTTATAATTGATTCTTACAAACACTGGGTAGTGGTCGCTTGGTGTGCGGAGAGTCATCTTGCGGAACTCCAACTCGCTGGGCGCCTGGTTGCTGTTCTGAGCTTCGGTCGGAGCGTCGTCGGTCCAGTACATGTTGGTGAGCATGCCGTAGCGGTCGACGTTGAACTCGGGCGACACGAACACATGGTCGATGCGCGACAGTGTCTTCATGTACGGCTTGTAGTCGTTGAACGTGCCGTTCTCGGCGAAACGCAGACGAGCGTGCGTGTACGAGTCGTTGAGTATGCCGGATGATGTGAAGATGCGATATATCTCGTCGTTCTGGTCGACGTTGAAGTCGCCGGTGAGCACCACTGGCGCCCCCTTGGCTATCTCGCCAATCTTCTTCACTACGAGCTTCGCTGCCTCGCGACGCGCCACCACGCCCACGTGGTCCATGTGCAGGTTGAAGTAGTAGAAGCGGAAACCGGTCTCTGCCTGCTCAAACTCGCCCCACGAGCAGATGCGTATGCACGCTGCGTCCCAACCCAGCTTCGGCTTTTCGGGCGTTTCGTTCAGCCAGAAGTTGCCCTTATTGAGCAGTTTCATGCGGTCTTTCTTGTAGAATATCGCGGCGTACTCGCCCTTTGTCTTGCCGTTGTCGCGACCCACGCCGATATAGTCGTAGCCGTCGAGTGCGCCGAGCAGGTCGTCGAGCTGCGCATGCAGCACTTCCTGCGCGCCGAAGATGTCGGGGCTCTCGAAGTTCACCTGGTCGCATATCACCTTGCAGCGTGTCTTCCAGACGTTGCCGTTGCGGTCGTCGCTGTTGTTATGATAGCGTATGTTGTATGATCCCACGAAGAGCGACTGTGCGCTCATTGCCAGTGCGAAACAGAGCGCAACGGCTGATAGTAAATAGCGTTTCATTTCTTTATGTAGTTAATTGGTTCTGTTTACAAAATTCCTTAAATTAGCAGACTTGTAATTTTACAAGAAAACAAGTCATTGGATAACAATAAATTACCCAATGGTTGCATATGTCTGGAAATTCACTTACCTTAGTGCTGCTTAAAACTCAAATAAAGAATATCTGACATA
>DAVZJL010000037.1:0-24795 GCA_052272805.1 Prevotella sp. | reverse complement strand
GAGCAGGAAGAGGTCGTGAGCGTAGCGCTGCTCCTCCTTCGACTCGAACTCCACGCAGCGTGCGTTCTGTCCTTTCTCCAATACCTCCTTATAGGCTTCGAGTACAGACACAGCCACCTTAGCCTCCTTGTTGTTGCCGATGGCTGCTATTTTCGACTGCTTCTGAAGCTGCGACTCAACGGTTTCGAGGTCTTTCAGCTGAAGCTCGGTGTCGATTACTTCCTTGTCCTCAACCGGATTTACCACAGCACCACCCTCGCGCACGATGTTGTCGTCGTCGAAGCAGCGCAGCACATGGATGATGGCGTCGGTCTCGCGGATGTTGCCGAGGAATTTGTTGCCCAAGCCTTCGCCCTTAGACGCACCCTTAACGAGTCCGGCGATGTCTACTATCTCGCAAGTTGCGGGCACGATGCGGCCCGGGTGAACTATCTCGGCAAGCTTCGTGAGGCGCTCATCGGGAACGGTGATGACACCCACGTTAGGCTCGATTGTACAGAAAGGGAAGTTGGCTGCCTGCGCCTTAGCGTTAGAGAGGCAGTTGAAAAGGGTGGACTTGCCCACGTTAGGGAGTCCTACGATACCACATTTTAATGACATTGTTATTGTTTTTTTTAGTTGACGAGTAACGAGTTGACAAGTTGACAAGGAGGTTACTCTTTGTTAGTTGACAAGTTGACGAGTAAACAAGTTTACAAGTATATTACTGCTCTGAATAGAGCACCTGGATAAGCGTCTGACCTACAGCTTTCATCACGTTGGGGTCGATATGATCCATCGTGTCGTCTACGGTGTGCCATGTCGGACCGAACGAGCTTTGCGGACAGTCGGGGAAGCAAGCAATGATGTCAATGCAGGCGATGCCAGCCTTCTCGTTCACCGGCACATGGTCGTCGGTGACCATCGCACCGTCCTTCATCGGGAAGAACGAGCCGTAGCCTATCTGCGCTGCTGTGCGCCACACCTTGTTCACTATCTCTGAAGCGTACTGCTTCGACACGCCCTCCTGGTAGAACTTGGTGCCTTGTCCGCCCACCATGTCGAGCAGTATGCCGTAGCGTGCCTCATAGCCTGCAGGCAGATTCTCTGCCCAATACTGTGCACCGAGTGCCCATGTGTCGGCATCGTCAGCCTGGTCAGCCCAGCGCGGTGTGCCCCAGTCTTCGGCATCGAAGCACACGAAGTCGACACCTATCTGTAGCGTTGTGTCGCTCTGTATGGCGCGCGCCACCTCGAGCATAACAGCCACACCGCTCGCTCCGTCGTTGGCAGCCATCACCGGACGATGCCAGTTAGTTGAGTCGGGGTCGTTATCTGCCCACGGACGACTGTCCCAATGGGCGCAGAGCAGTATGCGTGTGGTCTGCTCGGGGCGGAAGCGCGCTATGATGTTGCGCGAGCGCAGCATCGTGCCGTCCCATCCCTTCAGCTCGGCATCCTGAGCCTCAACGCTCATACCGAACTCGCGGAACTTCTGCATTATCCATTCGCCACAGCGGTCGTGAGCCGCAGAGTTCATAACGCGTGGACCGAAATCGCACTGCTTTGCAGCAAACACGTAGGCAGAGTCGCCACGGAACGTCGGACCAACGAGTGCCACGGTGTCGGGCTCGGCAGCTGCCTTAGTAGCGTTCTTGCAGGATGCGCACGAACAGGCTATCGACACTATTGCAGCCAGTGAAAGCACTGAAAATAATATCTGTTTCATAATTCAAAATTCAAAACTCAAAATTCAACATTACGCATTCCCCTTCGCCTCGTAGGCTAAAGCGTACATGCGAATCTGCTTAACCATAGCGAGCAGTCCGTTGGAGCGTGTCGGCGAGAGGTGGTCCTTCAGACCGATGCGCTCGATGAAATAGAGGTCGGCATCGAGAATCTCGCGCGGCGTATGGCCGCTGATAACCTGAATGAGCAGAGCGATGATGCCCTTCACGATGAGTGCATCACTGTCGGCGGTGAAGACAAGACGACCGTCGTCGGTCATGTCACACTGCACCCACACGCGGCTTTGACAGCCGTCGATGAGGTTCTGTTCGTTTTTATACTTGTCGTCGAGCGGCTCAAGATCGCCGCCGAGGTCTATGAGTAACTGGTATTTGTCCATCCAGTCGGTGAAGTCCTGAAACTGTTCAATGACTTCGTCCTGTGCTTCGTTTATTGTCATGATAGTATGTTGTTATGGTGAGATGGTGAGGTGGTGTTATGGTGAGATGGTGAGATGGTGAGAAATGTCAACACATCAACATCTCAACACCTCAACATCAAGATTATTACTGCGCAGGCGCAGGAATAATCTTGAACAATTTATCGCTTGGTCTGATCTTCGCCGGCACGCGGAATGACACGTGCTGTCCCTTGTGCGCTGTCTCCACCGGCTTTAGGTCGTAGCGTATCTCATCTACGTCGACATACATCACGCCCGTTGTCGGACCGGTGATGAGCAGTTTGTCGCCAACCGAGAACTCCATCGCCTCGCAAGTGAATTCAGCCACACCGATATTAGAGAAATACTTCACGCCGCGACCCACGTACACCTTCTTCTCCGTAGCGTTCGAGCCGTAGTTGCTATTCCACTCGCCCAAGGTCTGACCCTGATAGTAGCCGTCCCAGAAGCCACGGTTGAAGACCGTAGCGAGTGTTGTGTCCCACTCGTCCTTCTTCTCGTCGGTGAACGTGCCGTCGAGCACAGCCGCAATAGCCTGCTTGTAGCAGCGCACCACGTTGTAGACGTACTCCGCGCCACGAGCGCGACCCTCTATCTTGAAGACGCGCACGCCGGAGCGCATCATGCGGTCGATGAAGCGGATGGTCTTGAGGTCCTTCGGCGACATAATATACTTGTTGTCTATCTCGAGCTGATTGCCCGTCTCGTTGTCGGTGACGGTGTACGAACGACGGCATATCTGCATACACTCGCCGCGGTTGGCAGAGCGTCCAGTGTTGGCAAGACTCATATAGCACTTGCCGCTCACTGCCATGCACAACGCGCCGTGGCAGAACATCTCTATGCGCACCAGCTCGCCCTTCGGGCCGCAGATGTGTTGTTTCTCTATTTGCTCGTAGATGTACGCCACCTGATCCATGTTCAGCTCGCGTGCTAAGACCACAACGTCGGCAAACTGAGCGTAGAACTTCAGAGCCTCAGCGTTGCTGATGTTGAGCTGCGTAGAAAGGTGAACCTCCACGCCCACCTCACGACAGTAGCTCATAACAGCCACGTCGGAAGCTATCACCGCTGAGATGTTCGCTTCCTTGGCAGCGTCGATAATCTGGTGCATCAGCTCCACATCTTCGTCGTAGATGATGGTGTTGACGGTGAGGTAGCTCTTCATGCCATGCTCGGTGCAGATGGCTGCAATCTCGTGCAAGTCCTCAATAGTGAAATGGTTGGCAGAGTGTGAGCGCATGTTCAGCTGCTCCACACCGAAGTAGATGCTATCGGCACCTGCCTGAATGGCTGCCTGCAGACTCTCACGCGAGCCTACTGGTGCCATTATCTCATAATCGTGTATGTTTGTATTTGTCATATTCGTTGTTTTCTGAGGGAGAAAGAGGGGCAGAACGGCCAACATCTGAATGTCATTTGTCACCATCTCAACATTTCAACACCTCAACCCTTTATATTAATAAGGTGCAAAGTTACTAAAAATCGGCCTAACACGTGTTTAAAAACAATATTTAACAGTAAAAGAAGCCACTTGAATTGTTATTTCCAGAAGTACGGATACCTTTGCGGCGCATAAAGACAAAGAAAACAACACTGCGGAGTCCATCTCAAGGGGGTGCAGCTGTCTCAGCTGCACCAACAAAACAGTTGGCACTTCCTAAACGATTGGTGCACTTCCCAAACGATTGGTACACTTCCTAAACGATTGGTGCACTTCCTAAACGATTGGTGCACTTCCTAAACGATTGGTACACTTCCTAAACGATTGGTGCACTTGAGACAAGTGCACCCCCTGAGACAACACAAGAAAACAATATATACAGTTACTTGATTTACTAACTTTAATTATCTAAAAACAACATGGAAAACACAAAGAAGGTTGCCGCAAACACGGCAACCGCTTTTATTGCAAACGGCGACCTGCGCCTATCTGATCACTTCAAACTACGCGAGTTCACCCTGTCTGGCGCAGCAATACGCTACAACCTTGACAACACGCCTACGACCGTGGAGGTAGAGCGTCTGCGAGCATTGTGCGTGAATGTACTCGAACCGCTGCGCCACCGCTTCGGTGTGCTTCGTATCACGAGTGGTTATCGCTCGGAGCGGGTCAACAAGATTGTGGGTGGTGCTGTAAGGTCGCAACATCGGTTGGGCGAGGCGGCAGACATACACGTTTCGAGTCTGGAGGTAGCACAGAAGATGTGCCACTTCGTGAAAGAACACCTCGACTTCGACCAGCTCATACTCGAATCGGTAGCTAAGACCGGCGCACGATGGATACACGTGAGCTACAAAACCACAGGTAACCGACGAGAGTTCTTTACGTTGAAACGCTAAACGTTAAGCGTTCATTATGCCCCTGTTTGCACAGGCAGCTCGTTCAGCACGCGCTCCACGCTATCGGCTATTGTTATTGGGTCGATAGCAGCCATGCAAGCGTTGTCGCCACGCAGACAGGGCGTATTGCCAAACACGCTACATGGTCGGCAAGACATATCAGCCTGCACCACATCGCTCATGCGCTGATTGTATCCGAGAAATCCGGCGTAAGGATGCGTTGCTCCCCATACGCTCACGATGCGTATGCCGGTGAGTGCGGCGAGGTGCATATTGACACTATCCATGCAGAGCATCACATCGAGATGGCTCATCACGATAAGCTCTTGGTCGATTGATCCGAGCAACGCCGACGCATTGGTACATTCCTTATAACGTGCGCACCACGAGTCGAGCACCTTCTGCTCTGCTTCGGTGCGCCCGAAGAGCAGCACGCGACACGACGGGTGTCTACGTATTATCTCCGCCACCACCTGTTCCATTTTCTCAGGCGGATATACCTTCTCTTTATATATAGCGAACGGCGCAACGCCTATCCACTGTTGGAATATCTTCTTCTCACCTATTTCCTCCGAAACGAGTCGCAGATTGCCACCCGTAGCAGGGAACACCGATTGGAAGTCGAGTTCTACAGGATAACCTAATCGTGCGAGCACATCAGTGTAGTTGTCAAAAGCCGTCGACAGCTGACGCAGCTTCTTATTATTCTGCGCAGTAAGCTTTTGGCGTTCAGCCACATGTCGATTAATATGCTCCACTCGATAACGACTCATATTGAAACGCATACGCAGATACTTTGACGAGAGTGTGTCGTGCATATCAGCAATAGCCGTAAAGTTCTTAGCGATGAGTCGGCGATAGAGTGCGTTAAGCCCCTTCACACCTCTGTATTCGCCTTGCAAGTCAGCCTCCATAAAGCCCACATTCGGTGCCAGTTCGTCGAAGAACACACGCGCAAAGGGTCGACTCAGCACGGTAATGCGCAAGTCGGGATACTGCCGTGCGAGCGAACTGACCACGGGCACAAGCATTGCTACCTCGCCCTGGGCAGAGAAACGTATGATTAGGAGGTGGTCGGTTTTCATTTATAGTATATTTAAAATACGAGTTAGCGAGTAGACAAAATTCACTCGTTTATTGTTTAGGTACTACGTAACCTGTATGTGCGTTTATCAACTGCAAAAATAATGGAAATAGAGCAAACTGCCAAAGATTTGCTCTTATATTTTACTTTTTTATCCTTGTATGTATATAAAACATGAACATACGCACAAAATAAGTTATGCTAATATTTAAAAAAAGTGATTTTTATGCAATAATGTATTTGAAATCAAATATAAGTAGTAAATTTGCAAGACTTTAGCCCCTAAGCATTGATACATTATTAAAAACAAATACAACTTATGGACAAACTTAGTTACGCTTTGGGCCTTGGCATAGGCCGCCAGCTCTCGCAGATGGGAGCCGAGAACCTTAACATCGACGACTTCGCTCAGGCCATCAAGGATATTCTTGAGGGCAAGGAGCCGCAGGTGGCAGACCAGGAAGCACAGACGATTGTTACAGAATTTTTCCAGCAGCAGGAGGCTAAGCAGCGTGCTGCCGCAGCCGAGAAGTATAAGGAGAACAAGGATAAGGGCGAGTCATGGCTTGCTGATAAGGCTCTTGAGGAGGGCGTAGTATCGCTGCCTTCTGGTCTTATGTATCAGGTGCTCAACGAGGGTAGCGGCAAGAAGCCGACCGCTGAGGACACAGTAGAGTGCCACTACGAGGGTCGCCTCATCGACGGCACTGTATTCGACAGCAGCTACAAGCGCGGCGAGTCGGCTACATTCCCTCTCAACGGTGTTATTGCAGGCTGGACAGAAGGCGTGCAGCTCATGTCTGAGGGCGCAAAATATCGCTTCTTCATCCCTTACCAGTTGGCATACGGCGAGCGTGGCGCAGGTGCTGCCATCCCTCCGTTCGCAGCATTGGTGTTCGACGTAGAACTTATCAAGGTACTTTAATACAACTAAAAACAACAATAACAAAACAATGAAAAAGTTTTCAATCGTAGCCGCTTTGGCTATCGCCATTTCTGGCATCTTCGCCTCTTGCGGCAACACTCCTGCAAAGGCAAATCTTAAGAACGACGTAGATACACTGAGCTACGCTATCGGTATGGCACAGACACAGGGTCTGAAGCAGTACCTGTTGCAGATGGACATCGACACCACCTATATCGACGAATTTGTAAAGGGTCTGAACGACGGTGCTAACGCTGGCGACAACAAGAAGAAGGCTGCTTACTACATGGGTGTGCAGATCGGCCAGCAGATTTCTAACCGCATGGTTAAGGGCATCAACCACGAGATCTTCGGTGACGACTCTACAAAGACTATCTCTTTGAAGAACTTCATGGCTGGCTTCATCCAGGGCGTACACGGCAAGGGCATCATGACAATGGAGCAGGCTGGCCAGGTAGCTCAGCAGAAGATGATGGCTATCAAGTCTAAGTACATGGAGGAGAAGTACGGTGCTGCAAAGAAGAAGGGCGAAGAGTGGATGGCTGCCAACGCTAAGAAGGAAGGCGTGAAGACTCTGCCTTCTGGCGTACAGTACAAGGTTATCAAAGAGGGCAACGGTGCTATGCCGAAGGACACCTCACTCGTAAAGGTACACTACGAGGGCAAGCTCATCGACGGCACTGTATTCGACAGCAGCTACAAGAACGGTCAGCCTATCTCTCTGCGTGCCAACCAGGTAATCAAGGGCTGGACAGAGGCTCTCGTACACATGCCGGCTGGCTCGGTATGGGAAGTGTACATCCCACAGGAACTCGCTTACGGCGAGCGTGAGCAGGGACAGATTAAGCCTTACTCTCCGCTGGTGTTCAAGATTGAACTTATCAGCGTTAATGAGAAGTAAACATATTGAAAGTAGACGAGTTGACGGGAACACCTGCCCGCTCGTCTACTTTATCCTTTAAACCAATAAATAAGAATGAGAAAGATATTGACACTGGCGATGGTTGCTCTGCTCTCTGCAACCTTCACCACCGCCTCTGCAAAGGACAAGAAGGAATGCAAGAAGGCGAAGACAGAGTGCTGCAAGGCAGACAAGAAGAGCAAGAAGGACTGCTGCAAGGCAGACAACAAGAAGAACAAGAAGTGCAAGAAGGGTGCTGCAGGCTGCTGCGAGGCTCCTATTAGCCTCCTCAGCAAGTCCGACTCGCTGAGCTACGCTGCCGGCATGACCTACACCACCGGTTTGATGGAGTACGTAGGCAAGCAGTTCGGTGTCGACTCTACCTCTATGGGTGCTTTCGTAGCAGGTCTGCGCGAGGGCATCAAGCGTTCTAACGACAAGCAGTTCATGGCTCATAGCGCAGGCGTACAGATTGCACAGCTGCTTGAGACACGCATGTACCCGGGCGTTGCCAACGAAGTGAAAAACACTCCGTGGACTCTCGATAGCATCACTTTCAACCGCGGTTTCATCGACGCTGTGCTCAACGACACTACAGTGATGCAGGTAGTAGACGCTAAGAAATACTACGAGAAGACAATGACCGACGAGAAGCATCGTCAGGAGAACGCTTACAAACAGGAGAACATCGACTGGCTCGCCGAGAACGCCAAGAAGGAAGGCGTTGTAACTCTGCCTTCTGGCTTGCAGTACAAGGTGCTCACAGCTGGCACTGGCGAGGTGGCTACTACAGAGGACAACGTAACCGTACGCTACGAGGGTAAGACCATCGACGGCAACATCTTCGATAGCAGCTACAAGCGCAACCCTGACACTTCTACATTCCGCCCCGACCAGGTTATCAAGGGTTGGACAGAGGCACTCACCTCTATGCCTGCAGGCAGCACATGGATGCTCTACATCCCGCAGGAGCTGGCTTATGGCTCACGCGCAGCAGGACAGATTAAGCCCTACTCTACTCTTATCTTCAAGGTGGAGCTTGTGAAGATTGACCGCAAGCAGCAGCCTGTTGTAGAGGAGAAGAAGGAGGAAAAAGCTCCGGCTAAGAAGACCACTGCTAAGAAGAACAGAAAGAAGTAAAAGTTTTTATTGAGAGTTGAAAGTTGAGAGTTGAGAGTTGAGAGTTATGATTACCTTGATAGTTCATTTGCAGCTCTTAAAAGTTGCAAAACATATCATAACTCTCAACTCTCAACTCTAAATTCTCAACTAAAAAATTTTTCTCAACTCTCAACTCAAAAGAAACTCTCAACTAATAACCCTAAACAATATGCTTGAAGAAGACATTCGCAAACAAATCATTGCCCTCATCAATCGCGAGGTAGTGCCAGCCGTTGGCTGCACCGAGCCGATGTGTGTGTCGCTCTGCGTGGCTCGCGCTACGGAGTTGTTAGGCTGCCGACCCGAGAAAATCACAGCGTCGCTATCTGCCAACATCCTCAAGAACGCTATGGGCGTGGGCATACCCGGCACGGGCATGATCGGACTGCCTATCGCCATCGCTCTCGGAGCCATCATCGGCAAGTCGGAGTATCAGCTTGAGGTGCTGAAAGACCTCACCCCAGAGACCCTCGCCGAAGGCAAGCAGTACATCGATGCCGAACACATCTCCATACAGCTGAAGAGTGGCATCACCGAGAAACTGTACGTAGAGATAACCTGCGAGGCTGACGGGCATAAGGCGACTGCCACCATTGCCACTGCACACACCCACTTTGTCTACTTAGAGAAGGACGGCGAGGTACTTCTCGACGAGCGTCACCATAAGGCAGGCGAAGCAGAAAACAACGACATCCGCCTGAATATGCGACTTGTCTACGACTTCGCTATGACAACGCCCGAGGACGACCTGCGCTTCATACTGAAGACACGCGACTACAACTTCCGCATCGCCGAGGAGTCGAAAAAGCACAACTACGGCCACTGCCTCGGCAAGACTATCGACCGCCCGCTGAGTCACGGCATCTTCGGCAACTCTATCTTCTCGCATATTATCTCAAAAACAGCATCGGCTTGCGACGCACGCATGGGCGGCGCGATGATTCCGGTGATGAGCAACTCCGGCTCGGGCAACCAAGGCATCTGCGCCACCAACCCCGTGGCTGTGTACGCCGAGGAGAACGAGAACACTGAGGAGGAACTCATCCGCGCACTCACCCTTAGCCACCTTACCGCCATATACATCAAGCAAAACCTCGGCAAACTGTCGGCACTCTGCGGCTGCGTAGTGGCAAGCATCGGCTCAAGCTGTGGCATCACCTACCTCATGGGTGGCGACTACGACCATATCTGTTGGTCGGTGAAGAACATGATTGCCAATATCACTGGCATGATATGCGACGGCGCGAAGCCAAGCTGCGCACTGAAGATATCGTCCGGCGTGTCCACAGCACTCCTCTCCGCCCTACTCTCTATGGAGGGCAAGTGTGTTAGCTCCGTAGAGGGCATCATCGACAACGATGTCGACCGCTCTATACGCAACCTCACAAGCATCGGTGCCGAAGCAATGAACCGCACCGACGAGATGGTGCTCGACATAATGACGCACAAGAGTTGTTAGTAACCATCAGGGGGTGCAGCGGTCCCCGCTGCACCAATCAAGCTAACAATGCTATTTTCTCGGTTGGTGCAGCGGAGACCGCTGCACCCCCTTTTAAGACAAATCTGCTGGCGCGCAACACTTTTTCCACATTTTTCTTCTCCACTTCAAAAAAATAGTGTACCTTTGCACTCGCAAAAAGCGCTTCATGCGGCAATAGCTCAGTTGGTAGAGCACAACCTTGCCAAGGTTGGGGTCGCGGGTTCAAGTCCCGTTTGCCGCTCTTTTCAAATAGTTTGATTGTTTTTGTTAGGACGGGTAGCAGAGATGCTGCCGTTTTTTATTAAGACATCAAACACAAACGACACAGGTCGCCGCAATGGTGGAATTGGTAGACACGAGGGACTTAAAATCCCTTGGCCAGTAATGGCTGTGCGGGTTCGAGTCCCGCTCGCGGCACACATTCTCAATTTATAATTTGAAATTGATAATTTATAATTCCTTATTAAGCACATACCACCTCGTATTATAAATTACGCCATCAGGTTATAAATTAAAACCACTCAGAAATATGACTTATTCAGAAATATGGCATCGTATAGCCACCTCTTATGACGACGGCGAGGCACGTGCCATAGCACGCATCCTCATCGAAGAGCTGTTCGGTCTGTCGTACGCTGACATCGTCTGTGGTGCCACCGAGCAGTTGTCTGCCGACGACACGCTGCGCCTCGACACAGCCGTCAGACGTATCGAGCAGGGCGAACCGCTGCAGCACGTGCTCGGATATGCCGACTTCTGCGGCAACCGCTTCTGCGTCAACGGCTCTGTGCTCATACCCCGACCCGAGACGGAATGGCTCGTGAACGAGGGCGCAAAGCTAATGAACGCTGCGCCCAACGCTGCACCTTCTGCCCCAAAGCGTATCCTCGACATCGGAACGGGCAGCGGCTGCATAGCCATCAGCCTGAAGCTGCGCCTCGGCGAGGCGTATGTGGAGGCATGGGACATCTCTGAAGAGGCACTGCGCACGGCGGAAAGCAACGCGAAGGCGCTTAAGGCGGAGGTGGCGTTCAGAAAGAGGGACGCGCTGAGGGCTGAGGAGGAAGGCTGTGCTGGGGAGGAGTGCCTCCAAGGGGGTGCACTTGTCCTCCGCTCGGCTTTGCCGCTTGCCAGAGCAAGAAGTGCACCAACCGAGCAGGTTAGAGATTTTATAAATTATAGCGAAGCTAACACCCCCGCCGCCCCCTGGAACCTGATAGTGAGCAATCCTCCATATATCTGCGACTCGGAGCGCTCCGCCATGGACGACAACGTGCTGCTGCACGAGCCTCATACTGCCCTCTTCGTGCCCGACGACGACCCTCTGCGCTTCTACCGCGCCATCGCTCGCTACGCACTGCGCTCGCTGAGCAACGGCGGAAGCCTGCTCTTCGAATGCAACACGAGGTATGCTGAGGCGACGGGCGAGATGATGCGAGAGATGGGCTTCGAGGACGTAACGGTCAGCGACGACTGCTTCGGGCTGCCAAGGTTCGTGAAGGGGAGCAGCCCCTCCCAAAGCCCCTCCCAACCCTCCCCGTCGGGGAGGGCTTAGTTACCCCAAATGAAGCAAGCTATAGGAGGCTGCGGCATTCCTGCCGTAGCCATGGACAACGAAAGATTATTACATCCTTTTACTATGGCTACGGCAAGAATGCCGTAGCCTCCTACTGCCCAAGGCTTAGAAAGGCTTAAGAAGGCTTAGTTCGACTTAAACACACCCCAACAATAACAACCATGCTACAAAAGAAACAACCCATAACCGAGCAGGAAGCCCTGCTAAAACTCTCTGCGCTCTGCGCCCGTGCTGAACACTCCTCTGGCGAGATGCTCGAGAAGATGCGCCGCTGGCAGTTGCCCGACGACGCACGCCAGCGTGTGCTCGACCGACTCATCGACGAGCAGTTTGTTGACGACGAGCGGTTCGCCCGACTCTTCGTGCGCGAGAAGATACGCTTCGACCACTGGGGACGACGCAAGATAGAGCAGGCACTATACCTCAAGGGCGTGGACAGCAATATCAGCCACCGCGTGCTCGACGAGGTGGACGACGAGGCGTATGTGGCAGAACTGAAGAAGCTATTAGCCACGAAGCGACGCTCGGTGAAGGCTGAGAGCGACTACGAACTGCGCCAGAAGCTGACAAAGTACGCCTTGGGTCGCGGATTCGGCTACGAGGTGATACGCCGCTGCATAGACGGAGCCGACGAACTGCTGGAAGATTAACCATCCGCGTCGGTCGTTACGAGCATCCGCGTCGACCGTTACGAGCATCCGCATCGGTCGTTACGAGCATCCGCATCGGTCGTTACGAGCATCCGCGTCGGTCGACGCAGATTATTTTTGCATACGATTAAACCCATACACGCTAAATGCGTCTTAGATAATATGAAACAAATAGCACTATTCATAATGCTCATCCTCTGCACAGCGACGGGATGGGCGCAAGGTTTGGTAAAAGGAAAGATTCTGGATAAACGCAACTCAGAACCACTTAGTTTTGTGAACGTAAAGGTTACGCAGACTGCCAACGGCAAGTTTGTGGGTGGCGGTATGAGCGATGCCAACGGCAACTTCAAGATACAAGGACTCGCCAACGCCCAGTACACGTTGGAGCTGACCTTCGTGGGCTACAAAAGCGAGACACGCAAGTTCGAGATAAACGCCTCGAATCCCAATCAGCACTACAATATTATATATATGTCGGAGGACGCGAAGATGCTGAAGGGCGTCACCATCACCGGACAACGCTCAGCTATGAAGCTCGAGGTAGACCGCAAGACGTTCGACGTGGCGCAGCTCATAGGCAACGCCGGACAGTCGGCGTCCGAAGTGCTCGACAACATACCGTCGGTAGAGGTGGACAACGACGGCAACGTGTCGCTGCGCGGCAACTCGTCGGTGGAGGTGTGGATAAACGGTAAGGCATCGGGACTCACCACCGACAACCGCGCGCAGATTCTGCAGCAGCTGCCTGCCGAGAGCATTGAGAGCATCGAGGTGATTGACAACCCGTCGGCGAAGTTCTCTGCCGAAGGCTCTGCCGGCATCATCAACATCGTGCTGAAGAAAGACCGCAAAGCGGGCTACTACGGCTCGCTGCAGGCAGGTGCCAACACCAAGGGCGGTGCCAACACCAGCTTCAACATCAACTACAACAGCGGCCTCTTGGACGCATACGCCAACATCGGCTACCGCCACCGCAAGAACACGGGCTACACCGAGAGCACACAGACCTCAAACACTTACGACCAACGCTACAAGGCGGACAACGACCGCTGGGGCAACAACCTCTTCACACGCGCCGGACTGACGCTGCACGCCACGAAGAAGGACGACTTCACGCTGAGCGGTATGCTCATGAAGGGCGAAGGCAAGTCGAGAAGCTTCACGCCGTACAGATACACCGCCGTGGCTGACGGACTCGCCGACTACCGCATGGACCGCCTCACACGCTCGAGCAGCGACATGAATATGCTCTACTCGGAGTTCAACTACCGCCACACGTTCAGCAAGCGCCACCTGCTCGACTTCACCGTCGACTTTAGTCGCTGGAAGTCGAACGGCGATAACTTCTACCGCGACTCGACGGTATGGGAGGGCAACGACGTGCACGCTTACGACTATCAGTACCGACCGCAGCACTTCAACACCCGCCGTTGGGAGGTGAAGCTCGACTACGAGAACCAGATTACGAAGGACATGAAGGTGGAGGCAGGCTATCAAGCCAACTTCTCGCACGAGAACACCCCGCAGGAGTCGTACGTCGACAACACCTCGTGGGACGGCTCGGCTGCCACCGAGGACAAGCTCTTCTACAATCGCTTCATCTACGACATGGATCTGCACGCCCTCTACACCTCGTTCAGCTACAAGCTGGGCAACTTCGGCGTGATGGCAGGTCTGCGTGGCGAATACTGGAAGGTGAACACCGAGAGCTACACATGGGAGCAGGAGCACGACCCATCGCTGCGTGAAAAGCCGTTCAAGAAAGACTACTTTCAGCTCTTCCCCTCGCTCTTCCTGTCGTACCAGATAACCGAGTCGCAGCAGCTGCAGCTCAACTACACACGCCGTCTGCGCCGTCCGTGGGGCGGAGAGCTCAACTCGTTCCGCGACACGCGCGACGCCACCACCGTGTCGTTCGGTAACCCCGAGCTGACACCGGAGTACAGCCACTCGTTCTCGCTCAACTATCTGAAGACATGGCGCGACCACTCGCTCCTCGTGAGTGCCTACTACCGCCCGACAACCGACGTCATACAGCGCATCAGCTACAAGAACTCGGAGGACGGACTCTTCTATTCTACCTCGATGAACGTGGCAAAGAGCCAATCGTCGGGCTTGGAGCTGACGCTAAAGAACAAGTTCTTCCGCATACTCGACCTCACCACGTCCGCCAACGCCTACTACTACAAGCTCGACGGATTTGCTTACCCCATCGACGGACAGATAGTGACGGGCGCAGCCGACGACCGCTTCACATGGAACGCACGCATGACGGCAAGCCTCATACTGCCCTACGACATATCCGTGCAGGCTACCGGACGCTACGAGGCACGCCAGGTAATCACGCAGGGCTACCGCAAGCCGTCGTACAGCGTTGACTTCGGCGCACGCAAGAACTTCTTCAACAAACTCATCACCGTGGCTGTCAACTGCCGCGACTTGCTCGACTCGCGCAAGTGGGAGACCTTCACCAGTGGCAACAACTTCACACGCCACCAGATAAACCGCCGAGGAGGCAGACGCGTCAACTTCACCGTGACATGGAACTTCGGCAACATGAAGCAGAAACACCGCCCACAGAACAAGCGCAACGACGAAAGCAACGAGATGCAGATGGACTATAACGGCACGGGTGAAGAATAAATGTTAACAGAATAGGCTTCGTATTGTTCTTTTTTGTAACTTTGTACACAGATAAACAATTACAGTAACAAGAGTTCTATGAAAAGAATTAAGTTTTTCTTAGTAGCAGCGATGCTGCTCATCAGTGCCTCAGGAGTGCAGGCACAGAGTATCGGAGACCTGCTCACCGGTCTGGGTAAGACCCTCGTGGGCGACAAAGCAACAACAGCCGCAAGCCTCAAGGGCACTTGGACATACACCGGTCCGGCATGCGAGTTCGAGAGCGACAACCTGTTGTCGAAAGCAGGTGGCTCGGCTATATCCACAAAGATTGAGAACAAGATAACACCCGTGCTGAAGAAATACGGTGTGCAGGGCATCGTCTACACCTTCGACGGCGAGGGCAACTACACCACGACGATTAAAAAGCGCACCATCAAAGGCACGTACACCTTCGACAGCAAGAAGAAGACCATCACCTTCAAGCCCCGCTACGGCAAGGAGTACACCGCCAATGTCAGCATCCTGAACAAGGAGATGACACTCGTGTTCAACGCCGACAAGCTGATGCACGTGCTGCAGACCATATCAAACACCGCTGCAAAGCAGAACTCCACAGCCGCTACCATCAACACGCTGATGAAGAGCTACAACGGTATGCGTCTCGGCTTCAAGCTGAAGAAGTAAAAGGTTGAGATGGTGAGATGTTGTTGGGTTGATGGGTTGACAATAGCACAAATCTCAACACCTCAACACAACAACACCTCAACACATCACCTCAACTCTCAACACCCCAACACAACATCATGGATTATGCTCAGATAAAGCGCCGCTACGTACGCTTTCTGCGCCTTGAGCGCAACTACTCGCAGAACACCATCGATGCCTATTCGCACGACATCGACTATCTGCTCAACTTCCTCAATGGCGAAGGACTCGCCATTGAGGAAGTGCGACTTGCCCACTTGGAGCAATTCGCCACCCTGCTGCATGAGTTCGGTATTGCTGCAAGCAGCCAGGCACGCATACTATGCGGTGTGCGCTCCTTCTTCCGCTTCCTTTTGCTCGATGGCACGCTCAAAGACGACCCGTCGGAGCTTCTTGAGTCGCCAACGCTCGGCGAACACCTTCCCGAAGTACTTTCTACAGAAGAGATAGACCGCATGGAAGCGTCTATCGACCTCTCCAAACCAGAGGGACAGCGCAATCGTGCCATCATCGAAGTGCTGTTCTCCTGCGGCTTGCGCGTGTCAGAACTCGTCAACCTTAAGTTCGGTGACGTGTTCGCCGACGACAAATACCTGCGCATCACGGGCAAGGGCAACAAACAACGCCTCGTACCCATCTCCGACAACGCCCTGCACGAGATACAACTGTGGCTCTACGACCGCAACCTGATGAACATAAAGCCTGGCGAGGAAGAATACGTGTTCCTCAACCGCAGAGGAGCACACCTCACACGCACCATGATTCTGATAATGATAAAGAACGTGGCACGCGACGCTGGCATAATCAAGACAGTGTCGCCACACACGCTGCGCCACTCCTTCGCCACCGCACTGCTGCAAGGCGGAGCGAACCTGCGCGCCATACAGGAAATGCTCGGACACGAAAACATAGCTACAACGCAGATTTACACGCACATAGACATAACCACTCTGCGCAACGAAATACTCAACCACCACCCAAGAAACATGAAAAACACATGAATGAAGCAAAAAACGATGCTTATTTCTTAAAAATCATAAACATTTAACACAAGAAGCGGAAAAATAAACTACTTTTGCATATTGTACAAAGAAACGACAAGCGTTGCTAACAACTCGTCAACTCACAAATATACATCAACTAAAAATAATAATTTATGAAACTAAGAAAACTGATGGTTGCAGTCTTCGCGTTCTTCGCAGGACTTGCTCAGGCACAGCAGATGCCACCCATTCCGGCTGACCCCGACGTAGTTGTCGGTAAGTTGGACAATGGTTTGACCTACTACATCCGCCACAACAACTGGCCGGAGAATCGTGCCGACTTCTACATCGCACAGAAGGTGGGCGCTATCCAGGAGGAGGAGTCGCAGCGCGGCTTGGCTCACTTCCTCGAGCATATGTGCTTCAACGGCACTAAGCACTTCCCGGGCAACGGAGTAATTCGCTACTGCGAGAGCATCGGCGTGCAGTTCGGTCGCGACCTCAACGCCTACACAGCAATCGACCAGACTGTATACAACATCTCTAACGTACCTACCGACCGTCAGTCGGCTCTCGACTCTTGCTTGCTCATCCTGAGCGACTGGTCGAACGCCCTCACACTCGACCCGAAGGAAATCGACGAGGAGCGTGGCGTTATCCACGAGGAGTGGCGTCTGCGCACATCGGCTTCAAGCCGTATGTTCGAGCGCAACCTGCCGAAACTCTACCCAGGCTCCAAGTACGGCTTGCGCTATCCTATCGGCTTGATGTCTGTAATCGACAACTTCAAGCCGAAAGAGCTACGCGACTACTACGAGAAGTGGTATCACCCGACAAACCAGGCTATCATCGTAGTGGGCAACGTAGACGTGAAGTACACCGAGAACAAGATTAAGGAACTCTTCGGTTCGTTCAAGAACCCAGAGAATCCGGCTCCGATCGTTGACGAGATGGTGCCTGACAACGCTGAGCCTATCGTAATCATCGACAAGGACAAGGAGCAGCAGACCAACGACGTAGAGCTGATGATTAAGCACGACGTGTTCCCTGCTTCGGAGAAGGGCAAACTCAACTACCTGGTTGACAACTATCTTAAGCAGGCTGCTATGACAATGCTCAACAACCGCATGAAGGAGAAAGCACTCGACGCCGACTGCCCATACGTAGGCGCTAACGCTAACGACGGCACATTCATCTTCGCTAAGACAAAGGACGCATTCAACATCTCGGCTTCTCCGAAGGAACTCGGCAAGACAGCCGACGCGCTGAAGGCTGCTTACACAGAGGCTCTGCGCGCTGCACGCCACGGCTTCACCGCTACTGAGTACGCACGCTTCCAGGAAGACTACAAGAGCATACTCGACAAGATGTATAGCAACAAGGACAAGCGTCCGAACGGTCAGCTCTACCGCGACCTCGTAGACAACTTCCTCGAGGGCGACCCGATGCCGTCTATCGACTTCGAGTATCAGGTTATGAGCCAGATTGTACCAGCTCTTCCGGTTGAGGCAGTTAACCAGAAGATGGCTGAGTTAGTGCCGGCTAACGACTCAAACCTCATCGTGCTCGCATTCCTCAACGAGGCAGAGGGCAACGTTTACCCAACAGAGGCTGAGTTGCTCGGTGCTATCAAGGACGCACGCAACTCTAACATCGAGGCTTACGTGGACAACGTGAAGAACGAACCGCTCATCACCACTCTGCCGAAAGCTGGCAAGGTGAAGAAGGAAGTGAAGAACGAGAAACTCGGCTACACAACACTCACACTCTCTAACGGCGTTGTCGTAAACCTCAAGAAGACCGACTACAAGAAGGACCAGGTGCTCCTCAGCGGTCGTGGCGAGGGTGGCACCACACTCTACGGCGCAAAGGACTACACCAACCTCCAGCTCTTCGACCAGGTGATTGGCTACAGCGGACTCGGCGCATTCTCGTCTACAGAACTGCAGAAGGCTCTCGCTGGCAAGATTGCTAACGCTGACCTCTCACTCGGACAGCTCTCTACAAACGTGTCGGGCAACTCTACACCGAAGGACGTGGAGACAATGCTCCAGATGATATACCTCTACTTCACAAACATCAACAAGGACCAGAAGTCGTTCGACAACCTCATGCAGCAGCTCGAGGTATCGCTGAAGAACCGCGAGATTGATCCTGATGTAGCGTTCAGCGACTCTATCTCGGCTACCATCTACGCTCACAACCCACGCGTTGCACCGATGACTATCGACCGCTTGAAGGACGTGAGCTACGACCGTATCCTCCAGATTGCTAAGGAGCGCACCGCTTCGGCTAAGGGTTGGGTGTTCAACATCGTGGGCAACTACGACGAGGAGACAATCCGTCCGCTCATCTGCCAGTATCTCGGTGCTCTGCCTGCTAAGGCTAAGGCTGTTAAGAGCAAGCGCGAACTCACCCCTGTTAAGGGCGTTGTAGACAACACATTCAAGCGCAAGCAGGAGACTCCGAAGGCAAACTCTGTAATGCTCTGGTTCAACGACGAGATGCCATACACAATGAAGAACGCTCTCTGCTGCGACATCGCCGGTCAGGTGCTCTCTATGGAATACCTCGACAAGATTCGCGAGAAGGAAAGCGCAGCCTACTCAGTAGGTGCTTACGCAAGCTCTGACCTCGGCGCAGACAACTACCGCATGTTCCAGATCTTCGCCCAGTGCCCGATGAAGCCTGAGAAGAAGGACATAGCTATACGCATCCTCAACGACGAGGTGAAGACTCTTGAGAACACTTGCGACGCTGCCAAGTTCCAGAAGTGCAAGGAGTTCATGGTTAAGCAGAACGGCGACCGCGTGAAGACTAACGGCTTCTGGCTCGGCGTGCTCTTCGATAGCTACCACTACAACTATGATGGCTACACCGACTACTCAAGCACTCTTGAAGCACTCACTACTCAGGACATCTGCAACTTCATGAAGGAGTTCAACAAGGCTGGCAATCACATCACCGTGACTATGCTGCCGGAGGAGTAATCTGCCACGAACAGAAAACATTAAGACACAATAGGAAAGCATTGTTTGCTCGTTTGGGCAAGCAATGCTTTTTTTATATTATCACCACGGCACAACAACTACATTGCCGTAGCACACAAACAATATTGCCGTAGCACACAAACGACATTGCCGTAGCGCGGCAATTATGTTGCCGTAGCACGGTAACAATATCACTAATCACTAAACAACCTTAAAAATATAGCTATTAATCAATAAATAGCATAATTATAATGTGAAAACACACTGAAATTGAAGATTTCTGATTAAATTTGCAGCTAAAAATAATAAGTTTAAGAAGAATGAAAAATAAGTTTGCAGCTTTTGCCATGCTGTTCATGGCGGTTTTTACACTTGCATCGTGCCTTAATGACGACACCGACTACGTGTACACCGACGACAGCGCCATCACATCATTTTCGGTGACGGGGGCAAAACGATATATCCATACAAAGACGAAAAAAGGCGATAAGGATAGCGTTTATACAACCACTTCATCGTACACAAGCTACAAGTTCGTCATCGACCAGAAAAACGACACCATCTGTAATCCCGACTCACTGCCGTGCGGTGTAGACGCGAAGAAACTCGTGTGCAACGTGTACGGACTCAACTCGATGACGGTGTACATCAAGAACCTCAAGGACGAGAATGTAGAGATTGTGAACAACACCGACTCGCTCGACTTCTCGGAGGTACGCGAGTTGAAAGTGATGAGCAATTCGGGCAAATTCCTACGCACATACAAGGTGAAAGTGAACGTGCACAAGGAGCAGGCTGACTCGTTCTTCTGGGCTTCCATGACAAAGAATACAGACATAGAGCAGCTTCGGAACGTGAAGACCTGCGCCATAAAGACGGCTGAGGGCAAGGACCGACTCTTCCTCTTCGGCACGGACAGCAACAACACAAAGCTGTACGTGATGAACAACGGACAGACTTGGACAGCTGCCACACCTAAGTTAAACGATGCAGACCTCACATTCGACGCGAATGTCTGCAAGAGCATCGTGACAAAGAACGAAAAGGTGTACATCTGCAATGCCGGCAACATCCTATGCACCACTGACGGCAACACATGGGAACAGACCGGCAACGCTACTACCATCAAGACACTCGTAGCAGCAAGTCCGCTGCGTCTCTATGGATACAACACAGAGGGTAGCCTGCTCGCTTCTGACGACAACGGTGCTACATGGACACCGGCTACCATCGACAGCGACGCTTCGTTCCTACCGACAAACAACCTATCGTACACCTGCACAGCACTGCGCACCAATAGCAACAGCTACCGCGTGACTATATACGGCACAACAGCAACAGGCGCAATGGCAATCTGGGGCAAAGTGGACGAAGGCAACAAGTATAGCGAAAATCAACCGTGGGCATACTACGAGGTGTCGGCAGAGAACAAGCACGCCCTCCCGAAGCTCAACAACATGAGCGTAGCAACATACGACGGCAAGGCATACGCCCTCGGCACACCCGACGGCATGAACGATAGTAATGCAAACCTCTACAGCTCTAAGGACGGCGGACTGACTTGGGCAAAAGACACAACACTCACCGTTCCTACAGAGATAACATCCAACAAAGAGAATGCGTCGAACACGCCGAACATGGCACTCACCGTAGACAGCAGCAACTTTATCTGGATAGTAAATGCAACAGAAGGCAACACGTGGCGCGGAAGAATAAACCGCCTCGGTTGGAAAAAAGAACAGACCAATTTCACTGAATAAAGAACTGACTGGTTTCACAGAATAATAATGAAGCATATCCTCACCATCCTCATACTCTCCTTGATGTTTGTGTCGGCAAAGGCACAAACCGACGAGGAGTACCGCATGGAGATAGGTGCAGGAATAGGCTTGGTGTCGTACGAAGGCGACTTCAATGGTAGCGTGCTGAGCAATATGCAGTTCGGAGGGTCGGTAGTGCTGCG
Organism: Prevotella sp.; assembly: GCA_052272805.1. GTDB lineage: Bacteria > Bacteroidota > Bacteroidia > Bacteroidales > Bacteroidaceae > Prevotella. The sequence goes on along the minus strand of DAVZJL010000037.1, from coordinate 3,239 downwards.
ACGCATATTCAACCCGTATATGGGGCTGAAGATGTCGGCAATGTACGGCAAACTGACGGGAGCGTCAAAAGATGTAAAGACCTATTACCCCGACTTCGTAAACAATCCATACTCGTTCAGTAACACGCTCATCGACACCAGCGTCACCTACGAGTACAACTTCTGGCCCTACGGCACCGGACGCGACTATCGCGGAGCAAAACGCTTCACACCATTCATCTTCGGCGGACTGGGTGCTACGTTCGTCACCGGTGGTGGCAACAACGTCTTCACAGCGAATGTGCCACTCGGCTTGGGCGTGAAATACAAGATAGGACCACGTCTGAACCTCGGACTCGAATGGGCAGTACACTTCTCGCTGAGCGACAAACTCGACGGTGTGAAGGACCCTTACGGCATAGAAAGCAGCGGACTCTTCAAAAACACCGACTGCTACTCAGCCCTACAACTCACACTGACGTACAGCTTCATGGCGAAATGCCGCACCTGCCACAACGCTGACGAGTAGCCAAAGCCCCTCCAAAGCCCCTCCCAACCCTCCCCGTCGGGGAGGGCTTAGATAGCCAAGGCTCAAGAAGGCTTAGAAAGGCTTAGAAAATAGTTCGTCAAGGCTTAGAAAGGCATAAGAAGGCTTAGTTCGGCTTAAACGCACCCTTAAGAAGGCTTAGCCCGGCTTAGAAAAAAAACAAAGAATATGGAAAAACTCGATACAACCAACATACCCCAGCACATCGCCATCATCATGGACGGCAACGGACGCTGGGCAGCAGAGCAAGGCAAACCGCGCAGCTACGGCCACCAGGCTGGAGTAGACGCTGTGCGACGCATCACATCGGAGTGTACGCGTCTCGGCGTGAAGTACCTCACGCTCTACACCTTCTCTACCGAGAACTGGAACCGCCCCGCAACAGAAGTGGCTGCACTCATGGGACTCGTGCTAACATCGCTTGAGGACGAGATATTCATGAAGAACAACGTGCGCTTTCAAGTAATCGGCGACATCGAACGCCTGCCGAAGGAAGTGCAGCAGAAATTGCAGGAGACAATGGAGCACACGGCTAACAACTCTGCAATGACGATGGTTGTAGCACTCAGCTACTCGTCGCGCTGGGAGATTGTGAAAGCTACGCAAGAGATTGCAGCCGACCTCGCTGCGGGCAAGATTGCCGCTACGGACATCAACGAGCAACTCATCTCGAAGCACATGACCACAAACTTCATGCCCGACCCCGACCTGCTCATACGCACCGGTGGCGAACAGCGCATCAGCAACTACCTGCTCTGGCAGATTGCCTACTCGGAGCTGTACTTCTGCGACACCTTCTGGCCCGACTTCGACGAGGAAGGCTTACACAAAGCCATCGCCGACTATCAGCGACGCCAGCGACGCTTCGGCAAAACAGAAGCACAAATAGAGGCTGAGCAAAAATAAGCCCCTCCCAACCCTCCCCGTCGGGGAGGGCTTAGATAGCAAAGGCTTAGAAAGGCTTAAAGAGGCTTAGAAAAAAACGCAGCCCAAAAATAATCAGAAAAAGAACAATCAAGAGAAAAACGATGAATATAACAAAGGTGTTGACAACAGCCTGCATCCTTGTAAGCAGCTTCGCAGCCCAAGCGCAGGACAAGATTACATACCCCGACATCTCGTATGCAGGAACCCCGCGCACTGTAACACTCGGCGGACTCGCCGTTTCAGGAGCCGAAGGCTACGAGGACTACATGCTCACGGGTATCTCCGGACTCACCGTCGGACAAAAAATCGAACTGCCTGGCGAGGCTATCACAGATGCTGTGAAGCACTACTGGAAGTATGGACTCTTCTCAGAGGTATCCATCTCTGTAGACTCGCTCGTGAACGACAAGGCTTATCTGCATATACACCTGCAAATGCGCCCACGCGTATCTACCATCAACTACGTCGGACTGAAGAAGTCGGAGCGTACAGACATGGAGGAGAAACTCGGACTGCTCAAGGGCGCACAGATAACACCTAACATGATCGACCGTGCGAAGATTCTCGCTAAACGCTATTTCGACGAGAAAGGCTTCAAGAACGCCGACATACAGATCGTGCAGCGCGACGACGTGGCTAACAAGAACCAGGTAATTCTCGACGTCATCATCGACAAGAAGCAGAAGATGAAGGTGCGCGACATCATCATCGAGGGTAACAGCGCACTGGCTACAAGCAAGATAAAGGGTAACATCATAAAGAAAGGTGTATTCAAGGAGACTCACGAGGCGGGCAAGATGGCTACACTCCTGAAGTTCAAGAAGAAGTACACGCCCGAACGCTGGAAGAACGACAAGCAGAAGCTCATCGAGAAGTACAACGAGCTGGGCTACCGCGACGCATACATCGTGAGCGACACCGTGTGGAACGTGGACGAGAAACACGTCAGTATGCGCGTGAAGGTGGACGAAGGCAAGAAATACTACGTGCGCAACATCACATGGGTGGGCAACACCGTGTACAACACCGACTACCTCGCTGCTGTGCTCGGCATGAAGAAGGGCGACGTGTACAACCAGAAGCACATGAACAAGCGACTCACCGAGGACGAGGACGCTGTGGGCAACAACTACTGGAACAACGGCTACCTCTTCTACTCGCTCCACCCGACAGAGGTAAACATCGTGGGCGACTCTATCGACCTTGAGATGCGTATCTTCGAAGGTCCGCAGGCACACATCAATCACGTGCGCATCAACGGCAACGACCGCTTGTATGAGAACGTGGTGCGCCGCGAACTGCGTACAAAGCCTGGCGACCTCTTCTCGAAGGAGGCTCTACAGCGTTCTGCCCGTGAGATTGCATCAATGGGACACTTCGACCCAGAGAAGGTCAATCCGCAGCCTGTGCCCGACCCGGAGAACGGAACCGTAGACATAAACTGGGACCTCGTACAGAAGTCGAACGACCAGATTGAGTTCTCGCTCGGTTGGGGACAGACCGGCGTAATCGGACGCATCGGCTTGAAGCTCAACAACTTCTCTATGCGCAACCTCTTCGGCAAGAACAAGGAGCGCCGCGGATTCCTGCCCGTAGGCGACGGCGAGGTGCTCTCTATCGGCGCACAGACCAACGGTACATACTACCAGTCGTACAACATGTCGTACTCTACCAACTGGTTCGGAGGCAAACGACCGATACAGTTCTCCGTAGGTGCCTACTTCTCGAAGCAGACCGACGTGTCGAGCAACTACTATAATAGTGGTTACTTCAACAACTACTATAA
>DAVZJL010000036.1:0-25352 GCA_052272805.1 Prevotella sp. | reverse complement strand
CATTCGTAAAGGAAGACCTGAATATGGAGAAACGATATGAGATAATGGACAATATATTCTGGAAGTAGATTTATAAAAAATAATCCTCCTATAGAAAGCTATTTTTCTAATGGCGGTCATTAGAAAATGGTATGTTTCTGTCCCTGCAAAATTGGTTAAGACTGCAAGACAGCACATGCTGAACATATACACAAGCAATGATGCATACATGATGGCCTTCAAATTTGATTTTGGGTAGCCGCAAATCTTCGTGGTCTTTTGCGTATTGCCTCAAGTCGCATCATGGGGTAAGGGGATAAGTAGCGGAGGCTAAAGACCTCCGCTACTATTTAAACTTATTATCTTATATCCTACAAACAAATTGTCGTAGGCTCATATAAATACTCCTACAAACAGACTCTTACTTCACGCCAATCTCCTTGAGCAGACGCTCAGCGTTGCCCCACTTGTCCATGAGGTAGAGCATGTAGCGGATGTCCACACCGATGCAGCGAGCGAGACGCTTGTCGAACCAGATGTCGCTTGAGAGCGAATCCCAGTTGCCGTCGAACGCCAGACCGATAAGATTGCCGTTGCCGTCGAACATCGGCGAGCCGGAGTTGCCGCCGGTGATGTCGTTGTTGGTGAGGAAGCAGAGCTGCATCTTACCCGTTGTCTTGTCGGTGTACTTGCCGAAATCGGGCGAAGAAAGGAGCTGCTTCATCACTGGCTCTGCCTGGTAGTCGATGGTACCCTTCTCGCCAGCCTCCATCTTGCGCACGATAGACGAAGCCTCGGTGTAGTAGCCCGACGGCTTGCCGCCAAGCAGATAGCCACCTACCTGACCGTACGACAGACGCATCGTGAAGTTGGCATCAGAGTAGTGAGGCAGTTCCTGCTCGTAGCGCACCTTGGCGTCGCAGAGGTAACGCTCCTGCTCCTCTATCTCATCATACACGCTGTTTATGACGCTTCTACACTTGTCGTAGACAGCCTTCACAGCCTTCGCATACTGATAGCCTGGGTCTTTAGCCAGCGCCTTCTCGGTGAGCGTAATCTTCTTGCCGCTCTTCATCACTACGGATGTAGCCCACAACCAGTCGACATACTTGCGTGTGTCGCCACCGAACTGCTCCGCAATGGTGGTGTAGAACTCTGGCAGGTCTTCCTTAGCCACGTACTGGCGGAAGTTGTCGATGAGCGCAGCCTGCACGTCCTTGTCGAGAGCCGCGTCCCACTCTGCGCTGTTGTCGGCGAAGCTGTAGTAGGTCTTAGCCTTCTTGCTGCCCTTCTCAGGCATCATGCCGATGAGCGTGAGCGCACGTGTGTTGAACTCGCTGGTGCGTGAGAATGTCTCGCGCCATACGGTGCTGAGTTTGTCGGCATCGAAGCGTGTGGCGTAGAGGTTCTTCATCTTCTCGAAGTCGAGCTTGCCCTTCAGGTAGCCGGTCCACTTCTGATACTCTTGGATGCGGTCCTCGAAGTCTGCCTTCTGACGGATGATGCCCACGGAGTCGATACACTTGTTCATACCGAGCGAGTTCTTCCAGTAGTTGGAGCTCTGCGCGTACTTAGAGTCGTACTTGATGCGCACAGCCTCGTCGGCACGCATGTGGCGTATCATCACCTCCTGCTTCACACCGCGTATCTGAGCACGCGGAGCGTTCTCAGCGTCGCGCATCTCGCGTATGCCGTAGCTTGAGAGGTAGCGTTCGGTAGAACCTGGGTAGCCGATAGTCATGGCGAAGTCGCCCTCCTTGTATCCGTCCATCGACACCTTAGCCCAGTGCTTCGGCTTGTAGGGCACGTTGTTCTTCGAGTACTTAGCCGGTCCGTTGGTGTTAGGGTCGGCATAGATGCGGAACACCGAGTAGTCGCACGTCTGGCGCGGCCACATCCAGTTGTCGGTCTCGCCGCCGAACTTGCCCATCGACTTCGGTATGGTGAACACGAGGCGCAGGTCGCGGAAGGTGCGGTATGTCGTAGCGTAATACTTGTTGCCCTCGTAGAACGGCTTGATCTCGAGGTCGAGCGACGGATCCTGCTCGTGTAGCTCCTTAATCATCTGGTTCTCCACCTCGTTGAGCAACTTCTCGCGCTGCTCGTTGTTCATCTCGTTGAAGCCGCGTGCGGCGAGCATCTCTGTGATGTCCTTCTGGTCGACCATGAAGCTCACGAACATATTCTTGTTCGGCAGCTCCTCCTCGAAGGTCTTTGCGTAGAAGCCGTTGAGCATGTAGTCGTGCTCCACGGTAGAGTGCGAGCGGATAGCCTCAAAGCCACAGTGGTGGTTGGTGAAGACAAGTCCGTCGGGCGACACAACAACGCCTGAGCAGTAGCCCGAGAAGTTTACAACAGCGTTCTTGATGGCGTCCTCGCTCTTGTAGAGTTGGTCGTAAGAAGGAGTGAAGCCATAGCTCTTCATCTGCTCGTAAACCGCCTGCGGCAGGTTGTAGAGCGTCCACATGCCTTCATCGGCATGAGCGGCAGCCGATGAGAGCGCAAGGGCTGCAGCGAGGAACAGATTCTTTTTCTTCATATTCTTATTTATTAACGATTAGTTCACTTGAAATACTTGCCCACTACGGGCAGACTCTTCAGCGGCAGGTCGTGATAAACAACGTGGCCGATGAACGCCAGGACGAGCGCGGTGTTCACAGCGAGTGCAGCCCACTCGGGCAGGTTGTCGTTGGCGAGCGTCATGAGGAAGTAGAACAGTGCCGTGATAGCCACGTACACACCTATCGACTTCAGCGGATAGTTGATGGGATACTTGCGCTGACCGACAAGATACGACAGTACCATCGCCGTGCCGTAGCCTGCCACGCCGCCCCATGCGCAAGCCATGTAGCTGTACTTGGGCACGAAGAGCACGTTCACCGTCACGAGCACCAAGCAGCCCGCAGCCGAGAACCATGCGCCGTATATGGTCTTGTCGATGAGCTTGTACCAGAACGAGAGGTTAAAGTAGACACCCATCATTATCTCGGCAGCCATCACGATAGGCACGACGCGCAGACCGGGCCAGTAGCTCTCGTTAGGGATGATAAAGCGCAGGATGTCGATGTAGGCGATAACGACGAGGAAGGCAAGCAGCGTGAAGATGATGAAGAACTTCATAGCCGTGGCGTAGGTCTCGCGGTTGTCCTTGTCCTTCGACTTGCCGAACACGAACGGCTCGTAGGCGTAGCGGAACGCCTGCGTAATCATCGCCATGATCATCGCAATCTTCGTCGCCGCACCGTAGATGCCGAGCTGCGTCTTCTCGTCGGCTCCGTCGTAGAGGTACGGGAAGATTATCTTGTCGAGTGTCTGGTTGAGGATGCCGGCTATGCCCAACACTAACAGAGGCATGGCGTAGCGCAGCATACGGCGCCACAACTGCACGTCGAAACGCCAGCGGAAACCCGTCAGCTCGCGCCAGAAGCAGAGCAGAACGACGGCTGTACAGACAAGGTTGATGTAGAACACCATGCCCACGTCGAGCGTAAACTGCGCATCGTACAAACCGAATGGGTTCAGTTTCAGTGCCGGTAGCACGATAAGGTAGAGCAGGTTGAGCACAATGTTCAGCACGATGTTCACCAGCTGCAACGCCGCGAACTTAATAGCCTTCTTCTTGTAGCGCAGATAGGCGAACGGTATGCACTTGAACGCGTCGATAGCCACGCAGACGAACATCACAGCTACCCAGCTCTGATGGTCGGGATACTTCATGAACGTAGCTATCTGTGGCAGGAAGCTGAACACGAGTGCCACGAACAACGCTGCCGTCGCTCCGACGGAAATGAGCACTGTAGAGTAGACGGTCTGTGGGTTCTCCTCCGTCTTGTTGACGTAGCGGAAGAAGGTTGTCTCCATACCATACGTAAGGATGACAAGCAGCAGTGCCGTATAGGCGTAGATGTTCGTGACAACACCATATTGTCCGCCACTTGCAACGAACGCTGTGGTCTGGATGGGCACCAGCAGATAGTTGATAAAACGGCCAGCTATGCTGCTCAAGCCGTAAATGGCGGTGTCCTTTGCTAAACTCTTTAAATTAGCCATGATTTAAAAGTAAAAAAGTAAAAAAGTAAAAAAGTAAAAAGAATTAGAATCTCGTTACTCATCAACAGTTCAATTCTTCTGATACAATCCACTTTATTTACTTTTGTTTGAAATATTATTTGACTTTATTTTAGATTTTCAACAGTTTGATACAACCATTTGGGAAATAAACATTTAACTGAGTATTTGAAAAGTAGCAGTAACGATTTGGCAACCGTGCTATTTTCAGCGTTTTGCGGTATTTTACTGTCAAATAACTCAATGCAAATTTACAAAAATTCTTCGAGATTCCTTATTGGAAGGATAAAATGTTGGAAAACACTTTTAATGTAACATAGAGGCAATTTTATCAAACCACCCCTTAACTTCTCCTTCTGGGTCTCTTTCTTCCAACAAATCACAAGTCATTGCATCGGTAAAAACTTTACTGAGATATGTCTTAGAGGTACTATCTTTCCATTTTCCATCTAATTTATCTTTGTTAGCTTCATAATATGCAAGAGCAACTTTTGCAGGGACATTTTGTTGGTCAGTATCTACATCTATATTGTAAACAGTCTTGATTGCATGAGGATGTAAATAGTTTTCTATCTCATATTTACGTGTTAATACTCCCCATGATTTATCTCCACGAGCGTTAATATCGTCTATACTTTTTTGATACGCTTTTACATCATTATCATAGATATGCACTTCAGGACAACCAAGATACTTAAAGTATTGTTTTTCAACCCAATATTTTAATATACTACCACCGAGAGGAACAACAAGAACACGTTTATCATTCTCCAAATCTACTACTTCATTATATTTTTCTCTCAGACAACGACTAAAAGCCTTAAATGCAACAACATCAGTCGGACCTTCAAGACATAAAAGAAGCTGGACATTTTTATTTGAATCTGGAAATATACCCAGTGTTTCAACAATCGAAGGCAGTATATTTGTTCCTGATTTAACAACAGGACATCCATGCTCATTGCGGTCAATGAAACGCAAACTTTCAATTGGTAATTCTTGTGCAAGCCCAGGACTATGTGTCGTTAATATCACTTGACATTTTTCGGACTTTGACAACTCCTTAAAAGAATTAATCAAAATTCGTTGATTGTTTGGGTGTTGTGCCGTTTCTGGTTCTTCAATAGCATATATGATATTTTTCTTTTTACTACCAGACGATTTTAATTTCCGCTCAGCTTCTGCTTTAAAAAAGCCTACTAATATCATACGACGGACACCACTTCCTCGCTTGTTCAAAGCAATTCCTTCATCTGTATCCATTGCTATTGAAAACAAACCATTCCATTTAGCTGATGCAGGTGGTGTAAATTTGGGGGTTAATTGATTGGCAAGATTACTGTCAATATACTTTAAAGCCTCTTGTGTCTGCTGAGCTATAGCCATTGCTTTATCTTGTACCTTCTTTTGGATTGAGTTAATTTCTTCTTGCACTTCAGAAATAGCTTCTTGTATTGCCATTTTCATCGGATTTTGAACTTCTCCATCTGAATCTTGACTACTTCTATCACTTTGAAATAATGCGTAATTAGGCAAATATGCATCTAATTTTGTCCATATTTCCTTTCCATCTTCTTTTGCCTTAGATACTTCGATTTCGGTTTCTTTTAGATTTAAATCGGCAATAGAAGCCCAAATGGCTTTTCTCATCAGCGGATTACCCTTCAATGGAACATCTAATTTTTTATCCTTGATGATTTTTTGCAACTCCTTTTCTTTTAAAGATAATAAATTTTCAACGTCAACAGCATTCGGATGATTAGCAACAATGTATACAGTTGAAGAAACCTTGGATTTACTGCAATCATAAACTTTTTTTATACGTAAGGTATCATTTGAAATAGTAAGATATTCATCTGCCAAGCTGGTTGTTTCTCCAGAGTCCAAAATCAATTCTGAAGGTAAATCGCAAAAATCACACATGATAACAACATTCTTATCTCCATGAATATTAGCGTCAGATTGTTCAATTTTAACCAAATCGTTGTTAAAAAATATTTCCAAAGCTTCCAATATGGTAGATTTACCTATATCGTTTTTGCCGACAAATGTTGTCAAGTCGTCAAATTCAATGCGTACCTCATCCTTATAGCATCTGAAATTTTTTAAGTATATAGTCTTTAACTTCATAACCTTACTTTAATCTAACTTGAAAATTGAGTTTAAATGACAGAGTACCGTCTTCTTCTTTTATTATTGATGCGTATTCATGACGTGATGTACTAGAACGTTCCAGATATGCATTAAAGAAAAGATAGTCTTCAAATCGGTTGCGGTCGTAAAAGTGATAGCAAAGAATTTCACCATCTTTCTTTACGACTAAATAACCACCATTCGCATCAAACTTTCCGCTCCAAGCAGTTGCGGGCATCATGCCTAATGCTGCCGAAGTCAACAGATGTTTGATTTTATATGCATAAAAAGGTGATGCCTGTTCAATGTCGTATCCCAGAGGATTGGTTTGTGTAATCTGTTCTGCCAATTCTTTCAATGTGGATATGCCACTATTCAATTGTTCTAAAAGTAAATTGGCAATTATGAATGGGAGGTCTCCATCAAGCATAACAAGATTATTGCGAAATGTCTGATTGTCAACTTTATCAAATACTAATTTGCCACCTTTCTTTTTAATTGCATTAACCCTATCTATAACTTTGTTTCGCTTTGGATTCAGCGAATTAACATAGGCAATATCTTCATCAGAGAGGACAGTACCATGAATCTTAAAATTAAAATTTGTAGCTTTACTTGCATTCAACAATGTTGAATCACCTCCGAGTTGGGATTTTATACTGAATCCCATTTCGGAGTTTATCTTGGTTCTACGGTCGTGCAAAATAATCCGTATGTCTGTTTTATCCGATGATTTTGCCTTCAAAGAATGGCAATAAATTCGATTCATGAAGGCTTCAATTTTCGGAACGGCAAATGCTCCATCGTTTTCATTGATAGCTTTCAATAAATTTTCGGCTTCCACTAAGAACACTGATGCCGGGATTCTCAATAACTCATCTCCTTCAGGGGTTTGAATAACAACATCTTTATCATACAGTTTATAGTTGAAGCCTCCATCTTTTTCTTGACGAAGAATCATTATGATAGGATAAAACAAATCTTGAATCTTATTCAGGTTCTGGTCTCCCGCATAAACGTTTCCTTCTCCTAACAATTTGAGCAAGGTGTATATTTCACTCCATTCTCCTTTATTTCCTGTCAGTGCCATATTTATTGGATTTTGAAAGGTTGATTCTTTTAATTATTTCTTGTGCAGTTGCTTGAATCGCAGGCACTGCAACAGAATTACCAAATTGCTTGTAAGCAGACGCATCTGCTACTCCGATTATGAAATTATCAGGGAAGCCCTGCAAACGGGCCCATTCTCGTGGAGTCATCCTGCGCAAGCCATCACGATTTATCTCTCCCTTAATGTTGGTAACAGGTGTAAAATCTTCAAGACGATTATCGATTACAAGATTACGTTCTCGTCCCATACCACCTACAACAATAGCATTTGCGACACCATCATCCGGTATTATTTCATATCCGAAACCATTACCTTTTGCAGCGTGTCTTTCTTTATGAGCAATAAGCGTCTTCACATATTGAGTAGATAAATAGTACTTTGCAGAAACTGTATTTTCTTCCTTTATATCTGCAAACGTTTTAGTCGTGTCAGTTGGAGCCGGATATGTAAATTCATTGACATTTTGGTCTTTTCTAAAACCAACAATATACACTCTTTCACGATGTTGTGGTACTCCAAAATTCATCGCATTGACAATTTGCGGCTCAGGGACATAATAATCCAAGTCTTCTCTTAATACTTTTAAAATGGTTTGAATTGTTTTCCCTTTATCATGGATGAGCAAACCCTTGACATTCTCCAAAAAGAATGCTTTAGGACGTTTACGACGTAGGATTTCTGCTACATCAAAAAATAATGTTCCTCTGGTTTCCTCAAATCCAAGACGTTTTCCGGCTAATGAAAACGCCTGACAGGGAAATCCTGCACAAAGAATATCAAAATCATCGGGTACAAATGACTTTATGGATTCTTTGGTAATATCCCCAAACGGAACTTCACCATAATTCAACAGATAGGTTTTTTGCGCCTGTGTGTCCCATTCGGAAGAAAACACACACTTGCCACCAAGGTTTTGCATTGCCATTCTAAATCCACCGATACCCGCAAATAAATCAATGAATGTAAATTGGGGCTTTTCTATCGGTAAGAACGGGACGGCAAACAAATCAGAGAACAATGAATACTGCACACAAACATCTGACACACATTGTGCATCAGAATTCTTTTGATGAATGTTGTATATATCCTCTATCAGACCTTCTGCTTTTACCTCGTATGGCTTAGCGTATTTGTATCCTTGATTGTGCAGGTAATGAGACACAATCGCCATTTGTTCTTCAAATGAAATTATACTTCCATCCTCATTTAGCGAATGAGGTCCGTACATTTGCATCGAAACTTTTCCTCCGCCACACATTTTTGTGATAGCTATTTTATCGTCAGTTATTGATTTTCTATTCATATAATTCAAAACCTCATTTAAACACACATCAGGATTCGATGTTATTTCTGTCTCCCAAAATCGAAAGACTTTCCAACCTTGTTTATGCAATTCTTCATTGACTTCTTTATCGCGTTCTATATTTCGCTCGATTTTAGAGTGCCAAAACTCACAATTGCTTTTATGGTCATTCTTTCTAATATCCCAATTCTTACCATGCCAAAACTCACCGTCACAAAATATCGCAATTTTAGGCCCTCTAATGACAAAATCGGGTTTACCGAATACCGACTTATCATTTTTGCGATATCTTATTCCAGCGTTCCACAGGAATTTCCCAAACATTATTTCAAGTTTGGTTCCTTTACCTTTGTTTGCAGCCATATTTTTATGGCGTTGTTCCTTTGTCAAATGGTCCATTGGCTATTTCTGACTTTGGGATAACGTACAACACATCCAAGGTACAAAGATACTCATTTTAATTCGATTGGAAATGATTGTTACCCAATATTTTGATATATGCATACACAATTAAACATTTAGATGCAAAAAACTCTCTGCATCGCGGATACGCTTACCGCTGTATGGCCATATTATGGCTTTCTTTGGCTTCTCGTCAAGAGAAAAGTATAGCGTAACGAACACTTTTTCAGCCAGTTCGCTACGCTTTTCTCTGATTTACTCTTTAGCTACCTGTTTATTTGATTAACTATATTAACCAACGTTCCCGTTATTGTTTTCACATCATTAAGCAATGATTCGTATTGCTTTGCCGATACATAATCAGAATCGTACAACAAATCGAGCCAGTACATCGTTTCAGAAGTCTCCTTCAAAGCAATGCTCAATTTGCTTATATAGTCGGCATCACTCTGTGCAAATTGGCTTTCTGCGATATTGGCCCCAATACTTGTTCCACATCTATATATTTGTTTAGACATTACGTATTCCTTTTTTTCGTCTTTCAGATATACGTATAGTCGGATAATCCTTAATGCGAACTTCTTACTTAACTCATACACTACACTTCGTGCCATACTTCAGTCCCCCTTTTTACTTTTTTACCCTTTTACTTTTTTACTTTTAAAAGAAAACGTAGCATATTGCGATTGCCGCAATTACGCCGGCGAGGTCGGCAAGCAGACCGCAGGCTACGGCGTGGCGTGTGTAGCGTACGCCGACGCTGCCGAAGTAGACGGCGAGGATGTAGAAGGTGGTGTCGGTAGATCCTTGGAAGATGCACGAGAGGCGACCGACGAACGAGTCGGCACCGTATGTAGTCATGGCGTCGACCATCATGCCGCGCGCTCCGCTGCCCGAGAGGGGCTTCATAAGTGCGGTGGGGAGTGCTCCGACGAAGTCGGTATTGCAGCCAAGAGCCTCAACGCCCCACTTCACGCCGCCGATGAGCATATCCATTGCGCCCGAAGCACGGAACACACCGATGCCCACGAGTATCGCCACGAGATAAGGGATGATGCGCACAGCCGTAGAGAAGCCGTCCTTTGCACCCTCGATGAACGCGTCGTACACGTTCACCTTCTTGCGCATGCCAGCCAGGATGAACACCACGATGATGAGCATCAGCAGGATGTTAGCCACCGACGTGCTCACGATGTTCATCTGTGCCTTGTCCATAGCCGAGAAGCCCCAGATGATGGTAGCCACGGCAAGCGAAAGTCCGCCCAACGTGAGCAGCATAGTGCGATTGAGCAAGTTGATGCGCTGATAGAGCGAGGTGACGATGATGCCGGCTACGGTAGAACAGAACGTAGCAAGCAGAATAGGCACGAAGACATCGGTAGGCTGCGCTGCGCCAAGCTGCGCTCTGTACACCATGATGCTCACCGGAATGAGGGTCAGACCCGACGTGTTCAGCACAAGGAACATTATCATCGGATTAGTAGCCGTGTCCTTCTTAGGGTTCAGCTCCTGCAGCTGCTCCATAGCCTTCAGTCCGAGCGGTGTTGCAGCATTGTCGAGTCCGAGCATATTGGCAGCCACGTTCATAAAGATGCTACCCGTGACGGGATGCCCCTTCGGTATGTCGGGGAACAATCGGGAGAACACGGGCGAGAGCACACGCGCCAGCACGTTCACCACCCCACCCTTCTCGCCAATCTTCATTATGCCGAGCCAGAGCGAGAGCACGCCAGTGAGTCCGAGCGATATCTCGAACGCCGTGCGCGATGTGTCGAACGTAGAGTTCATGATTGCGGGGAACACTTCCGTATCGCCCATGAACACGAGTCGCACAAGGGCTATGCAGAAGGCGATGAGGAAGAACGCAATCCAGATATAGTTGAGTACCATTCTTTATTATGTATTAGTCCTACGCTTATTATATATTAGTTCAATATGCAAAATTACATTATTATATCGAAATACGGCAAGCAAAAACAGAGGAAAAACGTGAAAGTCGAAAGGTTTAATACAACAATCCGAACCACCAAAGTGGCAACACATTGTCATGGCCATATTCTATGTCGTCCTTTACGACATACGCCTTCGGCAGACCCTCTATTTGCGAATTGCCTTTCTTGCGTCCACCTATCTCAAAGCTGGCACCATCTATGATGAAGTCGGTCTGTCGCGAAGCCATTACATCAGCCACCACACGCAACTGATTATTAAAGAACGTCTCGCGAATATTACCGACATTGGCGTTGCCGTCAGACAAAGCGTATATGATATTGGTGTTGTCGAGGTAAACCTTCTCTACCTTTCCAAGTTGACGTATACCTGCGGTGTCGTCATGCAACTGTGCAACGAGTCCGGCTTCTTCAAGCAGTGTTATGTAGTCTGCCACTACATTTCTGCTGATGCCTACCATTTCACCAATCTTGCTCATATTAGGCTTGAAGGGCACGCTTTGTGCGATTATGCCCAATAGACGTTTCAACTTATATGCCACAGAGTAATTCATCTGCGCAAACAACGGTATGTCTGTGTCTATTGTGATTGAGACAATTTGGCGCAGCTTCTCGTAGTAGCCGCTCTCTGACTGGAACGGATAGTAGCCTTGACGCAAGTATTCAGCGAAGTAAGCAAGCGGATGATTAAGTGTGGCTGTACGGACATCGCGTGCAAGCACATGTTCGAAGGTGTGTACGGGTACGATTATTGAATGTGCAAGCTCAAGATATTCTCTGAACGACAACCCCTGCATATTATACATCACGGCGCGACGACTGAGGTCGGAGACACCCTTACGAATATCAAGCACCGACGAGCCCGTGAACACCGTATGAAGGTCGGGGAAGTAGTCGTAGATGAGTTTCAGCTCCTTCGCCCAATCGGGATAGCGATGTATCTCGTCAACAAACAGATAGCGATAGCCAAGTTTGTCGAGTGTCTCGGCAAGTTCTACAAGGCGATGGTTGGAGAAATAGAAATCCTCCATATTCACATAAAGCACCTTCTCCTGGCACAGCTGCTCCTTGATATGCTGAAGCACAAGTGTCGTCTTGCCCACACCACGTGGTCCAACAAGACCAATCATACTACTGTTCCAATCTATCTGGCTGTGCATATAGCGACGAAATGCTGTCGAAGTACGCTCTACAAGCCGACTGTGTTTCTGTATTAATTGCTCCATCTTGGTTCTGAATGTTACTTATAATAATGTTACTTGCTGCAAATATACATATTTTGCACTAACTTCGTGCAAATTTCAATAATAATTGCACAAAGAGAATGCACATTTGCTAAAAATATGAGAAAACGTGTGTGGCTATGTAAAATAAAAGTTGTACATTTGCACGTATTAGTAAACGGAAAGCAATGGAAAGAATCGGAATATTCGTCGGATCGTTCGACCCGTTCACCATCGGTCACGACTCCATCGTGCGCCGCGCCCTGCCGCTCTTCGACAGCCTCGTCATCGGCGTAGGCGTAAACGAGAAGAAACACTACATGCTCACTGCTGAGGAGCGCGTGAAGGCCATCAGAGGGCTGTATGACGGCGAGAAGAAGATAAGCGTGGAGCAGTACAGCGACCTGACGGTCGACTTTGCTCAGCGCCACGGGGCGCAGTTCATCGTCAAGGGCGTGCGCTCGGTGAAGGACTTCGAGTTCGAGCGCGAGCAGGCTGACATCAACCGCCGACTCACAGGCATAGAGACCGTGGTGTTCTACGCTCTGCCAGGCATGGACAGCGTGTCGTCAACGGTGGTCAGGGAACTGAAGAACTTCGGAAGAGACGTGAACTCTTTTCTTCCAAAAAGAATATGACAAGATGGTGAGGTGGTGAGATGTTGTTGTGGTGAGATATGCACTAATCTCAACACCTCACCATCTCACCATCTCAACTCCTCAACACCTCAACACCTCAACATCTCAACACCTCAACACCTCAACACCTCAACATCTCAACATCTCAACATAACAACATTAAGAATATGATTACATACAACGTAGACGGCGTGAAGATGCCAAAGATAAAGAAGCGTGAGACAACAGCATGGATACGTGCCGTTGCCGCCACATACGGCTACAAGGTTGGCGAAGTAGGCTATATGTTCGTCGACGACGAGAAGATTCTCGAAGTGAACAACGAGTATTTGGGTCACGACTACTATACAGACGTGATTACGTTCGACTACGACGAGCCGGGCATCGTGAGCGGCGACATCGTCATCTCGCTCGACACGGTGCGCACCAACGCCGAGAAGTTCGGCAAGGAGTACGACGACGAACTGCGTCGTGTGATCATCCACGGCATTCTGCACCTTTGCGGCATCAACGACAAGGGACCGGGCGAACGCGAGATAATGGAGAATGCCGAGAACAAGGCACTCGCTATGCTGCGCAACAGTAAAACGGCTTAGTTTATTACAAGACTCGTGAGACGTTCCTCAGCGAAGAGGTCCTGCGCCACGCGCTGCAGGTCGGCAGCAGTGAGCGCATCGATACGCTCGCAGAGTGCTGTCACATCTTTCTTCCACCCATAGTGGAGGTAGCTCTTGGCAAAGTCGAGGGCGAACGATTCGCGCGAGTCGCAGGCGATACCTATCTGTCCGCGTATCTGTCGTTTTGCAGCACACAGTTGCGCATCACTAAGCGGTCGTTGCATCATCTTATCCAGCTCGCGGCGTATGAGTCGGAGGCAGCGGTTCACGTTCTTCGGGTCGCAACCGAAGTAGACCGCCCACAGACCCGTGTCGCTATAGCTCTGCGCCATGCTCTCCACGGTATATACGAGGGCGTTGCGCTCGCGCAGCGACACATTCAGACGCGCCGTCATGCCCGGTCCGCCGAGTATGTTGTTGAGCAGATAGAGTGCTATGCGCCGCTCGTCGTGCACGTCGTAGGCACGTGTGCCCACCATCACGTGCGCCAGATGGGTATCCATATGGTGCTCTATGTGCTGCGCCACGTATGGCGGCAGCGTAGCGGCAGATTGCTTGCAAGCGCAGCACGCTTCATCTGCAGCCACAGCATTGGCACGCTCAAGCATCCGCACCAGTCGTGCGAAGTCGACATCGCCATACGCAAAGAACACACTGTTCTCGGGGCGATAGTAGCGACGCGTGAAGCGCAGCGCGTCAGCCGTGGTGTAACGGCGCAGCTTCTCCGCTGTGCCAAGTATGTTGTGCCCGAGCGGATGACCGCTGAAGACGGCGTTCTCGAAGAGATCGTAGACGAGCTCGGCAGGCGAGTCGTTGTAGCTCTCTATCTCGTCGACAATCACCTCCACCTCCTTGTCTATCTCCGCCTGCGGATAGGTACTATGGAACACTATATCGGTGAGCAAATCGACCGCACGACCGATGTTGTCCTTCAACACGGCTGCATGATACACCGTCTCCTCCTTATTGGTGAAAGCGTTGAGGTCGCCCCCCACACTCTCCAAATAACCAAGTATCTTCATCGAACTGCGTCGCTCCGTACCTTTGAAGGTGATATGCTCGCAGAAGTGCGCCATGCCCTCCTCGCGTCCGAGCTCTTCGTCGCGTGTGCCGGCACCCACAGCGTAGCCACAATATACCACGGGTTGAGCCGACGGTAGGTGGATTATGCGCAATCCGTTAGCAAGAGTATGTGTATTATAGTTCATATTCATTGTATTTAACATACAAAATTACAATTTTTGATAGTTTCCGCCAAATTTGTAGTAACTTTGTTGTCAGAACTTTAAACCGCACATATACAATCAACAATATAATTATGAAACACTTGCTATTGACGTTGGCAATTGCCGGTATGACCCCATGTCATATCTATGCAACCAACGAAACAGACAAGGCTACTGAGCCGACATTCACCGAGTGGCATGACCTGTCGGTGAACAATGTTAATCGCTTCGCTACACGCACATCGTTCTTTGCTTACGAGAACCGCGAAGCTGCGCTGAAAGGCGACCGTGAGAAATCAAGCAACTTCCTTTCTATTGAGGGCGACTGGCGCTTTCAGTGGGTGGAGAACGCCGACCAGCGTCCTACCGACTTCTTCCGCACCGACTACGACGACGCGGCATGGAAGACTATGCGCGTGCCGGGCATCTGGGAGCTGAACGGATACGGCGACCCTGAGTACGTGAACATAGGCTTCGCATGGCGTGGACACTTCAAGAACAACCCTCCGATGGTGCCTACCAAGGACAACCACGTAGGTTCGTACCGACGCACTATACGCATACCCGACTCATGGGACGGACGCCAGGTGATTGCTCACTTCGGCTCGGTGACATCGAACATGTACCTCTGGGTGAACGGCAAGTTCGTGGGCTACGCAGAGGACTCGAAGTCGGCAATGGAGTTCGACATCACACCATACCTTAAGAAGGGCGACAACCTCATCGCTTTCCAGTCGTTCCGCTGGTGCGACGGCTCGTACAGCGAGGACCAGGACTTTTGGCGTCTCTCGGGTGTGGCTCGCAACTGCTTCCTCTACTCGCGCTCGCAGACTGCTCATGTCGACGACGTGCGCGTGACACCCGATCTCGATGCTGAATACAAGAACGGATCGCTCGCCGTTGCGCTCAAGGCTAAGGGCAACGCCAAATTCCTCATCGACCTCATCGCTCCAAATGGCGACGTCGTGAGCCGCAAGATAATCAACTCGTCGAAGGTGAAGAAGCAGAAGGGACGCAACGTGGCTGTAGTAAACGCTACGGTGAAGTTCGACGTGGAGAACCCACTGAAGTGGACTGCCGAGACTCCTAATCTATACAAGGTGGTGGTAACGGTGCAGCAGGACAACAAGGACGTGGAGTCGGTGCCGGTACGCACGGGCTTCCGCAAGGTGGAGATAAAGAACAAGCAGCTGCTCGTGAACGGCCAGCCGATACTCATCAAGGGTGCCAACCGCCACGAGATAGACCCCGACGGCGGATATGTCATCTCGCGTGAGCGTATGCTCGAGGACGTGAAGCTGATGAAGCAGTTCAACGTGAACGCAGTGCGCACATGTCACTACCCTGACGACCCTTACTTCTACGAGCTTTGCGACGAATACGGTATCTATGTATGCGCCGAGGCCAACCAGGAGAGCCACGGCTTCTTCTACGACAGCGACGCCATCACTACAACCAAGCTCTTCGCCAAGCAGATTATGGAGCGCAACGAGCACAATGTGCACAACCAGTACAACCACCCGTCGGTAATATACTGGTCGATGGGCAACGAGACTGCCGACTCGAAGAACTTCACTGCCGTGAAGCAGTGGATTAACGAGTTCGACCCGTCGCGCCCCGTTCACTACGAGCGTGCTATCCTCGGACCCAACACCGATTTCTACGCCGAGATGTACATCACGCCCGAGGCTGCAGAACGCTACGCTAAGGACCCTGCAAGCCCGAAACCGATGATTCATTGCGAGTACGCACACGCCATGGGCAACTCGTGCGGCGTGATGCAGGAATACTGGGACCTCATACGCAAGTATCCTATCTATCAGGGTGGCTTCATCTGGGACTTCGTCGACCAGGGTCTGCGTGGCAAGGACGAAAAGGGCAACATGATATACAACTACGGCGGCGACTTCAACACATACGACCCGTCGGACAACAACTTCAACTGCAACGGCTTCATTTCGCCCGATCGCAAACCGAATCCCGAGGCTTACGAGGTGGGCTACTGGTATCAGAACATCTGGACCAAGCCTGCAAACCTCACCGAGAAGAAGTTCAACGTCTACAACGAGAACTTCTTCCGTCCGCTCGACAACGTATCGCTATCGTGGGCTATCGTGGCTGACGGCATCGAACGTCAGAACGGCACCATCGCCGACCTCTCTGAGGTGAAGGCGCAAAGCTCTGCCGACTTCACATTGCCGTACAACCTCGACAACCTCAACGAGGCGAACGACGTGATGCTCAACATCGAGTACCGTCTGAAGAACGACGAGGGACTGCAGAAGGCTGGCGACGTAGTGGCTTACCAGCAGTTCGCACTGCGCGAGGCAAAGGGTGCCGACCTCTCACTCAGCGAGAACGAGGCGAAGGCTCTGAAGGCGGTGAAACTCACCGACAAGAAGAAGGAACCATTGCTCACTCTGCAGGCGCAGAACTTCACGCTCGCCTTCGACCGCGCTACGGGCTTCATCACACGCTACGAGGTGGGCGGCAACTCGCTCCTCGGCGAGGGCGGTTCGCTCAAGCCTAACTTCTGGCGCGCCGTAACCGACAACGACATGGGCGCACAGTCGCAGAAAAACTTCGTCGCTTGGCGCACTCCGAAGATGAAACTCAAATCGCTCACTGCCGACAAGAATCTGAAGACAGTGACTGCGGTCTACGACATGCCGGCTGTAAAGTCGACACTCACGCTGAAGTATCAGGTGGAGGCTAACGGCGCACTCACCGTGACACAGTCGCTGAAGACCACTCCGGGCGCAAAGGTGTCGGAGATGCTACGCTTCGGTATGGTGATGAACCTGCCTTACGACATGGATCAGGTGCAGTGGAACGGACGCGGACCAGTGGAGAACTACTCCGACCGCAAGCTCTCGCAGAACGTAGGCATCTACCACTCTACTGCTGACCAGCTCTTCTATCCGTACATTCGTCCGCAGGAGACTGGAACGATGAGCGACCTGCGCTGGTGGAACCAGACCAACAAGGACGGCGTGGGCTTCCGCGTAGAGAGTGACAAGCGCTTCTCAGCATCGGCTCTACACTACGACCTGCTCACTCTCGATGAGGGCGCAGAGAAGAAACAGCGCCACTCGCAGTCGGTAGAAAAGTCGAAGTACACCAACCTCTTCATCGACCTCGTGCAGTCGGGTGTCGGCGGTGTAGACAGCTGGGGTGGCGACGGACGCGCACGCAAGGGTCACCGCGTAGAGTACAAGGACTACACATTCAGCTTCCGACTCGCACCGAAAACGCTGTATTAATCACATCTGGTAGGGTTGTCAAAACCTAAATAATGCGGATTAACCCGATTAAGCGGATTCTTCAAGCTAAGAGGAGAATCTGTTTAATCGGGTTAATGTTTATGTTGATGTTTACGTTATTGTATGTTGATGTTTACGTTATTATATGTTGATGTTTTGGAGCGTCTGTGCTGAGGTTCTGTCATTGTGCTCCGTCCGCCGCCCAATCGGATTGCGTCCGCCGTCCGATTAGATTGCGTTCGCCACACGACCAGATTGCGTCCGCCACACGATTAGATTGCGTCCGCCACACGATGACTAACTGTAGGAGGCTACGGCATTCCTGCCGTAGCCATCGCAAACAGTTGTTTTTGTCGCTAATGGCTACGGCAGGAATGCCGTAGCCTCCTACAGATACCTCTTCAGCTCTTCATTGCTCTTGAAGAGTTGTAGCAGCCTGGCGCACCTTGTGGTGGTGATGGGGTGAGATGGTGTCATTTGTGACAACGGGTGCTGCGTGTAAATGGGGTGATGAATAAACAAAAATGGCGGAGGTCTCCGACCTCCGCCACTTTCAATATTACTCTTTTTATTTTTTATCTGTTTTCTCTTCCTTCTTCTCCGTTCCTTCTTCCTTCTTCTCCGGATGAAGTATCTTCTTTACGGTTTCGCCGATGGGCAGCTGGTCGAGAACGCCGAGGCTCGGCGCTACGGTTTTCACGAGCGAGTTGAGGAAGTTGCCGGTTGCACCGTCACCACCGTCGAACACCGTGACGTTGCCGAGCTGCATCTTCTCGAACGCCTTCACCTGCTCGCCTGCAATCTCCTTCCACTGGTCGACCATCTTGTACTGGATAGCAATGGCTGGGTTCAGTTCGGCGGCTTTCACCATTGCCTGGAAGCCGTCAGCCTCAGCCAGGAGCGACATCTTCTTACCCTCTGCCTCGGCTTCGAGACGCATACGTATCGCCTTTGCCTCAGCCTCAGCCTGCGCCAGCGTAGCCTTTGCCTTTGCTTCAGCCTCGCGAATGACCTTCTCTGCCACGGCGTCTGCCTGCAAGATAGCCTCCTGCTTAGCCACTTCAGCCGGCACAATCTTCTCTGCCTTCAGCGACGACTCCACCTTCAGAGCCTTCGCCTCCTCCACTTCCTTCTGTGCTTTCTCGCGAGCGGTCTGCACGGCAGCCTCCGAACGTGCTGCAGCCTCGCCGGCTTCCTTGTCGGCGTTTGCCTGAGTAACCGAGAGTTGGGCGTTGGAAAGCGCTATTTCCTTCTGCGCCTCGTTGCGACCGATGGCGGCTTTCTTCTTAGCCTCAGCCTGTTTAATCTCCATATCCGAGTTAAGCTCTGCGATGCGACTCTCCTTCGCCGTGTTCGCCTGCTCCACATTGATGTTCATTTCGGCCTCAGCGCGAGCCACCTGCGACTCCTTGTCGGCGTTTGCGAGCGCCACCTGCGACACACGCTCCTTGTCGGTCTGAGCTACGGATATCTCCTGCTCCTTGCGTGTGGCAGCGATAGCCACCTCCTGGTCCTTGCGAGTCTCGGCAACGCGTGTCTCGCGCTCCTTAATCTGGTTCGCAATCTTTATCGCACCGAGCTTCTCCTGCTCCTCGATGTTAGCCTGAGCCTCATTCTGCGCCTTCGATTCTGCTTCCTTACCGAGGTTGACGATATAGTTGGCGGCGTCGCGGATGTCGCTGATGTTGATGTTCATCAGATACAGACCGAACTTGCGTAGCTCGGTGTCGATATTATCCTTCACCTTGGCGAGGAACTTGTCGCGGTCGGAGTTGAGTTCCTCGATGGTCATATCGGCGATGACGAGACGCATCTGTCCGTAAACGACATCGGTGATGAGGTTCTGCTTGTCGTCCATCGAGAGCCCGAGCATACGCTCAGCTGCGTTCTGCATCACTTCGGGGTCGGTGCTGATTGCCACAGTGATGGTCGTTGGCACGTCTACGCGGATGTTCTGCGCAGAGATGGCACCCGTGAGTTTGCAGTCGATCTGCATCGGCTTCATCGAGAGGAAGTCGTAGCCCTGGATGATGGGCCACACGAAGGCAGCTCCGCCGTGGTATAGCTTCGCCGACTTCGCTCCGCTGGTCTTACCATAAACGACGAGTACCTCGTCCGACTTGCACTTGCGGTAGCGCGAAAGAACACCAATGATGCCGAGCAGCACGATTACGACGAGCAAGCCGGCGAGAATGAAAATGTTTGATTCCATAGCATTTTTTTAGTTATTAGTTTTTAATTATTAATTATTAATTTTGGGGTTGAGAAGATGAGGAGATAAGCATTTGTCAACATCTCAACACATCACCATCTCACTCAATATAATACTTATTGTCGCGATACTCCTTTATCGTCACCACCTGGTCGGTCTTATAGTCGGTGCGTCCCGACTCCGACACCACATCAAGCTCGCGTTCCGCTCCATCGCGCTTCACGAATATGGTGTATCGTCCGTCGCCCACATTTATATATATGCGCCCCGCTCTGCCTACAAGGCTGTAAGGCTTTTCGGGTTTGCGCAGGTTCTGCAGACGATACGCCAGCACGTAAGAGTAGAAGAGCACGAGCATGAACACCACGCCCACCAACACAGCCAAGGCATACATCTGCCACGTGTCGCCGCCGAACAGCACACGTGTCCAGCCGAAGCCGATGAGGAAGTGGACGAGTCCCTTGAACGAGAACAGACTGCCAAGATCGAAATCGGCATTGGCGTCGCCATCCACGTCCATGTCCAAGTCGCCAAAGAACACGGAGATAACAAACTGAAGGAGAAAAATGCCGGTGGCTACCAGCGCGGTTAGCATAAAGATTTCGTGTGAGGTCATGTGGTTGGAGTTGTTAGGTTGATATGTTGAGGTGGTGAGATGGTGAGGTTGAGATGGTGAGGTGGTGAGGTTGTTAGATTGAGATGGTGTTATGTTGAGGTGGTGAGATGGTGAGATGGTGAGATTTGTTTGGATGATGTTGTGGAGTTGAGATGGTGCTACGGTTGAGATATGCAAATGTCAACACATCACCATCTCAACACCACAACACACTTCTCACCACCACAACACACTTCTCACCATCTCACCATCTCAACTTAACAACCTCACCACCTTACTCCTCCTTCTTCGGGAGCAGCAGATTGAGCAGTACAGCGAGGAGGAACACAACAGCAACGCAGTTCTCTGCGAACACCGTGCGCACTATCTCGGGGAATATCTTAAACATCTCGGTAGCTTGTGTAAAACCGAGACCCACGCTAAGCGAGAGACTCACGATTACCATATTGCGCTGCGAGAAGCCCGTGCGTGCCATCATACCGAAGCCAGCATAGAGAATACTACCGAACATCATAATGGTGCAGCCACCGAGCACAGCCTGCGGAATGGTGGTGAGGGCGTGACCCACTACGGGGAACACACCGCCTACAATCATCACCAAAGCACCGATGCCAATAGTGAAGCGGTTCACAACACCCGACATAGCTGCCAAGCCTACGTTCTGACTGAACGATGTGATTGGCGTACAGCCGAACAAGCCCGACACGCTACTTACAAAGCCGTCGCAACTGATGGCTGCGCCCATCTCCTTTGTCTCAGGGTCGCGGTTCAGCGCACCATTGCACAGAGCCGATGTGTCACCGATGGTCTCCGTAGCCGACACGAGATAGACGGCTACAACCGAGAGTATCGCACCGATATTAATCTCCGGTGTGAACGGCAGAAAGCGCGGCATCGACACTACAGCCAAGCCCGAAAGACCGCTGAAGTCTACCATGCCCATGAAGCAGGCAAGGATGTAACCCACGATAAGACCCACAAGAACAGAGAGTGAACGTAGAAATCCCTTTGCAAACACCTGACAAAGAAGGCAGGCAAGCAGCGTAACAGAACCCACAATCCAGTTGTTAAGGCTTCCGAAATCGGGTGCACCAAGACCACCTGCAAACGAATTGGCACCAATAGGCAGGAGCGAGAAACCGATGGCCGTAACGACCGTTGCCGACACGACGTGCGGAATGAGCTTTATCCAATACTTCACGAACAAGCCGAGCACGCCCTCCACGAGTCCGCCGATGATGACCGCACCGATAAGCGTGCCCATGCCGTATGCACCGGCAATGCTGATGGCGAGCGAGAGGAACGTGAACGAGATACCCATGACGATAGGCAAACGCGAGCCGATGCGCCACACGGGGAACAACTGCACAAGCGTACCGATGCCGGCAATGACCATACAGTTCTGTATAGGTGCCGCACTGACCGCGCTGTCAAGGCCGACAACGCTTGCTAAAATCATTATCGGTGTGATGTTGCTGACGAACATCGCCAGCACGTGCTGCAAGCCAAACGGGAGAGCTTTCCCCAATGGCACTCTACCGTCAAGCTGATAGAGATTCTCAATTGAATTCTTCATTGTGTGTATGTATGTAAACAATTATTATCAGTTTTAGCAAATCACTTTGCCTTTATTCTATTCTCCACATCCTCAAGCATCTTCATATCCTGCTCATCAGCTTCCTTGGATTCAATCTGTTTCCGCCAAGCGTTGAACTCATCATAACACTTATGAGCTATACTTTCCATCTGTGCATTAGATACAGAACCTTTGTCTTTAAGAACATCTTTGTCCTGAAACATCAACAATGCATCAACATTCTTTCGCCAATAGTCGAGTGTAAGGTCACAACGTTCCTTTACTCGCATCTCTGCACTCGTAAGAAAGATATCAACAAGCCTATTCAGATTCTCTATCTCCTCTGCTAAAAGATAATTCTTAGCTGTTGTCACGTCACCTTTTCTTACTATCGTTCCCTTCCATGAGGTCAGTCCCATATTAGGCAATGAAGCGTCAGCCCGTTCAACTACAATCTCAGCAGCAGTTTTGTGCGTAACAGCATATAGCAATTTATTCTGGGTCTCAGCGAAAAACATTTGCGTCGCCTTGTCCGTTCTATCGTAATCGCTACTAAGAGTAAACAAGTCACGAATCTTTTGATAGAAACGTTTTTCTGACGTACGGATATCGCGGATGCGTAGAAGTAATTCATCAAAATAATCAGGACGTCCATCAGGATTTTTCAAGCGTTCATCATCCATGGTAAAACCTTTGACAAGATACTCTGTCAAATGTTCCGTTGCCCACTGACGAAATTGCGTACCACGCACTCCTCTAACGCGATAGCCTACAGCTATAATCATTTCCAAAGAATAGAACACTACATTGTAAGTCTTGCCATCAGTGGCAGTTGTTAAGAAATTCTTAACAACTGATTTTTCTTCCAACTCTTTGTCTTTCACAATATTGGACACATGCATGCTAATGTTAGATTTGGAGGTGGCAAAAAGTTCTGCCATCTGTTGTTGATTTAGCCAAACCTTACCATCTTTGGCATAAAGGGCAACAGAAACCTTACCATCAGTCGTGCGGTAAATTATTATATTGGGACAATTATCCATAAACGAGCATTAAATAATGTGCAAATATAGCGATTTATATTCAAAAACATATAACACAAGCCGCACTATTATTACGACTTTCCTGCAAACCGACAGCACGCGACATAAGGCGCACTACATCCTTCAGCTCGTTGTAACGGTCGAGCTTTATCTGCTGGTTGATGACATAGCCCTTGATGAGGTATTGCTTGAGGACAGAGTTAGCCCACTGACGGAAACGAGTGCCTTGCACCGACTTCACACGATAGCCAACAGAAATGATAACATCGAGGTTGTACATTTTTGTTTCATATGTTTGATCTTGATCCTTACCCATATGTGCAAATTTTGCACATGTGATATTCCTATCAAGTTCACCCTCTGTATAACAATTGTTAATATGGCGCGTAATAACAGTTCTATCACGTCCAAACAGCTCTGCCATCTGACTCTGTGTTAGCCACACTGTCTCGTTCTCCAGCTTCACATTAAGCTGTACACTACCGTCTTGCGAGCGGTATATCTCGATTGAATTATTCATGTTTTTACGTTTAAATGCTTTGTGGCTGCGTGGTATTGGCAGGATAAATTCACTTACCTTAGTGTTGCTTAAAACTCAAATAAAGAATATCTGACATATGGCAAAGGTAAACATAAAATCTGAGAAATTCACTCCTTTCGGAGGAATTTATTACGCAAGCTCTGCTCACCTGCTCCCCCTCGCACGCGTGGCACACCTTTTGCCATGACACTATATTTGTCGGTTTGACCGCTCAAGAGTGCGCAGAAAATCAGAAAACAAATTGTGGGTGCATTTTTCACGAGTTTTGGAGGGGTTGAAAGGACGGAAACTGCAACGTACTGATATTTAATCGGTTGTGGCGTTATCTCCTAAAAACAAGTGCTATTGTGGCACTTGTACTGAGTACTCGCGCTGCTAAACTCCAGTACTCGCGCTGCGAGTACTGGGTAGAAGTGGCACTTAGGGTGGATGAAAGTGGCACTTGCACCCGACGAAAGTGGCATTTTGGGTAGGCAAAAGTGGCACTTGCACACCGAAAAACTACATTTTTGTGGTTTTCAAGGCGAACAGCGAGAGCAACAATGCGCTGTCTGCTATGCTCTTTTCTCCAGAATGGGTGTTCAGGTGGAGAGTGCTTGAACAATATTTGCATTGCAAGTTATGGGGTTGGCGTAAAGTTTTTTACAACAAATTTGTTGGGTGCTGACCTCCCACGGAACGCACAGAGCGCACCCCAGGGGGTGCACTTGTCTCAAGTGCACCAACCAAGCAGCGTCTCTTCCCCACGGAACGCACGGAACGCACAGAACCTTCTTGCTGAGAGAGACTCCCACGGATGGCACGGATACACCACCAGGGGGTGCAGCAGTCTCTGCTGCACCAACCAAACTGCGACTCTTCCCCACGGATGAGCACGGATGGACACAGATGGTTGGGATGCGCAGGGATGTAACAACGGATTGAAGCGGATAAAGGATAACACCACAGCTTGGCTGGTGCAGCAGAGACTGCTGCACCCCCTACTGCACCAACCAAACTGCGACTCTTCCCCACGGATGACACGGAACGCACAGAACCTTCTTGCTGAGAAAGGACAAGGAAGTGCAGAAATAGTTAGTTCGAAATTCATGAAAAATGGGTTTGTCGAGAGGCAAACCCATTACTTTTCGTCCACTTTATTGCATACGTACCAAACTTAATGTTCATTGATTATCAGCGTTTTAGAAGACATTACAGTCTAATATCATCCACTTTTTAAACACTCACTCTTTTATTTTTAGTAGCTGAATGCTAATTTTGCAATCAACAACTAAAAACCATTACTTACACATTACTATGAGACATATCATAACATCTTGCTTGATTGCGGTGTATGCTATGACAGCCAATGCTCAGCAGACACTTGTCTATCTTGACGAGACACAGCCCATAGAGCGACGCATCGACGATGCTCTATCACGTATGACTCTTCAGGAAAAGATACGCGTCATC